>CALKDI010000207.1 GCA_938084065.1 uncultured Alphaproteobacteria bacterium
AATCGACCGCTGCTGACACATCCATGAATATGGATGTCTTCCGGTCAATGCTGCTTGATTCCATCAGCATGGGTCTTGCGGTTCTGGATTCTGAACGCTTCCGCGTGGTGATGCACAACGCCCAGTTTGCCTCCTGGCTGCCAGACACCGACTTAAGCGACATGCCGATCTATACGGCGCTGCCAAATTTTGATCCGGACGCGGCACGGCAGGCGATTGATCACGGCCAATCCTATAAGTTTGAGGCGGAGGTCCGTCCCAAACGCCGGCCGATTAGCTTGGCTTTGGAGTTGGCACCGGCCTTGGGCGATAGCAATGGCGCATTGTTGCTGCAGTGCCAGAACATCTCCAAGATCAAAGAGCTGGAGTATATGATCGAGTCATACTCGAAGCTGATCGAACGGCAGAACCGCGACCTGAAAAAAGAAAAAGACCGGGTTGAGAAAATCCTGCTCAACATCATGCCCGTGTCGGTTTATGAGGAGTGGAAAGAGTTCGGCGTCACCATCCCGCAGCGCTATGACGAAGCCTCGGTTCTGATGCTGGATTTTGTCGGCTTCACTGAAATGTCGATCAGCCGCGACCCGACCAAGCTCATTTCGGAATTGAACGACATCTTCACGGCCTTTGACCGCATTGTGGAGCAATTCGGTTGCGACCGACTAAAGACGATGGGCGACGCCTATGTCGCCGTGTCTGGTCTGCCGGATGCAAACCCCGATCATGCCTGCAACATTGCTCAAGTCGCGCAACGAATGGTGCGATACCTAAAACGCCGCAACCAGAACAGCGAGCTGCAATGGTTATGCCGTGTTGGTATCAATTCCGGCCCGGTGATTGGCTCGGTCGTTGGCGTGCAGAAGTACGTCTATGACATTTTCGGGCCCGGCGTGAACCTCGCCGCCCGCATGGAGCCCCTGTGCGGGCCCATGCAAATCGTTCTGTGTGAGGACATGTATCATCTGATCGAGCATGATTTCCGGTTCACAGAATTGGGTGAGCATGAGATCCGAGGCTTCGGCCCCAAACAAGTCTATCGCCTGGAAAGCACAGACGACATTGCCAATGACTTCCCATGCCTGCCATAAAGGCAGGAGGCAGCGCCGTGTGCGCCAACCCATCCTCATAACCGGTTCAAAAAGCAGGGCGGTGCGCGCGTAATGCATCCTTCAGTTTCAATCATCTTTTTCACTACAGCGTCCGGTGCAGGTTATGGCCTGCTGGCCCTAATGGGCTTGTTCGGTGCCTTCGGTCTGCTGCCCGCGGACCGCGGCGTCGGCATTGTCGGCTTAGGTCTGGCGCTTGGCTTGACCACGGCGGGCCTGCTGTCATCCACCTTCCACCTGGGCCATCCAGAGCGGGCCTGGCGCGCGCTGAGCCAATGGAAGACGTCCTGGCTTAGCCGGGAAGGCGTTATGGCAATCCTGACCTATATGCCGGCTGTGCTGTTGGCTATCGGCTGGGTGTTTATGGAAAGCCTGGGCTTCATCTTTGCGCTTGCGGGACTGATCGCGGCGGTGCTGTCGGTGATTACCATCTATTGCACGGCGATGATCTACGCTTCGCTGACGCCAATACGCCAATGGCACAATCCGTTGACAGCACCCAATTACCTGCTGCTGGGATTACTGACCGGCGTCGTCGCGCTGAACGTGATCGCTTACATGTTCAAGGCGGAACATGGACTGTTCGCCTGGCTGATGTTAGTGCTGGGCGTCGCTGCTTGGGCCGCCAAACGGCTGTATTGGCGCGCCATTGATAGCGAGGTGCCCGTGACAACGCGCGAGACTGCAACCGGTCTGGGCCATCTCGGCAAAGTTCGCCCCTTGGAACCACCGCACACCAGCCCCAATTATCTACAGAAGGAAATGGTGTTCCGCATCGCCCGCGATCATGCTGTCCGCCTGCGATTGCTGGTGCAAGTTCTGACCTATGCCATCCCGGTCGCGGCTGCGCTGATCTTAATCAGCACCGATGGCAGCGCTTTTGGCCTGCTGCTGTCGATCATGGCGCTGATGTTTGCCGGTATCGGTGTTCTGTTCGAACGCTGGCTGTTTTTTGCGGAGGCGGAACACACCGTCGGCCTGTACTACAACTAACCCGCGTCGTCGCACCGACGCAGCGTCCTTGAGGAGGTCCTACAAGACCATGTTTATCCAAACCGAATCCACGCCGAACCCTTCGACCCTGAAGTTTCTGCCGGGCCGCGATGTGCTGGGTGTTGGCACTGCCAACTTTCCTAGCGTGGAAGAGGCCCGCGGCAAGTCTCCGCTGGCTGAGGCGTTGTTCTCTGTCGGTGGCATCACCCAGGTTTTCCTTGGCGCTGACTTCATCAGTGTGACCAAGGATGAGGGGCGCGAATGGCAGACGCTGAAGCCGCAGATCCTGGGCTCGATCATGGATCACTTCACCATGGGCGCCCCAGTGATGATCGGCGAAGCTGATACCGAGCACACTGAGGACGACGGTGGTCATCCGGAAGTGGTCGCTCAGATTAAAGAACTGCTGGACGAGCGTGTTCGGCCGGCTGTGGCACAGGATGGCGGCGACATCGTCTTCCGCCGCTTTGAAGAGGGTGTGGTGTATCTGGCTATGCAGGGCGCTTGCGCCGGCTGCCCCAGCTCAACCGCGACGTTAAAGATGGGCATCGAGAACATGCTCCGTCACTACATCCCCGAGGTTCAGGCGGTTCACCCGGTTCCCTATTGAGTTTTGCCGGAGAGGGTTAGGCCGCATTGCCTAACCCTGTCGGCCTCAAAGGCCCGCAATAAAAAAAAGCCCGATCCAACCGGATCGGGCTTTTTCTTTGAGCGGTTGTGTCAGCGTTTGGTTTAAGAAGCTGGCTTGATCGCCACCGCCATCACCTTGGCGTCCACGTGGGCCTCATACTTTTTGAAGTTATCAGCGAAACGCTTGGCCAGGTCCTGTGCAGTGGCATCATAAGCTGCCTTGTCGGACCAGGTGTTGCGCGGGTTCAGCACATCATCTGGCACGTCAGGGCAGGTTTGAGGGATGCCCAGACCAAACACTGGATCAGCAACGATCGGCACATTGGCCAGACGGCCATCCAATGCCGCCCGCACCATGGCACGGGTGTGGCTGATTTTCATCCGCTGGCCAACGCCATAGGGCCCACCACTCCAGCCGGTGTTAACCAGCCAGCAGTTGACCTCAGTGCCCGCGATTTTCTCGCCCAGAAGCTTGGCATAGACCGATGGGTGACGCGTCATGAACGGCGCGCCGAAGCAGGTGGAGAAAGTCGCCTGCGGCTCATCCACGCCTTTTTCGGTGCCAGCCACACGCGCGGTATAGCCGGAGAGGAAGTGGTACATGGCCTGCTCGACCGTCATTTTCGAGATCGGCGGCAGTACGCCAAAGGCATCAGCCGTTAGCATGACAATGTTGGTTGGATTGGGGCCGACACCCGATTCGCTGGCGTTCGGAATGTAATCCAACGGGTAGGACGATCGCGTGTTCTCGGTCAACGCTGTGCTGGTCAGATCCAGCAAGCGGGTCTCCGGGTCCATCACGACGTTTTCCAGCACTGTGCCATAGCGGTGCGACGCGGCGTAAATTTCGGGCTCCGCTTCTTCCGATAGATTGACGACCTTAGCGTAACAACCGCCCTCGAAGTTGAAGAGGCCGTTGTTACCCCAGCCATGCTCATCATCGCCGATCAGCGTGCGCGACGCATCGGCAGAAAGCGTCGTCTTGCCCGTACCGGACAGGCCGAAGAACACGGCAGAATTGCCATCGGCGCCAATATTGGCGGAGCAATGCATCGGCATCACATCCTGGCCAGGCAGCACGTGGTTCAGATAGCTGAACACCGATTTCTTGGCTTCACCAGCATATGAGGTGCCGCCGATCAGCACCATGCGGTGGCTGAAGCTCATAGCGATCACGGTGCCGCTGCGGCAGCCGTCCAACTCCGGGTCGGCCTGGAAGCCTGGAACCTGGATGACGGTAAAGTCAGGCTCGAAGCCTTCCAGATCCTGTGCCGGTGGTCGGATGAACATGTTCCGGCAGAACATATTGTGCCAGGCGAACTCGTTCACCACACGCACACGCAGGCGAAAATCAGTGTCGGCGCCAGCGTAGGCGTCGCGCACGAACAGTTCGCGGCCTTGCAGGTAGGCCATCATGCGCCTGTGCAGACGTTCGAACGTCTCTGGCGACATTTCCTGGTTTACGGCACCCCACTCAACGGTGGAGTCGGTCAGTTCATCCCGGACAATGAACTTGTCCTTGGGCGAGCGGCCGGTGTGCTCACCAGTGGTCGCAAGCAGAGCACCACCGGTTGCGAGTTCGGCCTCGCCGCGACGGATGGCGGCTTCGTAGAGTGCTTCTACCGGCAGGTTCCAATGGACTGGACCGGTATTGCTGATGCCTCTGGCGCTCAGGGCGGCGTTGCGTTCCACCGATTTTCCCTTTGTTTTGCTGTCATTAAATGATTTGGCGAGTGCGTCTGCACCAGCCGCGAGGGCGTGCAAACGAGGGGAGACCATACCGCAGTTTGTCGGCACTGTACCTTGTTGATGCAACTTCTTATTGTCGCGGACGAAAGACGCAGAAAATGGCAATCTCAGATACTTAATGTCTGAGTTAGAGCGGTTATGCCGTACTGCCGCCATATTTTCAGGGCGAAAAGAGGCGTTTGCCATATTTGCATGGGAAAGGGATCACCATGGATACCGATATTTCTCAGGAATCCAGCGGCCGTACTATCGTTTTGGTCGATGATGACCGCAACATTCTGACCTCGGTCTCAATGGTGCTAGAGGCGGAGGGGTTCTCCGTTGTCTGCTATTCTGACGGTGAAACCGCCTGGCGTTCATTGCAGGCTCACCCGGTAGATTTGGTGGTGCTGGATATCAAAATGCCGAGGATGAACGGCCTCGACCTGTTGCAGCGGCTGCGCGAGAAATCGCGAACCCCGGTGATTTTCCTCACCTCCAAAGCCGATGAGGTGGATGAATTGACGGGCCTGCGCTTGGGTGCCGACGATTATATTACCAAACCATTCTCCCAGCGTTTGCTGATCGAACGAATCCGCACGCTGCTGCGCCGGGCTGATCTGGCGGAAGATTCTGGTGAGGTCCGCGATGAGATGCTGGTGCGCGGTGAGTTGGTGTTGGATCGAGAGCGGCACCTGTGCACCTGGCACGGTGACCCAGTGCCCCTCACGGTAACCGAGTTTCTGATTCTGGAAGCCCTAGCATCGCGGCCCGGTTACGTTAAAAGTCGGGACCAATTGATTGATGCTGCCTATGGAGAAAATGTTTATGTCGATGATCGCACCATTGACAGCCATATCAAACGCTTGCGCCGCAAGTTTCGGCGGGCTGATGACAACTTTTCTGAGATCGAGACCCTTTATGGTGTTGGGTACCGCTACCGGACAGTCTAATGGTCTTTAGCCGGCTGGGCCTTGGCCTCTACGCCCGGCTGGTTGCCGCCGCTCTAGTCGGTCTGATCGTTACCGTTGTTGTGTTTATCGTCCTGAACTGCCCGCGTGAGCAGGCGGTAGCCATCTATCAAGACGGCCTGCGGCGCGACGGTGCTGCGCTGGCTCGTTTGTTCACGGCTGCGTTGGTGCGAGCCGACGGCAATGCCAGCGTGCGTGCTTTATTGCAGGACCCTGCAAGAAAGGAACGCATTTCGGCGCTTCTGGAATCTGCTGTTTCGACCGAAACCCGTCTTCGATTGTTCGACGGGGAGGGCGCCCTCGTGTTTGATTCAGGGCCGTCTGCTGAAATGCTGGCGCGGTCCGGCCAATGGTTTGTTCCCGGGCGGCCGTTTATCAGCTTGGTGAACTGGTGGTCAGGGTCGAGCTCGCGGCTGCCAGAGCGATCAGCGTCTTCAGGCATAGCTGACTTTCCCGAAGCGCTGTCCGCGCTTGCCGGCGCAGTAGCTGACCGGGTTTTTGATGATGCAACCGGCGCGCCAGCTATCTCAATCGGCCTACCGGTCCAAATAGGCCAAGATCGCACCAGTGCGCTGGTTATGTCCGTTAGCCTGCCGAACATTGCGGTCGTTGGCCGATTGGGCACGGCAGCCATTGCCTGTGCCGCACTTTTTGGTTTCGCCGCCAGTTGCTTGATCTTGTTCCTGATCCAGCGGCAGGTAAAGCGCAGTGCGGACCGGGTGCGACAGGTGATCGACCGGATCGTGCATCGTGAAGCCATCGTCGGGCCGATTGAACCGTGGGCCGATAACGTGTTGCCGCCTATGGCCAGTTCGATCAACCTCCTGGTGCAATTTCTGAAGGAGCGGGCAGATGAGGCCGACTTGTTCGCCAAGGAAATGGCGCACGAGTTGAAGAACCCGCTAACGTCGCTCCGCAGTGCGGTTGAGACAGCGGAGCGCATTACAGACCCTGAACAGCATCGACGCCTCATGTCGGTCATCGTTCAAGACGTGGTGCGGCTGGACCGCCTGATTTCGGCTATAACGGAACTCAGTCGTGTTGAAGCGGAGTTGGCCGCAACGCCGGACGAGCAGGTTGACGTTGAGGCCATGCTGTCGACCATCGTTGAGATTGAGAACGCCGCCAGCCATGATCCGCTTGATCCGCAATTTACCTTGATTGGTGGGGGCGGATCGTTTGTTGTCCGCGGGGTGGAAAGCCGGATGGCGCAAGTGTTTGGCAATATCCTCCGGAATGCAAGCTCCTTCAGTCCGCCAGGCAGCACTATCCGGGTTGCGATCACGCGGCGTGACAACAAAGTCACCGTAACTTGCGACGATAATGGCCCAGGGATTCCAGAGGGCAAGGAAGACGTCATCTTCCAGCGATTCTACTCAGACCGCCCCGTCGACCAGCCTTTCGCTGGGCATTCGGGGCTGGGCCTGAGTCTGTGCCGGCAAATTGTAACGGCCCATGCGGGGCAAGTGCGCGCGGAAAATCGCCACGATGCCTTAGAACGTGTTATCGGTGCCCGCTTTACGGTTACCCTTCCCGCCGCCACCTAAATTCGGCCTGCACGGACAGCCTCGACGGTTGATCTCTTCCCCGCTGTTCTGCGATACTGTTGCAAGCAGACAATGGTTTGCGCTGGGGGTTATGGCGCGGTTCGTTTGGGCTGCGCTGGGAGAGACAAATGGCCGTTGCAAAGGCTATCACGGATAAATGCGATGAACGCCAGATCGTGCTGGTCACCGGGCTATCCGGTGCTGGCAAGACCACTGCCTTAAAAGCCTTTGAAGATATTGGCTATGACGTCGTCGATAATATCCCGTTTTCATTGCTGGATGCGCTGTTGGCCGACCGGGAGGTCTCGCGGCTGGCCGTTGGCCTGGACGTGCGCACGCGCGGGTTTTCAGTTGATGCGCTCATTCAGGCCAAACAGCGATTGAAGGCTAGCGATGGCAATAGTGTCGTGCTGGTTTATCTGGATTGCGACGACGATGCAGCACTGCGTCGCTTTACCGAAACCCGCCGTCGCCACCCGCTAACCGATGCGGGCAGACCGCGCGAAGGTTTGGCAATCGAGCGCACGATGCTGATGCCGCTAAAATTGGAGGCGGACCATCTGTTGGATACGTCTTTGATGACCCCGCGGGAACTCAAACGTTGGGTTGCCGCCAGCTTTGAGGTTTCAGGCCCGAACGGCATGGCGGTTCAGGTGATATCCTTCTCGTTCCGGCAGGGGCTGCCGCGCGAAGCCGACTTGGTGTTTGACGTCCGGTTTCTATCCAACCCGCATTATGTGCCCGAGTTGCGCGAGCTGACGGGGATGGATGCGGCTGTCGGGGCGCATATATGCAACGACCCAGGCGCCCAAACATTGATGGCAATTTTGGAGAACTTTTTAGAGTTTTCTTTGCCGCGCTACGAACAGGAAGGCAAAAGCTACCTGACAGTGGCAATCGGATGTACCGGAGGTCGGCATCGTTCCGTATTTGTTGCGGAGAAATTGACAGAGTTGCTGAGCCGGCAGGGGTGGTCCGTGACAACCGTCCACCGTGAGCTGGGCATAGGTTGAGGCTGTTATATCAGCTGAGCCTGCCATGCCGGCGCATCTCACCTGTGGTCAGTAATAACTCGTCCAGGCAAGGATTTGAGCTGGGAATAGGGTGGCGGGCTCAGGCGATGGTTGGGGGCAATGGATGCCTGAGCCCACCGCTGCATCGCCCGAAATTCAGGCGTCGCAGTCAAACTCAAGAGCAATAGATAGGTGGCTTTGCTGGGTTTGCCAAGGGAAAAATTTGATTTCGCAGCTAAGATTTTGCAAACCGATTTTCGGTTGCGGGCGCCAACTACTCTGGTGGAGGTAGGGCCTGCAATAGAACCTTATTGTGGGAATAGAACGACTTATGGTAGCTGTTGGTGCAATCTGATAACCTTACACTAGGCGCCAGTGGCGAATTTTGGATCGAACGAGCATGCGATTGCGAAGCTTATTGAACTTGAGGATCGTGCGGTCTCTCACAATAGCAGCTATTTCTTCTGTAGCTGTAGCCTCTGCAGCAGTTGCGAGTGATTTGCCGCCGCTGGGTGATCTGCCCTTTGTGGTCGGCGGCCGGCCTATCGACGGTATGGGCAACAATCTGGCAGATCCGTTTCTAGGCAGCGCTGGGACCGCCCTACTTCGACTGTCGCCCTCTGTCTATGCCGACGGCATCTCTGCAATGGCCGGCGCGGGACGGCCGAATACTCGTGTGATTTCCAACAGCATCGGCGGGCAGGTTGGATCGATGCCCGATGGGAACGGCCTGTCTGGATTTTTCTGGGCCTTTGGTCAGCTGCTCGATCACGACCTGGACCTAACATTTTCGAACCCGGCGGAGCAGGCGAATATACCTATTTTGCCGGGCGACCCGCTGTACGATGCGTTGCCCGATGGAGGGAAACTGGTTCCGTTTAACCGCTCGGCGGCGGTTGCCGGCACTGGTACCAGTGCCGGCAATCCACGCGAACAGGCAAACGAGATTACCTCCTTCATCGATGCGAGCTTTGTTTATGGCTCTAGCGATGCGCAATTGGCGCTATTGCGTGCCAGTGGCGACAGCGGTCGCCTGCTGACCAGCGCGGGCAATCTGTTGCCAACGAACGGCCAATTGGGAATTGACAGCGAAGCGCGGAATGACGGCTTGCGGGTTGCAGGCGATGTACGGGTCAATGAGAATGCCGCGCTGACGTCATTGCAGACTATTTTTATGCGTGAGCACAATCGTCTGGCTGACGCGATCAAAGCAGCCGATCCAGACCTCACCGGCGATCAAATATTCCACGCGGCGCGCGAAATAGTTGCCGGAGAAATGCAGGCAATTACTTACAACGAGTTCCTGCCAATGCTGCTGGGGCAAGAGAAGGGCCTGGAGCCCTATAATGGCTATATTACAAGCGTCAATCCCGGCATCGCGCAGGAGTTCCACACTACACGACTCTCATTTTTTGCGGTTTCAAAGCGTTCCAGCAGGCAAGTGCGTTTTCGGGGTTGTTTCTGAGCATGTGTCTGAGATGGTCGAAGCCGATGCGGAACCATGATTTGGCATAGTAGCCATGGGATTTC
>CALKDI010000208.1 GCA_938084065.1 uncultured Alphaproteobacteria bacterium
GATGCCATCCAGCCGCCCGGTTCGGGCCAGCAGGGCGCTGCCGGTGCAGACCGTCGTCACCAGGTCGGAGGCATCGCTAGCCTCGGAGAGCCAGCCAATCAGGCCAGAATCCTCGACACCGGGCCTTGTGCCAGGGCCACCCGGCACCAGCAACAGGTCGAAGGCTGAGCCTTCGGCGAAAGTCGCGTCGACAACGCTGGCTGGTCCTTGGCGGCTCTTCACCGGGTCCATGGTCGCGGCGACCATGCGGATGCTCGGTGCGTCCTCCAACATGCCGAACATCTCTAACGGCCCGAACAGGTCCAGCAGTTCGAAGCCGGGGAAGATCACGGCGCCTATGGTTTTGGGCATAATGCTTCCTATTCTGCAGCAACTGCGGCGGGAACCCGTTGCTCTGCCGGTGGCAAAGCCTTGAGGGCTGGCATGACCTTGGCCGCGAACAATTCCATATTCGCACGGGCCTCGTCATGCGGCATGCCGGCCATTGAGAATATACCGGTGAACTGGTCGGAGCCCATGCGGTCGGCGATTTTAGTGATTTTCTGGACGCACTGCTCCGGCGTGCCATAGACCTGCAGGTCCATGAAGAACTGGATCGCGCCGTCGGCATCCTGCTGCAGGTGTTCTGCGAACTTGCCGTAATACTCGTAGCCCTTCTGGCCCTTCAGATGGTCCTTATGGAACTCGTAATGGTCTAGCACCGTCTGCCAATAGCCGCCGATATAGCGGCGTGCGCGGTCATAGGCCTTCTGTTCGTCCTCATCGACGACGGTCCAGGCGGCGATGATGGGCTTGGGCGCCGGCTCGTCGTTCACCTCTTGATAGATGGCTTTGTAGTCGGCGAACTCCCGCGCCACATGCTCCCACGGCTTTTGCGGAATCACCAGCAGGCCGATGCCCAGCTCTGCCATGATGCGGGAGCTCTCCGGCGAGACGGCGGCGGCGTAGGTGCGGCCGCGGAAGGATTTGAACGGCTCTGGCCTGATGGCGACTCGCGGCTGCTGGTAATGCTCGCCCTGGAATTCCACATGGCCGGACTCGAGGCCGGTCAGCACCATTTGTGCCGCCTCAACAAAGCGGGAGCGGCTTTCGGCCATGTCCAGACGGAAGCCGTCGAACTCAACCCGGCCAGCGCCGCGGCCGAGGCCGAGGATCAGGCGCCCGTCGCTGATATTGTCGAGCATGCTGATCTGCTCAGCCGTGCGCAGCGGATCACGCCAGGGCAAAACCACAACCATCGTGCCGAGTTGCGCGGTCTTGGTGCGGCCCGCCATGAAGGAGAGGAATTGCAGCGGGTCTGGGCACATGGTGTAGTCGGTGAAGTGATGCTCCACCGCCCAGATCGATTCGAAGCCCAGTGGCTCCGCCAGATCAGCGAGTGCGATGTCGTCCTTGTAGATATCTCGGTCCGGACGAGTGTGTCCCGGGTTCTGGAAAATAGCGGACATACCAACGTGCATTGGGCGCTCCTGCGGTACAGCAAATGACGAAAAGACCGGCATCAAACCCGTCATAGAATTGTCATTGTAGCAAGCTATGGACCGCGCCAGAGGAAAATTTCACCTGGTGTGATGTTGATCACTGTGCAGGGCGGACAACAATCCTCAATATACTGTGTATGAGATCGCAAGACGTAACCAACGTGGTAACCATGACTGCCCCAACTCTCCTGGTTCGTTCAAACCCACCATCCTCCCGTCGCGTGCTTTCGGTGTGGGCTTTTTGTGTGGCAGCGCTGGTCTTCTGGATCGGGGCTTTGCACCTGATCACCGGATTGCCGGTTGTGATTGCGGTCATGGCGGTGGTTGTTCTGTCGCTGGCGGCGCTGCCCTGCGCAAGCAGAATGACCCGGATTATATGGGATGATGAGTGGGATGGCGGGTTGCCGGTCCAACCACCTGACAAAACCCATCGATAGAGATTTTAGCGTTACACCTTCGTTGAACTTTATGGCGGTCCCGGTCTCCGGTGACCGCCATATTTTTTTTGCCTTGAAAGACATGTTGAATTGACGGCGGGCCATGCAGTTTCTAGGGTGCAGGTGCGCGCCCAACGCATGGGCAATTATAATCAATACAGAGACGGAGGAATCTCATGGGAGTTATGCGGCGATTGTTAATCGCTGGTGCTGCCGCAACGGTCGGATTGGCCGGTGCAGCGCAAGCGGAGACGCCAAAATATGGCGGCACTTTGAATTTCGTGGTCGGTGGAAATGCCCCAAGCTTCGACGGGCACCAGGAATCGACCTTTGCTGTCATTCATCCGATGGCACCGTTCTACAGCCTGCTGATTAAGGTCAACCCGGAAAATCCGAGTGACCCGACAGCATTCGTCTGTGACGTTTGCGTTGGTGATGTGCCGAAGGCGACCGACGGCGGAACGACCTACACCTTCCCGATTGTGAAGAACGCTAAGTTCCACGACGGTGAGGCGCTGGATGCTCATGACGTCGCGGCAAGCCTTAACCATGTCATGTTCCCGCCGGAGGGAGTGCTCTCCGTCCGTCGTGCGATGTACGAGATGGTTGAGAGCGTTAAGGCGACTGATGACTACACCGTCGTTATCAAGCTGAAATACGCGACGGCTGCTTTTGTCCCGGCGTTGGCAAACCCATACAACTGGATCTATTCGGCGTCGAAGCTGGAAGCTGATCCGAACTGGTACAAGACCAACATCGTTGGCTCTGGCGCGTTCAAGTTGGGCGAAGTGCAAGCTGGCGCATCGTTCACCGGCACCAAGTTCGACGACTATCACGTCGAGGGCCTTCCATACCTTGATGGCTTTAAGGCCATCATCGCACCGAAACAGAGCCTGCGCGTTCAGGCCATCCGTGGTGGCCGTGCCGACATTGAGTTCCGCTCCTTCCCGCCAAAATCACGTGATGATCTCATCGGTGCCCTGGGTGCTGAGCAGGTCAATGTGCAGGAAAGCACCTGGAACTGTAACCTTTCGGTCTCTCTGAACCACAACTTCCCGGCGTTTAAAGACCCACGCGTGCGGAAGGCATTGACCTTGGCAATCGATCGCTGGGGTGGTTCTAAGTACCTCTCGCAAATCGCGATCATGAAAACCGTTGGCGGCTTGATCTATCCGGGCCACCCATGGGCGCGCAGCGACGAAGAACTGGAGAAAATTCCAGGCTATTGGCGCGATGTTGAGAAGTCACGCGAAGAAGCCCGTCGCCTGCTGAAAGAGGCTGGCTACGAGAACCTGTCGTTTGACCTCGTCAACCGGAACGTTGACCAACCGTACAAAATTGCGGGCACGTGGTTGATCGGTGAGTGGAAGAAGATTGGTGTGAAAGCCAGCCAGCGTGCCGTTCCGACCGGTGAGTGGTTCCGCTCCTATCGCGAAACTAAGAACTACGAGGCGGCTGTTACGGCGACGTGTCAGTCGATTGTGAACCCGATCCTCGATCTGGCCAACAACCTGTCGATTGATCGCTCGCCGCAGAACTATCGCGACTACATCAACCGTGATCTGGACGCTGTCTATGATAAGGCCGCCAAAGCAACCACGGATGAAGAAGCCGGTCAGTATATGCGCGACTTCGAGAAGGGTATTCTGGACGATAACGCTCACTACATGATCGTGTTGTGGTGGCATCGCCTGATCCCCCATCGCAGCTATGTCAAGGGCTGGAAAGTCAGCCCAAGCCATTACCTCGGCCAGACGCTGGTTGATGTTTGGCTCGACAAGTAGTTGAGAGAACGCGGCGGTTGGTTCATCCCAACCGCCGGCTAGGATGACTGCTACGCTCGCCTCCGTGTTTCTGTATGGTGGCGAGCGTAGTCTTCCGCAAAAGTGCGGTTCGGGCAGATGATTGACCCGGCGGAGAGAGCAGCCCTTCGATGCATAAGTATCTGATCAAGCGAATATTCATGATGCTGCCGACCTTGTTAGGGGCAGGCATCTTTATATTTTTCCTATTGCGGATGATTCCCGGCGATGTCTGCCTCGTGCGACTCGGGGGACAGGGCGGATTCGTTGATCCGGCCGCAATTCTCGCCTGTCAGCAACAATTGGGATTGGACCAGCCGCTGCTCGTGCAGTTTGTGACGTGGTTTGTCAGTTTCTTTACCCTGGATTTTGGCGTCTCTATGTGGACGGCCCAGCCAATTATCCAAGAAGTTGGCCTGCGTTTCGAGCTCAGCCTGCAAATCGCGATCATGGCAACGCTGATCAGCATCGCCATCGCCATTCCCCTTGGGATCATTTCTGCCGTTAAGCAGAACACCTGGGTCGATTATCTGGTGCGCACGTTCTCAATCGCTGGGATCGCAATGCCATCCTTCTGGCTTGGCATTCTGTTGATCCTCGGCATCTTGCTAACCACGCAGTGGTGGTCTGGCATCCCGTGGCTGCCGCCCATCACCTACGTTCCCATATGGGAAGATCCCGCGCGAAATCTGCTGCAGCTTATCTGGCCGGCGCTTGCGACGGGGTATCGCTACTCCGCTGTTGCAACGCGGATGACGCGATCTGCGATGTTGGAAGTGCTGCGGGAGGATTATGTTCGGACCGCTCGCGCAAAAGGCGTGATGGAAAAACTGATCGTCAACCGCCATGCCTTGAAGAACGCTATGCTGCCGGTGATCACCGTGATTGGTATCGAGTTCGCGTTCCTGATGGGCGGCCTCGTGGTGACAGAGCAGGTGTTTAATTTGAACGGGCTCGGCAAGCTGTTCGTTGATAGTGTGACCAACTATGATTACGCCATGACGCAGTCGCTTGTCTTGCTGGTCGCCGTGATCTTCGTAATCACCAATATCGTAATCGATGTCGCCTATGCGTGGCTCGACCCACGTATCCGCTACAGCTAAGATAGGGCAGGGAGACTGACGATGACGACTGTCACCAATATCGAACCGGCCCGATTGCCGGACAAAAAGACGATTTCCACCATTGTTTGGCGTTGGTGCAAACGCCAGCCCTTCGGCGCGGTTTGCGGCTTGATCCTTGTTGGGATCATCCTGGTTGCCATGTTTGCGGACGTGGTATCGCCATATGACCCAGAGTTGAACGACTTCGCGAATATGCTCACGGCCCCTGGAAGTGAGTTCCTGCTGGGTACGGATCAGTTTGGCAGAGATGTTCTCAGCCGTGTGATCTACGGAGCGCAAACAGCTCTGTTCATTGGCTTTACCGCAGCGTTTTTCGGCTCGTTTATCGGGCTGGTGCTGGGCGTTACCAGTGCCTATCTGGGCGGTTGGTTCGACCTGATCTTGCAACGGGTCATGGATGTTTTCATGGCGTTCCCATCGATCATTATCGCGCTGGCCATTGTTGCAACCTTCGGGTCCAGCACAGAGATCGTGATTTTGGCGATTACAATACCCATGATCCCGAACTGCGCCCGTGTGGTTCGCTCCAGCGCGTTGCAAATTCGCGAAATCCCGTATGTTGACGCGGCCCGGTCATTGGGCTTTGGCCATGTGCGCATCGTTATGCGCCACATGGTGCCTAACGTCATGGCGCCATACCTGATCATGTTTACCAGCTTTCTGGGTCAGGCGATTTTGGCTGAGGCATCGCTCAGCTATTTGGGTCTTGGCGTGCAGGAGCCGACACCAGCTTGGGGCCTGATGCTTCAGGGTGGCGCTGAGGAATACGCGGAAAGCGCAATCTGGATCGCGATTTTTCCGGGCCTAGCTATTACGTTGGCCGTGTTTGCGTTCAACATCTTTGGCGATGCAGTGCGGGATACCCTCGATCCACGCCTGCGCTCGCAGTAATCTAAGGGAGACACCGGCTCATGGAACGCTGTCCTTGGGCCGGTGACGACCCGCTTTACCAACACTATCACGATACAGAGTGGGGTGTACCGCAGTTCGACGACCGCGCCCTGTTTGAAAAAATTGTGCTGGAAGGCTTTCAAGCCGGCCTTTCCTGGATCACCATACTGCGCAAACGCGAGAATTTTCGCGTGGCGTTCGATGGCTTCCGGCCTGAGGTGATTGCCTCTTATGATGATGCGAAACAGGCCGCGCTGTTGGCCGATGCTGGCATTATCCGCAATCGCGCCAAGATCGCCGCGACCGTGACCAACGCCCAGGCTTGGCTGGCGGTGATGGAGAAGGGCTCTTTCTCCGACATGATCTGGAAATTCGTCGATGGCAAGCCGCAGCAGAATTCCCGTACTGGCATGGGCGATGTGCCGGCAGAGACGCCCACTTCAAAAGCCTTAGCCAAAGAACTGAAACGCCTGGGCTTCCGCTTCTGTGGGCCGACGACGTGTTATGCCTTGATGCAGGCGATGGGGCTGGTGAATGACCACTTGGTTTCCTGCCCCAGGCATGCTGAAGTAGCTGCTCTAGCCTAACCTCGAGTTCTTGGAGACATTAGCCATGACCACCACTGGCGGCTGCTACTGCGGCGCGATGCGCTATGAAGTTGATGCTGAACCGCAAGGCCAACTTCAGTGCCATTGCCGCGAATGCCAATACATCACTGGCGGTCACCCCAACGCCATCATCGTGTTTCCGTTAGACAAATTTCGCTGGACCAAAGGCGAGCCGGCAAGTTTCTCACGGAGCGACCTGGAGCGACCGGTGACACGGTTTTTCTGCCCGACTTGTGGCACGGGCCTTGGCACGCGCTCGCCAGCACGGCCAGATTCGATGATTATCAAAGTCGGCACGCTAGACGACCCCAGCCAGTTCAAGCCGCAAGCCGCGATCTTCACGATCGACAAGCAGCCCTACCATCATCTGCCAGAGGGTGTGCCGGCGTTCGACAAGCGCCCGGGTTAAACGTGATCGTCTGATCACGCTGCCTCTAAGGGGGAGTTGGCATGAGGACCGTTTTGGGCGTCATCGCCTGCTTGCTCTACACATGGCGGGTGTACGATCCAAAAGGGGCGTACATCGCTTTCTATGACGCGTCCAATTGGCTGACAGGCTGGCTGTTGGATGGCGGCGGCTTCACCGGCGTATTGCGCAATATTGTCAATCTGGTGCTGGTGGATCAGGCGGAAGGTTTCCTGCTAGGCTTGGTGTTCTTTGCTGCCTTGTCTGGCCCCGTCTGGTTGGTGCGCCGGAGCGCCGGCTGGTGCTGGCGCAAAGGGCGAGGGCTTTGGCGCAGACCAGCGGCTTCCGTTCTCGCGTCAGATCCGCAGTCAGATCAGGACGAGCCGCTCGTGCTCAGGTCACCTATTGCGCTGGGCGGCCCTGATGGTGGCGAGCCAGCGCCTCCCGAAGCGGGTAAGCAATAGTGGTAGGGCGCCTGGCGCTAGCCTAACCTTTGTTCTTCTCAAAAATGCTCAACTTCAGCTCCGGAACCTTGCCCATCCAAAACGCATAGTCGCGATGATCGGCCATATCGTCGTCGGTGTTGGGGTGAACCAGGATGGTTAACCCGTTCCGCTCCAGCGCCACAAACGGTACGATCTGGGGGAATAGCTCGGTTGAGAAATGCACCTGGTAGGACCATTCCGGGTGCGGCCCAACCGGCTTGTCATGCCAACGGCCATAGATGGCAGCGGGGAAGGCGGCCTCCAACTTGGCTCGCAGCGCTTCGGCTCGGCCTTTGCTGGAACCATCGTAGTAGACGTGGATGTGATAGTCTTTGATCTGGTCGATAATGGTGCTGGCGTCGGTCATCTGCTAGTCTCCTCATCGGTTCATGCTCATATAGGTCATTCACCGGGAAAAAGGAGCCTCGTCCGTGCCGGATAGCGTTGCAAGCCCCGAAATAGTGTTTTCCGCCTGTCCGCACGATTGCCCCTCCACCTGTGCGCTGGAGGTGGAGCGCCTGGACGAACGGACGATTGGCCGGGTGCGCGGCTCACGCGAAAACGATTACACGGACGGCGTGATCTGCGCTAAGGTCGCCCGCTACAGCGAGCGTATCCACCATCCGGATAGGCTGACCCAGTCGTTGCAGCGTGTTGGGCCAAAGGGCTCAGGCGAATTCCGACCGATTTCCTTTGAGGATGCGATTAACGAGACCGCCGAAGCCTTCCTGAAGTTGGAGGCCCGGTACGGCGCGGAGACGATCTGGCCTTACTTCTATGCTGGCACGATGGGCCAGGTGCAGCGGGATTCGATCCACCGGCTGCGCCATGCCAAGAAGTACAGCTTTCAGCATGAGACCATCTGCGTCTCGCTAGCCTGGAACGGCTTTGTGGCTGGCACGGGCACGCTGCACGGGGCTGATCCGCGTGAGATGCGGGTGTCGGATGCGGTGGTGATCTGGGGCACCAATCCGGTCTCAACCCAGATCAACGTGATGACCCACGCAGTCCACGCTCGCAAAACCCGCGGTGCCAAGATCGTCGTCGTCGATACCTATCGCACTGAGACGGCCAAGCAGGCTGATATGTTCCTCTGTGTGAAGCCGGGCACGGATGGCGCGCTGGCCTGTGCGGTCATGCATATTCTGTTTCGCGATGGGCATGCCGATCGGGCCTATCTGGAGCAATACACAGACTGTCCGCGCGAGTTGGAGCAGCATCTGAAAAGCCGCTCCCCCGCATGGGCAGAGGCGATTTGCGGCGTGCCGGCGGCGGAGATCGAGGCGCTTGCGCGGCTGCTGGCCGACAACAAAAAGCACTTTCTGCGCATCGGCTATGGCATGTGCCGGCAGCGCAACGGCGCCCACAACATGCATGCTGTCCTTTCCATCGCAGCGGTGACGGGCGCGTGGCAGTACGAGGGCGGCGGCGCATTCCACAACAACCGCGATATCTATCGCTGGAACAAGACGCTTGTCCAAGGCATGGACTACGCTGACCCGTCGATCCGCCGATTGGATATGAGCCGCATCGGTGACATTCTGATGGGCGATTCAGTGGCCTTGCGCGGCGGCCCGCCGGTCATGGGCCTGTTCATCCAGAACACCAATCCGATGATGGTTGCGCCAGAATTGGCCAAGGTCCACCAAGGCTTTGCGCGGGAGGACTTGTTCACTTGCGTGCACGAGCAATTCATGACCGACACGGCCAAGATGGCCGACATCGTCATGCCTGCCACGATGTTCCTGGAGCATGATGACGTCTACCAGGGCGGCGGCAACCAATACATCACGCTGGGGCCGAAGGTGATTGAGCCGCCAACGGGGCCGCGATCCAATGTGGAGGTGATCAACGCGCTGGCGCTACGCCTGGGCTGTGAGCAGCCGGCCTTCCGCATGACCGCGCGGGAGTTGGTTGACGAGACACTGAAAG
>CALKDI010000209.1 GCA_938084065.1 uncultured Alphaproteobacteria bacterium
GCAGCGGCGGCTACGGCTGCTGCGTTCTCGCCATTGTGGTTGCCGGGCAGGGCAGGGCACTCGGCCAGGACAGCGAGCTGCTCAGGTTTGGTGCCAAGCCGGCTGATCAGCATGCCGTTCTCAACACCTACGCCGCCATCCGGCGCGTGGGTTCCGGAGATCGGTATAATCCTGCGACCTGCCGCCGCCGCGGTCTCCGCCTCTGCCTGTCCAAAGGGGCCATCCGTGCCGACAATGGCAATATCTCCGGCCTGGGTGTTCCGCCACAACCGGGATTTAGCGGCGGCGTAGCCATGTAGTCCGCCATGTCTATCCAAATGATCCGGTGTCAGGTTCAGCCAAATACCGATGGGGAAATGCGCGCTTTGGCTCAACTCCAACTGGTAGGAGGATAACTCCATGACATAGGTGCCATCGGCCCCCAGGTCAGGCAGTTCCAGTGTCGCCGCCCCGATATTGCCGCCAGCGACAGCTTTCCTGCCGGACGCGGTCAGCACATGGGTGAGCAGGGCCGTGGTCGTAGATTTGCCATTGGTCCCGGTGATGCCGACCAGGGTTGCGCCAGTTCCGGCGTCCGCCAGCAGATCGATATCGCTCAACAGCGGGCAATTTTCCGCGGCGGCGCGAACAGCGATTGGATGCGGTGTGCGGTGCAGAAAGGGAATGCCCGGGCTCCAGACGATGCCCGCCATCGCCGGCCAATCGCCTTCACCAAAATCATGCCGCGCGCTGCCAGCAGGGGCAGTCTCCGCCTTATCATCCCAAGCCAAAACGTCCGCGCCGCCCGCAACCAAAGCCGCGGCCGACGCACGACCAGACCGGCCGAGGCCCATCACGCCGTATCGTTTGCCTTTGACTTGTGGAAGCGGGATCATGGTCCGAGCGTCCCCTATCGCAGTTTCAACGTGGCAAGGCCTGCCAGCGCCAGAATGGAAGCGATGATCCAGAAGCGAATAACGATGGTCGGCTCAGCCCAGCCTTTTTGTTCAAAATGATGGTGTAGCGGCGCCATGCGGAACACGCGCTTGCCGGTCAACTTGAACGATGCGACCTGCACGATTACCGATACCGCCTCCAGCACGAATAGGCCGCCGATAATCGCCAGCACGATCTCATGCTTGGTAATAACCGCGATAGTGCCGAGCGCGGCACCCATGGAAAGCGAGCCGGTATCGCCCATGAACACCATGGCCGGGGGGGCGTTGAACCAAAGGAACCCCAGGGCGGCGCCAACCAAGGCACCGCACAGCACCGCCAACTCGCCGGTGCCTGCCACATATTGGATTTGCAGGTAGCCAGCGAAAATGACGTTGCCGACCAGATAGGCGATGAAAGCGAAACAGCCGGCGGCGATCATCATCGGCACGATGGCCAATCCGTCCAGCCCATCGGTCAGGTTTACCGCGTTGGAGGTTCCGACCACCACAAAACCGGCGAAGGGCACGTAAAACCAGCCAAGGTCGATCAGCAATTCTTTAAACACCGGCACTGCCAACGATGTGGCCAGCGGCGCGCCGGTCAGGTGATAAATCCAAAAGAAGGCCACAGTAACAATCGCGAACTCCGCCACCAGCCTCACCCGGCCACTAACGCCTTTGTGCGACCGCCGCGTCAGTTTGCGATAGTCGTCAGCAAACCCGATCAGGCCAAAGCCAGCGGTGACCATCAGCACGCACCAGACATACCCATTCGAAAGATCTGCCCAGAGCAGCGTGCTGACAGTGATGGCTAGCAGGATCAGCGCGCCGCCCATTGTTGGCGTGCCGCGTTTGGTCAGCAGATGTGACGCTGGCCCGTCCTCTCGGATAGGCTGGCCCTCGCCTTGCTTGGATTTCAACCAGGCGATGATGCCCGGGCCGAAGATAAAGCTGATGACCAGCGCGGTTATAATCGCGCCGCCCGTACGGAATGTCAGGTAGCGGAACAGATTAAATATCTGGAAGTCGTCGCCCAATGGCGCCAACAGGTTATACAGCAACGGCTTTTCCCTTCTCGAATGCAGCCTCGCGAAGGGCGCTGATAATTCGTGCCATACCTATGCCCAGCGATCCTTTCACCAAAACAACGTCACCTTCGCGAAGGCTGGACACGATTTGTACCGCCAATGCGGCAGTATTCAGGCTGTGCCCTGCGCGTTGCTCGGGCCGTAACGCCGCAACAAGGGCTGGCATCTCTGGCCCAGCTGCGTAAACCGCATCGACGGGCAAATCAGCCAACGCACGGCCAAGGACTGTGTGATCAGCTTCGGCGTTTTGCCCCAATTCCAGCATATCGCCCAGGATGGCGACCCGACGGCCTCCGGCGGCTGGCTTGTGGTTGCACAAGACCGCAAAGGCCGCCCGCATCGCGGCGGGGCTGGCGTTGTAGCTCTCGTCAATCAGCATGATCTCACCCTGCGGCAGGGCCAATCGCTCGGTAGCGCCGCGACCTCGTGGCGGGCGAATGTCAGCGAGCGAAGCAGCGGCGGTCTCGATATCCCCGCCGATTGCGGCGATAGCTGCCAGAGCGCCCAGGCTGTTGGTTACCCAATGCTGCCCTGGCGCACCTAACCGATAGGTCAGGCTGGTGCCCAGAACATCAGCCCGCACTTGCGAACCATCGGCTTGCAGGTCTGCCTGCACCAGCCGCGAGTCGGCATCCGGCGCTTCGCCAAACGACAAGACGGCGTCAGCCCCGGCGCGTTTGGCTGCCTGGCCCAAGGTCGTGCCGAATCCGTCGTCAGCGTTGACAATCGCGGTGCCACCGGCCTCTAAGCCCTCAAATATTTCGGCTTTGGCTGCGGCTACTTCGTCCAGTGAGGCGAAGAACGCCGTATGAGCCGGCGCAATTCGGGTGATCAGCGCCACGTGGGGTCTGGTCATCTGGCTGATGGGCCGAATCTCGCCTGGATGGTTCATGCCTAATTCGATGACCGCAAAATCAGCTTCCCGCGGCAGGCGTGCCAGGGTCAATGGTGTGCCGATATGATTGTTGAGATTGCCACGGGTCGCCGATGCCGATCCCTGTTGGCTCAGCATGTGGTGCAGCATCTCTTTTGTGCTAGTTTTACCAACACTGCCTGTCAATCCAATGACCTTGCCACCGAATCGTGTCCGGCCAGCTTGTCCCAAGGCTTCCAAGCCCTTTTGGCTGTTCGCTACCAGCAGCAACGGCGCGTTTGTTGCCACACCGTCTGGATGCCGCTCGACCATTGCGGCCGAGGCACCAGCGGCCAGCGCTGCCACAACATGATCGTGGCCGTCATGGCTCGGGCCTGCCAGAGCCACAAACAAATCACCCGGCTCAATGGCGCGTGAGTCTATGCTGACACCTTTCGCTTGCCAGCTTGGATCTCCGTTGCCACCAGTTGCGGCCAATGCATCCTGAGCAGTCCACAGCACGCTCATTGCATGACCTCCGCCTCAGCCAGCGCCCGGCGCGCCTCGGCCAAGTCGTCGAAGGGCCGTACGGTTCCGGCCACTGTCTGGCCCTGCTCATGTCCTTTGCCAGCGATCAACAACGTATCGCCCGCCCGCAATTGGCTGACCGCCCAAGCGATGGCCTCGGCCCTGGAGCCAATTTCAATGGCGTCCGAGCAGCCACGCCGTATCGCGGCCCGGATGGTCGCTGGATCTTCAGACCGCGGGTTGTCGTCGGTGACGATACAGACATCGGCAAATTTCGCTGCGACACGGCCCATTTCCGGGCGCTTGCCCTGGTCCCGGTCGCCGCCAGCGCCGAAGACGACCAGCAGCCGTCCCTTTGTGGCTCCACGAAGGGCTCGCAGTGCGGCTTCCAGCGCGCCAGGAGTGTGAGCGTAGTCCACATAGACAGCCGCGCCATCGTCACGCCGGCCCGCCAATTGCAGCCGGCCATCAACGGTCGACAGATGCTCCAGCGCGCCAACAGCTGCCACAGCCGCAACACCGCTGGCCATCACGATTCCTAACGCAGCCAACGCGTTAAGCGTCTGAAAATCACCAGCTAATGGCAGGAAAACCTCGTGGGCAGTGCCATCCACGACCAAAGACAACCGCTGCCCCTCTGCCGTATCGTTCCGCTGTCGCAGTACCAGCCGCTCGCCCTTGAGGCCATAGGTCCAGACGTCGAGCCCACGGGACTTGGCAGCTTTCACAGCTTCAGCGGAGAAAGCGCCATCGGCACAGATCACTGCCGTCGCACCTGCTGGCAGCCGCTCGCGAAACAGGCGGAGCTTGGCGTCCAAGTAGTGACGCTCGTCCTTGTGATAGTCCAGGTGATCGCGACTGAAGGAGGTAAAAACGCCAATATTGGCTGCAACTCCCGATAGGCGCTCCTGCTCTAGCCCGTGGCTGGAGGCCTCCACCGCCGCGTGCTCAATGCCGTTCGCGGCCAGTTGTGCCAACAGTCGGGCCAGACTGATCGGGTCCGGCGTCGTTAACGATCCGCCTTCACGACAGTTGGGCAGAGAGATGCCAAGCGTGCCGATACTGGCCGCCTGCACGCCGCAATGGGTCCAGAGTTGGCGTGCGAATTCTACAGTGGATGTTTTGCCGTTGGTGCCGGTGACCAGGGCTAGCCAGTCAGGTTGCCGGCCATAAAACGCAGTGGCCAGCTCTGCCAGCCGTCGCCGCGGATTGGCATCGACCAGGATGCGAGCAGGGCCAATGTGGCCATCAACTGCCTCGGGCAGCGCAGTGTCGGTTAGGATGACAGAGGCGCCGGCTGCCAATGCTTGAGGGATGAAATCTCGCCCATCCACCTTGCTGCCGCTCAGCGCTGCGAACAGCACGCCCGGAGTGACGGCGCGTGAATCGGCTGAGAGGCCGGTGACCCCCTCTAAAACTGCCGAGTCTGCGCAACGCGCCATCGCATTTGCCTTTTCCGGGTCAGTTAGTTCCGCGCAACGACAGCTTGGAAGCCGCGGTTCCGGTTTTTGCCATTGTCATCGTCAAGGATTTCCGGCTGAGGCTGCACACCCAACATCGGTGCAATCCGTTCCACAATGCGGCTGACAGCTGGCGCCGCCGCTTTGCCGCCGGTTGCATAACGTCCGGTGATCTCTCGCTCCTGCGGCTCATCCACCATGATGAACACGACATAGCGCGGCTGCTGGATCGGGAATGTGCCGACGAAGGACGAAATCCGCTTGTCCGTGCTGTTTCCACCGCCCGTCTTCCGCTTCAACGCAGTGCCGGTCTTGCCCCCGACAGGATAGAGGTGCGTATTCGCATTGCGCCCGGAACCGCCAGTCACGACAGAGCGCAGCATGCTGCGCACGGTGGCCGAGGTATCCTCGTGCAGCACCTTCGTTCCTTGGACCGTGCGGAAATCGTTAATCGCCAGCAGTGTCGGGCCATAGAGCGTGCCGCCATTCACCAGAGAGGAAAATGCGGCCACGAACTGCACCGGCGATACGTTCAGGCTATAGCCATAGGCGGACGTCATTGCGTCCAATTCCTGCCAGCGGGCGGGCGTCAAGGGCTTCTGCACCTCATGCAAATCCATGCTGGGGGCACTTAACAGGCCAAAGCGACCGAAATACTGGACCAGACGATCGACGCCGATCTCACTGGCAATCCGTGCAGCACCGATGTTGGAGGAGTGCACCAACACCTCACGCATCGAGAGCCAGCGATGGCGGCCATGAAAGTCTGCAATTGTGTAGCCGTCGATGCGGATCGGATAGCGCGCATCAAACATGCTGTCGCTCTTTGCCACTCCCGTATCCAGCGCGATTGCTGCCACCACCGGCTTAAACACAGACCCCAATTCATACACGCCATTACTGACGCGGTTCATCTCCTGGTTTGGGTCGCGCTTGCTGATAATATTCGGGTCAAAGTCTGGGAGTGAGACTGAGGCGACCATTTCGCCAGTTCGCACATCCATAACGATACCAACGCCAGCTTTCGCAGCGTATTCGTCGATCTGATGCTGCAATTCCTGACGCACGACCGATTGCACCCGGATATCCAGGCTCAACGCCATCGGCACCTGTGCTGCTGCCACCAAATCAGCGTCAAAGTACGCTTCAATGCCCGAAAGCGCTGTCTGGTCACTGCGGGTCAGGCCAACAACATGCGCCGCTAACGAGCCTTGTGGATAGACCCGGCGATATTCTTTCTGTGCCCGCACGCCCGGCAGACCCAGATGCAGAGCCTTAAAATAATCCGCCGGTGTCAGATGACGCGCCAGGTAGACAAAGTCGGTGCGCTCGTTGGCCAACCGCTTAACCAACTGATTGCGATCCAAATACGGGAATGCTGCGACCAAGGCTTCAGCCGTAGCCGTCGGGTCGGGCACTTCACTGGGATGGGCATAGAGCGAGTGCACTGGAAGACTGAACGCCAGGAGCGCGCCGTTGCGGTCAAAAATTTTGGCCCGTGGCAGAGTTGAACGCTCGCTGTCGTCCGGCGTCACCTGCACAGCCCTAGCCGGCGCGGCAAAGGCGGAGGCGTTGGCGGAGGGTAATGTCCCTGGCGCTGCTGTCAGCACAAGTTTGCCCACGATTGCCATCATCGCGACCGCTAGTCCGCATGATACGGCAGCTAGGCGCCACCGCTCGGCCGTCCGTGGCTGGTGTCGCGGCACGTGCACTTTTGAGTCTGTCGCTTCTGCGGGACTTGCCGGGGCATCCAGATCAAAGCCCGGCAAGGTTAAAGTTTCGGTCATTGCGACCTCCCCTGCGGCGTTTGAAGACTAACGGGTTGCAAAGCATTCCGGCCTTGGGCCTGGAGCCATGGCGGCGTCCCAACAGGTGGCTCGTTGAGCGGCTGTGGTATGACGTGCGGCAGCGGATCGGCTGGCGGGTTGTCCTGTTTAGCCAGAGGGTTCCGGCCCGGCTGCTGCTGCGGTTCGGGTGCGCGCGCGGTCGGCAGCGGGATGCGGCTTGGCAATTTGTCCAACGGCAACAATTGATCGCCACGCACTTCGACCAGATCCAGGTGCTGATCAGCCAGTGGTGTCAGGCGTGCGGATGAAATCAACAATTGGTAGCTGGCATCCAACAACGCGATGCGTTGCTGAACGGCGGACTTTTCTCTGGAAACGTTATCGATGGCGGCACTCACCCGGTTCACCTTGAGGGAGACAGTCACCGTCATCAGCACCATGCCGGCCAAGGCTATGAGCCAAAAAATTGTGGCACGAGAGATCATATCAAGCCTCCCCTCCGTCTGGCGTCAGCCGCTCAGCGGCCCGCAACCGGGCAGAGCGTGCCCGCGGATTGCTGGCAATCTCTGCAGCACCAGGGACGATTGGCTTACGCGTTAACAGCCGCCATGCAGGCGTTGCAGTTTCAATCGGCGGCGGTTGGTGGCGTGAACCTTTCGGCTGCGATGCCGACCGGTCGCGAAAGAAATTTTTGACGATCCGATCTTCCAACGAATGGAATGACACCACCACGCAACGTCCGCCCGGCTGCAACGCAGCTTCCGAGGCCGATAACCCACGCTCCAACTCGCCCAATTCGTCGTTCACGACGATGCGCAGGGCCTGAAATGTGCGGGTGGCCGGATGGTGGTGCGGATCGTGCCGCGGCATCGCTTTGGCAACCAAGGCTGCCAGCTCGGATGTTCGTGTCAGGGGCTGTTCGGCCCTTGCGGCGACGATGGCACGGGCGATCCGCCTGGAGTGCCGCTCTTCGCCGAAACGCCAGAGCCATTCCGCCAGAGTGCGTTCTTCGGTTTCGTTCACCAGATCCGCGGCGCTCGGGCCATCGGCGCTCATCCGCATGTCCAGCGGGCCATCATGCATAAAGGAAAAGCCACGTTCGGCCTGATCCAATTGCATGGAAGATACGCCCAAATCCAACACAACGCCATCAGCGGAGGCTGGTTGGTCGAGACAGGAATCCAAATTGCCGAACTGGCCATGCACCAGCCGCAGGTGACCTGCGAACTGCTCAGCTAATCCTTGTGCGTCGCGGATGGCGCTGGGGTCTCGGTCGATACCGATGACCATGCCAGCACCGCCGGCCAGCATCATGGTGGTGTAGCCACAGGCGCCCAGTGTGCCGTCAATATAGGTGCCGTTCGCATGCACTTGCAGCATATCGACGACTTCGCGACCCATGACGGGGATGTGTGGGCGTGCATCGATCATGCCTCACCCCCACTGGCCAACGCCTGCGCTTCGCCTGCGATACGGACCATGATGCGTTTGGTGATGCAGGTGCGGCGCGCTTCGCGGAATTGCTGGATGCCGCCTTCTGGCCAGATCTCGAAATAGCCGCCCTGACCGAAGAAGAGCGCCTTATCTGTCAGGCCCGCGAAATCAATGAATTCTGACGGCAGGTTCAGGCGCCCGGTTGCCTCTGTCCGCAATGGCCGGGCGGATCCGATAATGTCGGACGCGATCAGCATCCCGTCGTCGAACACGTCGTCCAACTGGAACTGGATCTTTGTCAGAACTGTCAGAGCGGCGGGGGCGCAGCCAAAAATCGTCGGGTAGTGGTCTTCCGGCGAGGTGAACAGAATGATCCGCTTGGCTTCCTCCGCATCTACCGTTTTTGGTAAGGCCGCACGGAAGTCACGCGGCAGAGTCACTCTGCCACCTTTCTTCATGTCCAAATTGGACTCATGCGTGCCTGAAAAAATCGACATGGCGTTCGCCGTTACTGCCTTTCGCCGTCTGTCCCCTCCTGGTCGGTTCCGGGTTGAACCAAGCAAATTTGGGGAGAATTGGGATATTATGGGGAAATGATGCAAAGGGAAAGTTAAAAATGCATTGTGTAAGGTATTCGGAAGTGGAGAGAGGGTGGCGTGGTAGAACTCAAATAGATCTATATATGTTCTTTTAAAGTGAAAATTAATGAAAAATTAAGAGATCAATATGCGAACATATATGGGGTTTTGGTGTGAGGGACGCCGGTCAGGCGGTCTGTAAGCCGGGTTCTGTCCCCCATAAACTTCTCCGCCGAAACGGGGAATTGTGGGGAGGCGACCATTCATCTGGGGCAGTGGTTACCCAACTGCCTCGTTGCGACCTACCCGAACGACGGCCCGAAAACGGGGCTTGCCGCATCCCGTGCGCGGCTCGAAAGCTTTGCAGCTGGGATCGACGGTCGTTCCTACCTGGTCTTGCTTCCGGTGGGGTTTACAATGCCAGCGCTGTTACCAGCGCCGCGGTGGGCTCTTACCCCACCCTTTCACCCTTACCTCGAATCAAATCCGAGGCGGTTTGCTTTCTGTGGCACTTTCCCTGAGGTCGCCCTCGCCGGCCGTTAGCCGGCACCGTGTTTCCGTGAAGCCCGGACTTTCCTCCCCAGGTTCGAAAACCTGGCGCGGTCGCCCGACCACCTGACCGAGCGCCTACCGTAAATAGCCTTCTGGCAGGGCGCAACCGCACTGCTGTAGCAAATCCGCCAGGATCGCCGCGCAGGCCCCGTCAAATACACCATCCAGCCGTTCCGGGCGAAAATGCCGCTGGAAGGCTAGCACTGAATTGCGGGTGGCCAGGTCATAGGAGCCAGTCGCCGCTACCGCATAGCCGTAATCTGCTAACGCCTGTTGTATGGCTATAAGGGGAGGCACCTGCGCGGCAACAATCCCCGTGGATGGCCAGAGGCCGACCCCGGCAGCCGCAAAGTCCGCCCAGGGGAACAACTCGCCGGGGTCTTCCTTCCGGTTGGGCGCTATATCGCTGTGCGCCAGGACGTTCCGGGGCTCTATGCCATACCGTGCAATCATGCCCTGGCAGAGAGTCAGGACGGATGCCAGTTGTACCGGCCAAAACGGGCGGTATCCCCAAATGTGGCCTGGGTGTGCAATCTCGATGCCGATAGAGCGGCTGTTGATGTCCGGTTCCCCCTGCCAGATGGCAGCACCGGCATGCCAGGCGCGGCGATGCTCTGCCACCAGCTGCCAAACATGGCCGTCCTCGCGCACCAGATAGTGCGCACTGGCCTCAACTGCCGGGTCGCAGAGCCGTTGCCGTGCCGCCTCGGCGCTGGTCATGTTGGTGTAGTGCAGCACCAACATATCCACGGGTGCCATGCCCCGCCGTTCTGTATGGTTTGGGGAGGGGCTCCACTCGATGGTCAGAGGGGTCACGACGCTTGCGCCTCGATCTCCTCGCGTTTGGTTTCCAGCGCCAGCCAGCGCTCCTCCGCTGCCGTTACCGCGGCTTTGGCTTCGGCTAGGCGGTCGATGGCCTTCTCGAACTTGACCGGGTCTCGGGTATAGGCATCCGGGTCGGCCAGGAAGGTGTTGGCCTGATCGATATAGGCCTCCAGCTTGGCAATGCGGTCCGGCAATTCGTCCAACTCATGCTGTTCGTTGAACGAGAGACGATGCTGGTTACGATCAGCTTTGGCAGGCTTGGGCGGCAGCGGTTTTGGTTTGGTGGGTTTGGTCTCGACCATAGCGGGCCCACCCGCAAAGCCCTTGCCCGCCTTCGCCGGAGCGCCTCGCTGGCGCACATAATCGTAGTAACCGCCGACATATTCACTGGCCTTGCCGTCGCCTTCCAAGGCTATGACGCTGGCGACCGTGCGATCCAAGAACTCGCGGTCATGGCTGACCAGTAGCAAGGTTCCCTCGTAGTCCCCCAGGGCGTCTTCCAACAGGTCGAGCGTGTCCATATCCAAATCATTGGTCGGCTCGTCCATGATCAACAGGTCGCTTTTCTGGGCCAGCAGCTTGGCCAGCAGCAGCCGATTTCGCTCACCGCCAGAGAGCGTGCCGACGGGCGAGCGCACTTGGTCGAATGGAAACAGGAAGTCCTTCAGATAACCGACCACATGGCGCGGAGCATCGCCGACAAAAATCGTGTCGCCGCCATCAGGGCACAGCGTCTCCCACAACGTTTTTTTCAGGTCTAGTTGAGCGCGATGTTGATCGAAATAGGCCGGCTGCACGCTTTTCGCGACGCGAACCCGCCCTTCATCTGGCTTTAACTGGCCGGTCAGCATGCGCAGCAAAGTGGTTTTGCCGACGCCGTTCGGCCCCAGCACGCCGATCCGCTCCCCGCGCAAAATGCGGGTGGTGAAATCGGTGATGAGCGGGCGCTCCCTGCCGTTCGGTAGGATGACCGACTTGGAGATGTTCTTCGCTTCGATCACCATCCGGCTGCGCACATCGCCTTCATCGATGACCAATTGCACCTTGCCGCGTTTTTGGCCCAGCAAGGCGGAGCGCGAATCGCGCATGTCGGCGAGGCGGCGCAGGCGCATCTGGTTGCGAGTGCGCCTGCCGGTGACGCCCCGCTGCAGATAGCGCAATTCTTGGGCGATGACCGTGTTCATCCGGTCGAGCTCGCGCGCCTCCTCGTTCAGCACCTCCTCCTGCCACTTCTCATACTCGCTGAAGGGGCGTTCGGTTTGGCGCATGCGGCCGCGATCCAGCCACCAGATTCGTTTGGTCACGCGGTTAAGAAAGGCACGGTCATGGCTGACGATCACGGTGGCGCCGTGGAAGTCCTGAATGAACTTCTCCAGCCACTCAATCGTCGGCAGGTCCAGGTGGTTGGTCGGCTCATCCAGCAGCAGGATATCCGGTGGGCGAGCCAAAGCCCGAGCCAGTGAGGCTCTGCGAACCTCCCCGCCGGACAGCGTGTCCATCGCCCGCTCGCCATCCAGCGCCATCCGGTCGAGCGCGGCGTCGACCTCATACACCTCGGGCGGATCATCGTCTGGCCCGCCTTCCTCAATGTGCTGGCGCACCGTAATGCCGGCCCGCAATTGCGGCTCCTGCGGTAGCCAGGTCAGGCGAGTGCCGGGCAGTAGGAATTTGTCGCCCTGGTCCGGTTCTAGATGGCCCATGATCAGCTTCATCAGGGTGGACTTGCCACACCCGTTCCGCCCGATCAGGCAGATCCTGTCACCTGCGTTGATGCTAAAACTCAGGTCGTCGAACAATGGCGAGGTGCCAAAGCCGATGGAGACGTCGCGAAATGTGATGATTGGTGGTGCCATGATGCCGTTGCATTTGCCTGCCTGCGAAATTTTGTCAAGGTGCCAGCCGTGACCTCTGCGGATCAAGCATACCTCTTGCGCAAAAATGCATGCCTGCATATGGTGCGCGATCTGGCCGTTAGGCGCTTGTGCAGGCGGATAAAGCTTGTGTAGCCGGCGGTGTTAAAAGCAACAAAACGTCGATGGGAGACGATAATGTTAGTACGAAGTGTATTAGCTGCTGCAGTGGCGGCGATGGTTGCGGGTCAGGTATCCGCGGCCGATAAAGTTGAGTGGAATGCTTCGCTTTGGGGGAACCCCCGTGCGGTAACCCGCGGCATCGAAGCGGTTGCCAAGTACGTTGAGGAAAAGAGTGCCGGCAACTTCACCATTAAGATCAACTATGGCGAGACACTGTCAGCTGCGCGTGAGAATATTGACAGCATTAGCCTGGGCGCTTTTGAGGTGGCCCAGATGTGCACCAGCTACCATCCGGGCAAAAACCCGCTTGGCACC
>CALKDI010000210.1 GCA_938084065.1 uncultured Alphaproteobacteria bacterium
GGTTTGGTTGGCAAGCGTTTCAGTTGTTGCGTTCATCGGGCAAGGTGCTCCTGAACCAGATTGAGAGCCGCCTCACGGGTGGGTTCGAAGGCGATATTATCGATAGTCTCGGCCAGGAAGGCCTCGACCAGCAGGCGGCGCGCCTCATCGGCGGGGATGCCACGGCTTTGCAGATAGAACAGCTGGTTGTCGTCCAGATCACCAGCGGTCGCGCCGTGCGAGCATTTCACGTCGTCGGCGTAGATTTCCAGCATTGGCTTGGAATCAATCTCCGCATGGTCGCTCAGCATCAACGCGCGGTTGAGCTGGTGGCCATCGGTACGTTGGGCGTCCTGCGCCACGACGATATGGCCCTGGAAAACACCGCGGCCGTGATCATCCAGCACGCCCTTGTAGACCTGGCGGCTGGTGGTATCGGCGACGGCGTGCACGATCTTGGAGGTGTGATCCAGATGCTGCTTGCCGCGGGCGGAGTAGGCGCCGTCGAGGACACAGTCCGCGCCTTCGCCAATCAGTTTAATCGACAAGCGATTGCGGGCGAGGGCGCTGCCAACGCTCACAACACTGTTGGTATACTGCGCACCGGCTGGGATGCTGACGGTGTGGTGCCAGACATGGTTGGCGTTTTCGGCTTCGGCCTGCAGCTTGATGTGGGTGAGCTTTGCGCCCTCGGCCAACACAATTTCGGTCGAGCCGTTGTTAAGCGTCGCCTCGCCATCGGCCATCGCCATATGCCGCTCGATCACCATGGCTTCGCCGCTGGTCACTTCGATCCGGTTGCGCGTATGCGCCATCTGCGGTGAGGCGCCGGGCGCGGTGATATAGAGCAGTTCTATCGGGCCTTGGCTGCCGTCTAGCGTCAGGACCGCGCCGTCAACGGCCATCGCCGCTGCCAGAGTTAGCATCGGGTCGTCTTGCGCTTCATCGCCCAGCGTGATCGGCGCCGGAGAATGCAGGAGCGACGCAAAGCCTCCAACGGGCGCATCAGACAGCATATCCGAATACCGACCGTTAATGAACACCACACGGGCTGCATCGCCCAAGCGGTCCGGCAATGCGCCATTCAGCTCAAAGTTGGCGGGTGCCGGCTGGAATGCCGTGCGGGCAAGGTGTACCAGGCTGGTGTATTTCCAGGCCTCGATCTTGTGATGTGGCAGGCCGGTTTCGGCGAACCGGTCAAAAGCTGCCTGGCGCGCGGCATTGCCGGACGCATCAAACGCCTCTTGGAATGCCTCAACGCCGAATTTGCGAGCGGGAGCAGCCATGATCAGGCAGCCTCCCCAATCACGTCGGCATAGCCTTCGGCTTCCAGGCGGTGCGCCAGATTCTTATCGCCGGTCTTGATGATGCGGCCGTCAGCCAGCACGTGCACCACGTCTGGCACGATATAGTCGAGCAGCCGCTGGTAGTGGGTGATGACCAGCATGGATCGCTCCGGGCTGCGAAGCGCGTTCACGCCTTCGGCCACGATTTTCAGCGCGTCGATATCCAGGCCGGAATCGGTCTCGTCCAGCACGGCGAGGCTTGGCTCAAGCATGGCCATTTGCAGCATCTCGTTGCGCTTTTTCTCGCCACCGGAAAAGCCGACATTGACGGCGCGTTTCAGCACATCGTCGGTCATGCCGAGTTCTTTAAGCTTGGCGCGAGCGGCCTTGACGAAGCCAATGCCGTCCCACTCATCTTCGGCACGGGCGCGGCGAACCGCGTTGACGGCGGTGCGCAGGAAGGTGGCGCCGGTTACGCCCGGAATTTCCACTGGGTACTGAAACGCCAGGAACACGCCGGTTGCTGCCCGCTCGTCGGGAGAAAGCGCCAGCAGGTCCTGGCCCTTAAACGTGACCGAGCCTTCGGTGACCTCATAGCCATCGCGGCCCGCCAGCACGTAGGATAGTGTGCTCTTGCCAGACCCGTTCGGGCCCATAATGGCGTGGATCTCTCCGGCGGGGACTGTCAGGTCGACACCTTTGAGGATTTCTTTGCCGTCAACCGACGCGTGGAGGTTTTTGATCTCAAGCATAGTGGTTATCCCACGCTCCCTTCGAGCGAGATTCCGACGAGCTTCTGTGCCTCTACGGCAAACTCCATCGGCAATTGTTGTAGAACTTCGCGGCAGAAGCCGTTGACGATCAGCGCAACCGCTTCCTCGTCGCCGATGCCGCGGGATTGGCAATAGAACAGCTGATCTTCAGAGATTTTCGAGGTCGTCGCCTCGTGCTCAACCCGCGCGGTGCGGTTCAGGCTCTCGATATACGGGAAGGTGTGCGCCCCGCAGCGGTCGCCGATCAGCAGCGAGTCGCACTGGGTATAGTTCCGCGCCTTGTCCGCCTTGGGCGTAACCCGCACCAAGCCTCGGTAGGTGTTGTGCGCTTTGCCGGCCGAGATGCCCTTGGAGATGATCCGGGATTTGGAGCCCTTGCCCCGGTGGATCATCTTCGTGCCGGTATCGGCCTGCTGGTAATTGTTGGTGATGGCGATGGAATAGAACTCGCCCACCGAATCCTCGCCCTGCAGGATGCAGGACGGATATTTCCAAGTCGCCGCCGAGCCGGTCTCAACCTGGGTCCAGGAGATTTTCGAGCGGTCGCCCTTACAAATTCCGCGCTTTGTCACGAAATTGAAGATGCCGCCCTTGCCGTTCTCGTCGCCCGGATACCAGTTTTGGACGGTGGAATATTTGATCTCCGCATCGCCCAGCGCCACCAACTCAACCACCGCAGCGTGGAGCTGGTTTTCGTCGCGCATTGGCGCGGTGCAGCCTTCCAGATAGCTGACATAGGAGCCTTCGTCGGCAATGATCAGCGTCCGCTCAAACTGCCCGGTGTTCAGCGCGTTGATGCGGAAATAGGTCGACAATTCCATCGGGCAACGCACGCCCGGCGGGATGTAGACAAAGCTGCCATCGGTAAACACAGCGCAGTTCAGCGTTGCAAAGAAGTTGTCGGTATAAGGCACGACGGTGCCCAGATACTTCTGCACCAGTTCCGGATGTTCCTGGATTGCCTCAGAGATCGGGCAGAAGATCACGCCTGCCTCGTTCAGCTTCTTTTTGAACGTGGTCGCGACTGAGACACTGTCGAACACCGCATCCACCGCGATATTGGTGACACCGGCCAGAAACTCCTGCTCGCGCAAGGGAATGCCCAGCTTCTCGTAGGTTTTGAGCAATTCCGGATCAACATCGTCCAGGCTCTGTGGCCCGTCGGCCTGCGATTTTGGCGCGGCGTAGTAGTAGGAATCCTGGTAGTTGATTTCCGGAAGGTCCAGCTTTTGCCAGCTCGGCATCTCCTGGGTTAGCCACAGGCGATAGGCCTTCAGCCGCCATTCCAGCATCCACTCCGGCTCGTTCTTTTTGGCGGAAATGAAGCGCACGACATCCTCGGACAGGCCTTTGGGCGCCATGTCCATTTCAATGTCTGTGACGAAGCCGTGCTTATAGCCCTCGCCGGCGAGGTTCTCGACTTGCTCAATGGTTTCTGTCGTCGCGCTCATAAGCGTGCCTCTTGTTCAAAAGAATCGCTCGGCGCGTCGCCGCGGCCGAAATGGGTGATGGGGCGCAGCAGGTCCGCCAGCGTCACGCTGTCGAGTGCGGCACGGATCGCGGTGTTCACCTGCTCCCAACCGCCCGCCATCAAGCAGAGCGATTCGACGGCGCAGTTATCCTCCGCACCCTCGACACATGCGGTCACGGCCAAGGGGCCTTCAAAGGCCACAACCAGCTCACGCACGGTCACAGCCTGCGGCTCGCGCGCCAGTTCATAGCCGCCACGCGCACCGCGGTGAGGCGTCACAAGGCCGGCGGTTGCCAGGGTTTTCAGCACCTGACTGACCGTCGCGTTCGCTAGGCCAGTCGCCTCCGCCACTTCCGGGGCAGACAGTAGTCGGCCGCGCTGCCCAGCCAACTGGCCCAGCACCACGACGCCATAGTCTGTCATCTTGCTTAGACGAAACATGCCGAACCGGCTCTCAATCCGTATTGTTGCGGTACGGTTTAAATGGAGTAATTTGCTCCGGAATGCAAGCCCCCCTCACATGCGTCAGAAAATCAGCCCTAGCGACTTGCCTTTGCCGCCAGACGCTGGCATAGACACTGGCCTCTAGCGAGCCTAGAGCAGCTTCCGATCAAATTGAATCGCTACCGCGATCAATTTATTGGAATAAGGTGCTCTAATTATTAAATTAGAGCAGATTCACCCGGCCCAAGCGGATCGGGAACTGCTCTAGTGGGGTGTAGCCAAGCGGTAAGGCAACGGTTTTTGGTATCGTCATGCGCTGGTTCGAATCCAGCCACCCCAGCCACCCACTACCCTATTAACGTTGCATACGAGACCCGCCCGGTTTCCCGCCGCAAAGCCGGGCTGTTCAGCTATGTCGTGTCTTCCAGAGACGCGTCGTGACGCCATTTCGTCGGGCTTGAGCGGGCAAAGTCTCAAATCGCAATTTCGGGGATACGAGTTGGCGCTTTTGCGCTGCTTCGCCGATGCTGATCCGATGCCTCAGAGGCTTCGGATCAGCCGGCGCTGCTCTTTCCAGCCGAATGGCATCGGGTGCTGCAGATACCAGCGGGTGGTAAAGCCTGTCGGCTGCTGGCCCTGCAATGCGTTTCGGATGATATCCGGCGCCAGTAGCGCCAGGCCAACGATCTGCTGAATCCGCCGCTTCGATGTGCCCGCTTCAGCGGCGATGGTTTCGAAGTCCTTGCCCGCCCTGATCTGATCCAGCCAGCAATGCGCCCGGGCGATGTTGCGCAGCAGGATGGGATCTCGTGTGCCTTGCCGTCCAGGTAACATCAGCCTGGTCTCGACACCGCGCTTGCGATGCTGGAACGACGCTGTGATGGTCAAGGCATCCGGACAGAACCGGTCTGGTGCCATCTCCAGATGCTGAGCCAACTCTGTGGCATCAAGACTGACCGTGATCTGACCCGAGGCGATGCTGGCGCGCTGCACGATCCGCCCCAGCGTCTCCAGCTCAGCATCTGACTGGCTATCTCCGAGGTCGGCGAGTTTGCCGGCGAGCCAACGCGTATCCTCGGCGGTATTTTCCTCCAGCAACTGTGCCGGGAAGGCTGGCGTGGCGATGTGCTGCCGGACAAGATGCGCAATGGTCTGCTCCAGTTCCGGTGCCGGCAGGCGCCAGCCGGCAATGTTTTTCTCACCGCTCTTACGGATCAGCCGGTGCGAGACGTAGTAGCGAAGCCGCTTGCCGGAGCGCGTTTTGGTGTGAGACGGGGTCAGCCGGTCACCGGTCTCGTCGAACAGCTTGCCGATCAGCGGCGAGGAATTGTGTTTCGATGCATGCGGGACATAGGGACGTCTCGGTCTCGCTGCCTCCGCCTGCAGTTGCGCCTGCACAGCGTCCCAGACATCGGGATCAATGATCGGTGGATGCTGTCCCGAATACACCTTGCGACGATGCCGGATACGGCCGGCATAGACCGGGTTGGTCAGCAGATAGTGCAGATGGCCGCGGCCGAACGGACCGCCACCTTTGATCTCGCCGGATGCCGATGGCCGCGCTTTGGAACGGAGGTCGAGACGATCCGCCTCCGTCTTTACAGCCCGGATCGTGCCGTGTTCACGATACAGACGGTATAGCGTCCGCACCGTCTCTGCTTCGGCTGGGTTGATGCGGAGCGTCCGGCCATCGGGCTCATAGCCGATGGGGACGCCACCACCCATCCAGAGGCCCCTCCGCTTCGAGGCGCTGATCTTGTCGCGGATGCGCTCGGCTGTCACCTCGCGCTCGAACTGCGCGAATGACAGCAGCATGTTCAGGGTCAGACGTCCCATGCTGGTGGCAGTGTTGAAGGACTGAGTCACGGAGACAAACGAAGCACCTGCCGCATCCAGGCGGTCGACAATCCTGGCGAAGTCAGAGAGCGATCGGGTCAGCCGGTCGATCTTGTAGACGATAATCTGATCGACCTCGCCCCGGTCGACCTCGCCCCGGTCGACCGCGGCCAGCAGGTCCTGCAAGGCGGGACGCTCAAGGCTGCCGCCGGAAAGACCGCCGTCGTCATAACCTTGTGGCAGCAGCACCCAGCCTTCCGCCTTCTGACTGGTGACATAGGCGGCGCAGGCCTCGCGCTGGGCGTGCAGGGAGTTGAACTCCTGCTCCAGGCCATCCTCGGACGACTTGCGGGTGCAGATGGCGCAACGCAGCTTACGCATGGCGGTGTCTGCCTCTGGTGGTCAGGCCAAAGAAGCGCGGCCCTGACCAGTGGGTTCCGGTGATGTGTTTGGCGATGGCGCTGAGTGACCGATACACCTGACCGATGGTGTGGACGCCCCACCCCACAGGCTGCACGGTCTGTGTTGTGATCACCATGAAGCAGGAGCACTTATGCCATGAACCAAGTTGATATCATCGCTATTGACCTTGCCAAAAATGTCTTCCAGTTGCACGGCGCGA
>CALKDI010000211.1 GCA_938084065.1 uncultured Alphaproteobacteria bacterium
ATACTTCCAATGTTTCGCGGTTATAGCGCTTGCCGTTGCAGGTTTCGCAGGTGACATAGACATCGGGCAGGAAATGCATCTCGATCTTGATCACCCCGTCGCCCTGGCAGGCCTCGCAACGCCCGCCCTTGACGTTGAACGAGAACCGCCCCGCCTTGTAGCCGCGCGCCTTCGATTCCGGCAGCCCGGTGAACCAGTCGCGGATCGGGGTGAAGGCGCCGGTATACGTAGCGGGGTTCGAGCGCGGCGTGCGGCCGATGGGCGACTGGTCGATGTCGATGACCTTGTCGATATGGTGCAATCCGTCAATCCGGTCATAGGCGCCCGGGATCTCCCGCGCATTGGTCAGCGCCCGCGCCATCGCCTTGTACAGCGTCTCAACAATCAGCGTGGACTTGCCACCGCCAGAAACGCCGGTCACGCAGAGAAACATACCGAGCGGCAGGGTCAAATCGACATTGTGCAGGTTGTGCTCACACGCACCGGTCAGCTCCAGCGTCTTACCATTGCCGGTGCGGCGGAACACCGGCACGGCAATCTCGCGCCGTCCGGTGAGGTAAGCTGCGGTGATGCTGTCTGGTGAGCGCAACACCTCCTCCGGCGTGCCTTCTGCCACGACATTACCGCCATGCACCCCGGCGCGTGGGCCCATGTCGACCAGATAGTCGGCCGCGCGGATGGCCTCTTCGTCATGCTCCACAACAATGACGGTGTTGCCCAGATCGCGCAACCGCACCAGCGTTTCCAGCAGCCGGGCGTTGTCGCGCTGGTGCAGGCCGATGCTGGGCTCATCCAGCACATAGAGCACGCCGGTCAGGCCAGAGCCGATCTGCGAGGCCAGCCGGATGCGCTGGCTCTCGCCGCCGGAAAGTGTGCCCGACGTGCGCGACAGGTTTAGATAATCCAGGCCGACCGAATTCAAAAACCCCAACCGATCGTTGATCTCCTTCAGAATACGCTCGCCAATTTCCTTGTCCTTGTCTGCCAACGAGGCATCCAGTTTGAGAAACCAGTCGCGGGCATCGGCGACACTCAGTTCGGAAACATGGCTGATGGGAGAGGCCCAGTCGCGCGGCCCCACCTTGACCGCCAAAGCTTCCGGCTTCAGCCGCTCGCCCTTGCAAGTGCCGCAAGGCTTCTCCGCCTGGAATTTGCCCAGTTCCTCGCGCACCCAGGCGCTATCGGTCTCGCGCAGGCGACGTTCCAGGTTGGGAATGACGCCTTCGAACGGCTTGGTCACCTGGTATTTCCGCATGCCGTCTTCGTAGGTCATGCGCACCGGCTCCTTGCCGGAGCCATACAGCACCGCGTCCTGCGCTGCCTTCTCCAGGTCACGGAACGCCGTTTTCATGTCGAAGCCATAATGCGTGGCTAGCCCGAGCAACGTCTGTTTGTAATAGGGCGAAGGCGTAGACGTCCGCGACCACGGCAACACCGCGCCATCGTCCAGGCTCAACAACGGGTTCGGCACCACCAGATCTGGCGAGATAAACATCTGTACGCCCAGGCCATCGCAAGCCGGGCAAGCACCCGCCGGATTGTTAAAGCTGAACAGCCGCGGCTCTATCTCGGCAATGGTAAAGCCGGAAACTGGGCAGGCGAATTTGGCGGAGAACGTGGTCTGTTCGCCAGTCTCCGCATTCTCCACCAGCGCAATACCATCGGCACGTTCGAGAGCAGTCTCCAGCGAATCAGCCAGCCGCGCAGCAATGTCGTCACGCACGACGAGCCGGTCTACCACCACCTCAATATCGTGTTTGAAGTTCTTTTTGAGAACAGGAACCTCATCCACCTCATACAAGGTGCCGTCCACCTTCACCCGCTGAAAGCCGGAGCGTTGCAGTTCCGCCAACTCCTTCTTGAACTCTCCCTTACGGCCGCGCGCGATCGGGGCCAGCAGGTAGAGGCGCGTGCCCTCCGGCATTGCCAGGATGCGGTCTACCATCTGGCTGACCGTCTGGGCGCTGATCGGCTCACCGGTTGCCGGCGAGTACGGCACGCCGATGCGCGCCCACAGCAGGCGCATGTAGTCGTAGATTTCCGTGACCGTACCAACGGTCGAGCGCGGATTACGCGACGTGGTTTTCTGCTCGATAGAAATCGCTGGCGACAGGCCCTCAATCGAATCGACGTCGGGCTTGTGCATCATCTCCAGGAATTGACGCGCATAAGCCGACAGCGACTCGACGTAGCGGCGCTGTCCCTCCGCATAAATCGTATCGAACGCCAAAGAGGATTTTCCAGACCCGCTAAGGCCGGTGATCACCACCAGCTTATCGCGCGGTAAATCAACACTGACGTTGTTAAGATTATGTTCACGCGCTCCCCTTACACGAATGGCAGGGGCCTCGCGGTCGTGAATCATGGCGGCCTTCTCGGGCGGGCGTTTCATCGGTGGTGTCTGATCATCAGGCATGAGAAACAGTCTATCGAAGTTCGTCCACAGGCCCTAGCCGCAAAGGGGCAGCAAGGGGGTGGATTATCCCCAACTGGCCTGCTTATCTGTGGGCGAGTGTGTTTTAGGTCTACGAGCAAGTGAGCGCAGCAGATGTCCGGAAGCGTAAATAAAGTCATCCTGGTCGGTAATTTGGGGCGCGAGCCTGAAATCCGCTACATGCAATCCGGCGATAAGGTCGTGAACCTCGCCATTGCGACGTCAGAGCGCTGGAACGACAAGCAGTCGGGCGAGCGGCGCGAAAAAACAGAATGGCATCGGGTCGTCGTGTTCGACCAGAACATCGCCGATGTGGCCGAGAAATACCTGAAAAAGGGCACGAAGGTCTATATCGAAGGCCAACTCCAGACCCGCAAATGGACGGATCAGAGCGGCCAGGAAAAGTACACGACTGAGGTCGTCCTCCAACGCTTCCGCGGCAACCTCACCATGCTGAGCGGTCGTGGCGAAGAAGGCGGCGGTGGTGGCAATTTCGGCGGCCCACAGAGTGAAGACGACTACGGCGCCGGCCCCGCTGGCGGCCAGAGCTATGGCGGCGGCGGACAGGCCCGTCCGGCCCGCGGCGGCGGTGGTGCGGCTCCTGCTGCTGACCCAATGGACCTGGACGACGACATCCCGTTTTGATGCACGACTGGCTGCCTTACATCAGCCATGACCGATCCCGCCACCATAACCGCCGCCGGTATCTGCCTCGAATACCGCTGGACCGGCCCGCCGCCCGATGCAGCCCCCACTATCGTCCTCCTGCACGAAGGGCTGGGCTCTGCCAGCCTGTGGCGGGATTTTCCTGAGAAACTGACAGCCGCCACAGGCCTGGGTGTCTGCGCCTATTCGCGCGCCGGTTATGGCGCCTCCGACCCTGACCCTCTGCCCTGGCCTATCACCTATATGGAGGACCACGCGACGAAGGTGCTGCCACATGTGCTAGACGCCATCGGCTTCCGCCACGGTCTGCTGGTGGGGCATTCGGATGGAGCAAGTATCGCGGCGCTTTATGCGGGAACGGTCAGTGACCAGCGGGTACGCGGGGCCGTGCTGATGGCCCCGCATTTTTTCATTGAGGACATCTGCATCCAGGCAATTCGCGAGGCCAAACAAGCCTATGAAACAGGCGACCTGCGCGCTCGCCTCGCCAGGCATCATGGCGCAAATGTCGATAATGCCTTCTATGGCTGGAATGCCTCTTGGCTGAACCCGGACTTCTACCATTGGGATATTACAGACGCTTTGCACCATGTCCGTGTGCCATTGCTGGTGCTGCAAGGCCTGGCTGACCCCTACGGCACCCGCGCCCAGGCCGATGTGGTCAAGCAGACATGCCCAGCGCCGGTAATCTCAGAACTCATGCCAAACGTCGGCCACGCCCCGTGGCGCGAGGCGGAGACGGAATGCCTTGCAGCGATACGGGCGTTTTGGGCGAGGTTGGCCTGAAGCTCTGCGCGTGCAAGTGTGGTCTGGACAAGTGTGGTCTGGATACGCGCTGAAGAAAGGTACTTACTATGGCCAAACCGTTTCTCGATGAAATTTTGAGTGCCTTTCCCAATTCCGAAAAATCACGGATGTCCATAGAGGGTGCTGGTGAACTGCCGTCCTGGTTCGACGTAACCGGTCTCGCATGCGCCTCGATTCTTGCTGCCGGGTCGGAATTGGCGGGCACGGTAACAGGCGCCACCTCTCCACCTGCGGCTCTCACGGTAAACCGCCGTCTTGCTTCCTTCTGGTTTGGCTTCACGGTACGGCCTCAAGGTTGGGAGATGCCGCCTGCCTGGTATCCTATTGCCGGTGACTACCGCACCCAGGATGGCTGGATACGCCTGCACACCAATGCACCACATCATCGCGCAGCAGCACTTTCGGTACTGGGCGAATATCAGGACCGTGACAGTCTTGCGCCTGTGGTCGAACGCTGGACGAAAGCTGAGTTGGAACATGCGGTGGTTGAGGCGGGCGGCTGCGCAGCCGCCATGAATGACCTGCAGACTTGGTCCGCTCACCCGCAAGGCGCAGCGGTTGGCATGGAACCGCTGGTCCGGTGGGAAAGCTTTGGCCACCACCCGGCGAGCACCCGCGATATCGATCCGCAAAGGCCGCTGAAAGGCCTTAGAGCCTGCCCGAAAAGTAGTTGAAC
>CALKDI010000212.1 GCA_938084065.1 uncultured Alphaproteobacteria bacterium
ATCGAACCATTCGCCTACCTCAAGGCAACCCTCGAAGCGATTGCAGGCGGCCATCCCAACGACCGCCTCGACGAGCTCCTACCCTGGAACTGGGCGCCAACGTCAAGCTAAGTGGCTCGTGGGGCGTACACACCGCTTACAATGAGCCCAAGGGTTCGACGGTTACTTTCGGCTTTAACGTTCCGCAGTCCGGCGCTTACGCCGATGAGGGTGCCGACGAACTGCGCGCCTATCAGCTGGCGGTTGAGCACATCAACGCTGGCGGCGGCGGCATGCTGGAGACGTTTTCGTCCAAAGCCCTGACCGGCGGCATCAACGGCAAGACGGTCGCCTTTGTTACCGGCGACACACAGACCAAGTCTGACGCCGCCCGTGCCAGTGCCAAGCGGATGATCGAAAAAGACAACGCCATCATGATCACCGGCGGCTCCTCCTCCGGCGTGGCCATCGCGGTCCAGGGTCTCTGCCAGGATGCGGGCGTCATTTTCATGGCTGGCCTGACCCACTCCAACGACACCACGGGCAAGGACAAGCGCGCCAACGGTTTCCGCCATTTCTTCAACACTGAGATGACCGGCGCTGCGCTGGGTCCGGTGCTGAAGAACAACTTTGGCTCTGACCGCGTCGCTTACCACCTGACAGCTGACTATACCTGGGGTTGGAGCCAAGAAGGCTCGATCAAGAAGTACACTGAGCAGATTGGCTGGAAGACAGCAGCTGCCGTTCGCACCCCGCTGGGCGCTGGTGACTTCTCCCAATACATAACGCCGGTGCTGAACTCCGGCGCAGACGTGCTGGTGCTGAACCACTACGGCCGCGACATGGTCAACTCTCTGACTCAGGCGGTGCAGTTCGGTCTGCGCGACAAGCAGGTTAACGGCAAGGACTTCGCCATCGTCGTTCCGCTGTACTCACGTCTGATGGCGCAGGGTGCTGGCGAAAACGTCAAAGGCATCTTCGGGTCCACCAACTGGCACTGGTCGCTGCAGGATGCCGGCTCCAAGGCCTTTGTGAAATCGTTCGGTGAGAAATATGGCTTCCCACCCTCACAGGCCGCACACACCACCTATTGCCAGGCTATCCTCTACGCCGACGCGGCACAACGTGCGGGCACGTTCCGTCCGTCCGGTGTTGGTGCCGCCCTGGAAGGTTTCAAGTTCGATGGCATGGGCAACGGCCCGACCGAATATCGTGCCGAAGATCACCAGTGCTTCAAGGACGTCCTGGTTGTGAAGGGCAAAGAGAACCCGAGCTCCAAGTTCGACGTTCTCGAAGTCGTTGAAGTCACCCCACGCTCCCAGGTTGAGTACCCGGCATCCCTGCTGGGTGGTGAACTGGGTCCGTACAACGACGGCGCCTGATCACTTCTCTGCTATCGGCCGGTCGCCCAGTGGGCGACCGGTTTTTCCAACGCGAGAAGAGCAATGGACGATTTACTCCTTCAATTTTTGAATGGCCTGGACAAAGGCGGCGCTTACGCGCTGATTGCCCTTGGCCTGACGCTGATCTTTGGCACACTCGGCGTAGTGAATTTTGCCCACGGCGCGTTGTTCATGTTGGGCGCATTTTGCGCTGTGACCATGCGGTTCCTGTTGGGAACGTCCTTCGACACAATCTCAGCTACCAAGAAAGACTTCTTGGGCAATCCACTGGTCGAGGAAACACCCTACGTCATTCATTGGTTCGGCAATGTCGGTCACGCGATGATCGAGTACTCCGTGCCGGTTTCTATTCTTTTGGCGATCCCCGTCATGCTGCTCATCGGCATTGCGCTGGAGCGCGGGTTGATCCGTTTTTTCTACAAACGTCCCCATGCCGAACAGATCCTGGTGACATTCGGCCTGGCAATCGTGATTCAGGAGCTGGTTAAAAGCCAATTTGGCGCCAATCCCATTCCCCAACCGCCGCCTGATGCGGCCAGGGGCATGATCGATTTCGGCGTGATGCTAGGCTTTGCGCCAGGCACGGTCCCCTACCCAACCTGGCGGCTGGTCTACCTGCTATTCTCGCTCAGCATCATTGGCGCTGTGTTCTCCTTCCTGCAATTCACCACTTTCGGCATGGTCGTGCGCGCTGGCATGGCGGATCGAGAAACCGTCGGCCTGCTAGGCATCAATATCGGCAAGCGCTTCACAATTGTGTTCGGCATCGCTGCCGTGGTCGCAGGGCTAGCCGGCGTGATGTACACACCGATCTTGCCGCCCGACTATCACATGGGAATGGACTTCCTCGTCCTGAGTTTCGTGGTGGTTGTTGTCGGTGGCATGGGCAGTTTGGGAGGCGCGGTTGCAGCCGGCTTCCTGCTGGGCATTTTGCAAAGTTTCACCTCAATGAACGAGGTCAAGAGCCTCTTTCCAGGTATCGACCAGATCATCATCTATCTGATCGCAGTGGTAATTCTCTTGGTACGACCGCGTGGACTCATGGGCCGCAAAGGCGTGATGGAGTAAATTGCTATGCTGAATTTGGCACGTAAGGACCTGCTCCTCCTAGCAGGCTTCATCATCGCTGTGGCGGCCGGCCCGGTCATCATGACGCCGCTCGGACTGGACTATCCAGACATCCTACAGAAGTTCGCGATCTTCGGAATTTTCGCGATAGGCTTCAACATCCTGTTTGGCTTGACCGGCTACCTGTCGTTCGGCCACGCAGCATTTCTGGGTGTCGGGTCTTACACGGCCGTGTGGAGCTTCAAGCTGTTTTCGATGAACCCGCTGCCAGCCATCATTTTTTCGGTGATACTGGCTGGCTTGTTCTCCGCGCTGATCGGCTTTGTATCGCTCCGGCGGTCCGGTATTTACTTCTCCATTCTGACGCTTGCGTTCGCGCAGATGAGCTACAATTTGGCCTATTCCGTGCTGACGCCAATCACGAACGGTGAAACCGGGCTGCAATTGGAACAAGCGGATCCCAGGTGGCTGGATACAGCCGTGTTTGGATTGGATTATGGCGCGGCACTGCCATCATCGAGCCTGTTTGGCGTATCGATGACCGGCTATCCTGGCTTCTATTTCTGTGCGGCCTTGTTGGTCATCTGCTTTTACATCTCGATCCGCATTTTCCGGTCACCGTTCGGCATGGTGCTGAAGGCCGTAAGCTCCAATCAGAACCGTCTGAATTATACCGGCATCAACACTCGCCCTTACACGCTGACGGCGTTCATAATCTCCGGGATGTACGCGGGGCTGGCTGGCGGATTGCTGGCGGTGACAGACCCGCTTGCCGGCGCGGAGCGTATGCAGTGGACGGCATCAGGTGAGGTCGTGTTGATGACCATTCTGGGCGGCACAGGCACGTTGCTCGGTCCGGTGCTCGGCGCTGGCATCATCAAAGGCGCTGAGGCCAAGCTATCGCAATACAACGACAGCATCCTCACCGGTTTCTATGACTTCCTGCCCGAAACACTGCAACACGCCATGGTTTCGATCTCGGGCCTGTTTGTCGGCGAGGGCTGGCACCTGACGTTGGGCGCCGCCTTTATGCTGGTGGTGATCTTCCTGCCGGGCGGTGTGATGGAGGGCGTGCGCCGCATCGGCCGCCTGTTCTCCAAACGCAAACGCGGAAGCGGTGACGCTGCTTCGCAACCCGCAGAATAGAAGGACGCGACTGATGGCAACGCTGCTCGACGTCCAAGGCGTCAACAAAACGTTCGGCGGGCTCAAAGCGCTCGACGATGTCAATCTCAAGGTGGAGGAAGGCAGTGTTCACGCGATTATCGGCCCAAACGGCGCTGGCAAATCAACTCTGCTCAATTGCTTTGTAGGCCGCTTAAAGCCGGATACCGGCACAGTTATGTTCGCCGGCAAATCGCTGCTGGGCATCCTACCACACCAGATCAACCAAGCTGGCGTGGCCCGTGTGTTCCAAACACCCGAGATTTTTGCCGACTTGACCCTGCACGAAAACGTCATGATCCCGACCTTCGCCAAGACGGACGGCGCCTTTCGCATTAACGCCTGGCAAGCCGTCTCTGGCCGGAAGGACGTGCACGAACGTGCGGACGCTATCCTGCAGGATGTCGGCCTATACGAGAAGCGCAACGACCATTCCGGCTCTCTCAGCCGCGGCGACAAGCGCCGGCTAGAGCTGGCGATGTGCCTGGTTCAAGACCCCAAGCTGTTGTTGCTAGACGAGCCCACCGCTGGCATGAGCCGGGCCGACACGAATAACACGATTGATCTCCTCAAGAAGATTGGTGAACGCGGCATCACCAAAATTATCATTGAACACGACATGCACGTTGTTTTCTCCCTGGCCGATAAAGTCAGCGTGCTGGCCCGCGGCCACGTGATTGCCGAGGGCTCACCAGACGAGATCAAGGGCGACGCGCGGGTGCAGGAAGCCTATTTGGGAGGCACTCATCCATGACAACCCCATTCCTCTCCGTACGCGATGTGCACGCCTATTATGGTGAAAGCTACATCGTCCAGGGCGTTTCCTTCGACCTGGAGGAAACCCAGATCCTGGCATTGCTGGGTCGCAATGGCGCCGGCAAAACCTCGATCCTACGCACCCTCGCCCGCACGGAGACGCCGGCCCTGCGCAGCGGTGAAATCAGCATGGGCGGCATCGAGCTGCACAAAATGCAAAGCCACGAGGCGGCACAAAACGGCCTGCAACTGGTGCCGGAAGACCGGCGTATCATTCAAGGCCTAACCGTCGAGGAAAACCTGATCCTCGCCCAAATTGCTGAACCAAAAGGCTGGGACCTGGACCGAATTTACGGCCATTTCCCCCGCTTGGCCGAACGCCGCAAGCAAGAGGGCACCACCCTCTCCGGCGGTGAGCAACAAATGCTAGCCGTCGCCCGCGCCCTGGCCCGCGACCTGAAATTGCTGCTGCTGGACGAGCCTTATGAAGGCCTCGCTCCAGTGATAGTACGCGAGATCGAGAAGATCATGCTGGAGATTAAAGAGCTAGGCATCACCACCATCATCGTCGAGCAAAACGCCGTTGCCGCCCTGAAACTGGCCGACCGCGCGGTGATCATGGAAATGGGCCAGGTGGTCTACGACGGCACTGCCCAAGAGGTGCTGGATAACGAAGATCTGCGCCATGAGTATCTGGCGATTTGAAGCTCAGTCGCAATTGGTACTCTCGCAAGATTCCGTTTGATTCGGAGTTGAGTAGTTTTGCGGCGTCAGATCCACTGGCTTTTGCGATTCGGAAGGTCCTCTGTCCGAACGATCGCCAACCCACCTCAGACAATAGATACCGTAGCAAAGACGCGGCTGCGCCAAATCTAGGACGCTAATACGCGCCCAGACCATGCAAGACCCCGCTCTTAACTCTTGCCGAGCCGCGCCAGCCTGTAGACGATAGCGCCGCCGACAACTGGAGCACGCTATGGCCTCAACCATGTCTTTTCACACGCTTGCAGACTTTCCGCATGTTCAGCCGGGCGATGACCTGGCCCAGCTAATTGCCGACTGCCTCGCCGCAAATGGCTTGACCCTGGAGCCAGGTGATTTGGTGGCACTGGCACAGAAAGTAGTCTCCAAGGCGGAGGGCCGCTATCGTCGCCTCGACGACGTGGTGCCTACCCGAGAGGCGGAGGATTGGGCCCAACGCACCGGCAAAGACGCGCAATTGGTCCAGATCACGCTGGACGAAGCGAACCATGTGCTGCGCTATCGCCCGAACCTGTTGGTGGTGGAGCAACGCCTCGGCATGGTCATGGCCAATGCGGGCATCGACCAGAGCAATATCGACGGCTCAGGCGAGCAGGTGCTGCTGCTGCCGGAAGACCCAGACCGTTCTGCAGAAGCGCTGGCCGGCGCATTGGAGCGGCTCACTGGCGTGCGACCCGCCATCCTGATCACAGACAGCGTTGGGCGGGCCTGGCGCATTGGTACGTGCGGCATTGCCATTGGCGCTGCCGGCATTCGCTGCGTCGACGACATCCGCGGCGATGACGACATGATGGGGCGCGAGCTGAAAGTCTCCATCGTCGGCCACGGCGACCAACTGGCCGCGGCGGCCTGTGTGGCGATGGGCGAAGGCGCTGAGGGTACGCCGGCGGTCTTGATCCGCGGCCTGCCAGTGGAGCCAGAGCCTCTGCCTGCTTCAGCGCTGGTGCGCCCCGCTATCGACGATATGTTCCGTTGAAGGGCAAAAAAATATGACAGTAGTAGCCCTTTCCGGCGGAGTCGGCGGCGCGAAACTCGCGTTGGGCCTGCAAGATATTCTGCCTCCTGGCGAGTTGGTGGTGGTCGCCAATACCGGCGATGATTTCGAACATCTGGGCCTGCACATCGCGCCGGATATCGACTCGGTCTTCTATGCCCTGGCCGGCCTAAACGATACCGAGCGCGGCTGGGGCCGGGCCGGCGAGACTTGGCAATGCATGCAGGCGCTGGGTGGCCTGGGCGGCGAGACCTGGTTCAATCTGGGCGACCAGGACCTGGCTCTGCACCTGGAACGCACAAGGCGGTTGCGGTCAGGCGAGAGCTTAAGCGAAGTCACCGCGGCGCTGTGCGATGCCGCCGGCATCGCAACGCACATCCTGCCGATGAGCGAAACGCCGGTGCCGACAATCGTGCACACGGCTGGTGGAGATCTGGCCTTCCAGCATTATTTCGTACGGGACCGCTGTGAGCCCGTCGTTACCGGCTTCACCCACAAAGACGCCGAGCGGGCACAGATGCCGGCAGCGTTGCTGGCATTGCAGGACGTCGAGGCCGTGATTGTCTGCCCCTCCAACCCGTTCATCTCCATCGCGCCGATTCTGGCAGTGCCGGGCATGAGCGACTGGCTGAAGAGCTTGGGTGCACCAGTGGTGGCGGTATCACCGTTGATCGGCGGACAGGCGGTGAAAGGGCCGACAGCGAAGATGTTCGGCGAACTGGGCATGGATGTCACCAATGCCGGCCTGGTGGCGCAGTATGCCGGCCTGCTGGATGGGCTGGTGCTGGATCATGCCGACGGCGAGGACGTCCATGACTTGACCGTTGCGACGGCGGTAACTGGCACGTTGATGCAGAGCGCCGAGGACCGGCATCGGGTGGCAGAACTCGCGTTAAACCTGGCCGAAGCGATCAAGGAGCATATGGAATGAAATACGGCCTCTATCTCAACCCGCAATTCCCGAACGACGGCAACCCACAAAAGGCGCTGGACGGGCTGCTTGCCCAGGCGCGAGTAGCGAAGGACGCGGGCTATAGCTCGATCTGGTTGCCGCATCATTTCGCCACCAACCCCGTGCGCATGTTCGATACGCACACGCTGATGGCCCGCCTCACCGCGGAGGTGCCGGAGACTACCATCGGCCCCGCCGTCCTCTTACTGCCAGTGCAGAACCCGGTGTTCGTGGCAGAGCAGGCAGCGACGCTCGACTGGCTCTCCGGCGGCAATTATGTGCTGGCTGCCGGCCTCGGCTATCGGGAGGAGGAGTTCGCCATTCACGGCGCCAAACTCTCCGAGCGGGTCGGGCGCATGATGGAGAGTATCGAGGTCATCCGCCGGCTCTGGACTGAGGAGCGGGTGACGCATCACGGCAAATACTACCACCTGGACGGTATCGGCCTCTCCATGCGCCCGGTCCGGCCCGAGGGCTGCCCGATCTGGGTTGGCGGCAGCGTACCGGCCTCGGTCAAGCGGGCGGCTAAGGTCGGCGACGCCTGGATCACCAGCTTCAGCCAGACTTTCGACGAGTTGGCCAGTCTGAAACAGGATTATGACGCAGCCCGGAGCGAAGCCGGCCTGCCCGCACCCGCGACACAGCCCGTCTGCCGCGAGTGCTTTATCGGACCGGACAATGCGACGGCGCTAGCCACCTGCCGGGCGGCGTTACTTTACAAGTACAAGGCTTATGCTGCCTGGGGGAATGCCAATATAGGTGCCGACCTGGAGGCGAATTTTGACGCCTTCGTCGACAGCCATTTCATCGTCGGCGACATCGTGAAGGTGAAGGAGCAGGTCGCCCGAGTCGTCGAATCCACGGGCGCCGACCACCTGATCCTGCGCATGCACTGGCCCGGCCTCGACCCGGCCGAGACGCTGAAAAGCATTGAACGCGCAAAGGCTATTACGGGTTAGAGCAGCTGTACGCCTGTTAGGTCAAATGTGACGTGTGGGAAAATTTTGGAGCGGGTGATCGATCATCCATCAAAAAAGATCCGCCCATTGCTGCATGAGTATCCACCTGTTCGACGGCGCAGAGACTGGCGATGTGCTTGATCGCCTCTTCGGTAATGCCTGACTCTTGCGACTTGAACACATCCACAAACTTGCGTTGGATGTGGGCCATGCAGGCGACCTCACGGACGCGACCTGATCGATACAGTTCATTGAAGCCAGTATAACCGTCTGCGTGCATCCAGCCGGAATAACTCTGCAGATACCCTGTCGGCTGCTCGCCCTTACGGTCGCGCGAGAAGGGGTAGAACACTGCCGGTGGCGACGGACCTGCCCATGGTCTTTCATCGGGTACATAGGCCCAGAGGCGCGTCGTCTTGGTCTTACCCGCCCCGGGCGACAGCATGTCGACCGGCGTCATTTCGCTCATGCTTGCTGTCTTTGGCTGAGGTCTCAAGTTCAAACTACAACATGACTAGAAACGGAGTATGCCAAACCAAAAATTCTGATGGACCGAGTTTTCGATATGCGCCAGCGTAAAGATGGCGAGAGCAGAAAATATCTCTCGTGTCAGAGGTGCGGAACGATGTTCACCTCTGCCCCATAGAGCCTGCCCGAAAAGTAGTTGAACGATATCAGTGGATTGTGATTCACCGTCTTTGTGAAGAGATGGAGGCTCAGATGCACTGGACAGATACCGCTCGCGTTGAGCATAGCCGCAAGACAGGCCGTTATCCAAGCGACATGCTGGATCAGGAATGGGCATTGATTGCGCCATTTTTGCCGCCAGCGAAACCGGGCGGGCGTCCACGCACCACCGACCTGCGCGAGGTGATG
>CALKDI010000213.1 GCA_938084065.1 uncultured Alphaproteobacteria bacterium
GCTGTTTGCCGACGCAATCCTCGCCTTCATGCGGGAAACCATCCCGCGTGAATGGAAAAACTTCCGCGACACGGTGTCAGACAACTTCCGCGTCATCACACACGAGAAATTTCGGGTTTTGGAGTGAGGGCAGTATATCAAAATGTTTTTATCTATTACTAGTTTGGATGATATGGATGAATATAACAACTTATTTTGGCAACTCACCGAAATTTCTCATAGATGTAAAATATGACTTGGCCCAAGAAATACTCCTCGGCGCAGCGGCGATGTGTTTATTTTTGAATTCTAGAATTCGAATAGAGGGTCTAATTATTGTTTTAATCGCAGCAATCGGATTTTATGTTGGTCGCGGTTTCGTCGTTACGGTTTTGACCGGAGGCAGCGGCACTTTCGTGGTAGGCGGAGACCATTCACCACTGGGAGACCGCAACTACTTTGCCATGGTAATTTGGATGATAATTCCAATGTTAATGTGGCTATCTTCATATACAATAATATTTCCAAAAAATAAAATATTTCAACTTACATTGATAGCCTTTGCTTTAACTTCGGCCATCACGATCGTTGGAACTCAATCGCGGGGAGCGCTTGTAGCTGCTCCGGTATTTTTCGCATTTTTCTTTTTACAATCTCGGCAAAAGATCTCTTTTATTATATTTGGCCTAATGGCTGCATTGATTGTTCTGTTTATAGCACCTCAGGATTGGTGGGACAGAATGGACACAATCGTAAATTATGAGGATGATGGATCTGCATTAGCCCGCCTGTCAACTTGGGAATTTGCGTGGAATTATACGGTAAACCACCCGATATTTGGTGGCGGGTTTGGGATTTTCAGCCTAAATTTCAACGCCGAAAAGGGAAGGTGGCTAACAGCACATAGTATTTATTTCGAAGTTTTGGCAGAACACGGATTTGTTGGGTTTTTCTTGTTCTTTAGCATGATGTTTGGCCTGGTCTATAGCGGTTTCAAGATCAGGCGTCGGTGCAGGCCATATCCAGAATTGGCATGGGCCGGCGATTTGGGTGTGAAATTGAGCGTCAGCATTTTGCTCTATCTTACAGCTGGTGCTTTCCTGTCGGTTGCATTCCATCCAATCGCGTACGATCTCGCGATATTAGCCATGGCAGTGATCCATGTGGTTAACCGAGAAATCGCCCAGCGTGAGAATGCCGTACGCGGCCGGTATCCAAACCGGCGGCTGTCGCGCGAGTTACCGAGCAAAAATGTCGACCAGCCAGAAGGGGCAGCGACGTCAGCGTTGGCGCCCAACGCGGATGAGTCGACAAAAAAAGGGCCTTTGTCCTGGCGAGATCGCCGTCTGGCAGCAACGGCAGAAGCTGAGGCGAACGCGCAACTTGCGCGCGATGGCGGGCCGATGCAGCCTCGCATGCCGCGCCGATAACTCTCGGATCAGACGTGCTCTCTGTTCTCAATGTGATTTTGCCGATTTTCGGCTTTATCGTGATCGGCTATGCCTTGGCCCGATCTCCCGTGTTGAGCCAGGATAGCGCAAAAGGGCTTTCGCAGTTCGTCTTTTTCTGCGCAATCCCGGCGTTACTGTTCCGTGCCGGCTCCCGTGTTTTTGGGACAGAGGCGCTGTCGCCAGACCTCCTGATCGCGTTCTACACTGGCGGTATCGGCCTGCACCTGAGCTTGACCCTATGGCTGTGGCGCGGCAGGGGGCGGCCCCTGGCTGAGGCCGCGCTGGCCGGCATGACATCGGTCTTTACCAACACAGTGATGCTGGGCTTGCCATTGGCATTTGCCCTGTTCGGTGACAGAGGATTGTTGTTGGCATCCTCGGTGATCGCGATCAATGGGTTGCTGTACTACTCCCTAACCACAACGCTGATCGAATTGGGCAGCGGCAAGGGCGGCAGTGCCGGTCGCCAGGTTTTAAGTGGCTTGAAGGGCCTGACGCGCAACCCGATTCTGCTGTCGATGGCAGCAGGGTTAGCTTGGGGCGCGATCGGCTGGGATATTCCGGGACCCTTGGCGCGGATGATTGACCTCCTCGCCGCAGCAGCGCCGCCAGTCGCGTTGGTCGCCCTGGGGGCGACAATGGCGCAATTCCGCCTTTCCGGTGACTTGGTGGAGGCAGCATGGCTGACCGCCATCAAGCTGCTGGTTTATCCAGCTGTCGTTGGCATTATTGGCCACTATGCGCTGGGGATGGATGGTGAAACGCTGGCAATCGCCATTCTGCTGGCCGCGCTGCCCTGCGGGGTGAATCCATTCTTGCTGGCCAGCCGCTATGGCATCTATATGCAACGGTGCGGCAGTGCCGTGCTGCTGACTACGGTTTTGGGCCTATTCTCGCTGACATTTCTGATCGCGATGCTAGCGCCGGACGTGCTGCAGCCTTAAGATGGCCATTCCTCTCCATCCAGCCTGATAAGTCCCCCACCGATGTTTGAACTTTGGGTGCCGATCACCATCGCGGCGGCGTTCCTACAGAACGCGCGTTCTGCGATTCAAAAGCATTTGAAAGGTTGGCTCTCGACCACTGGCGCGACGTTCGTGCGGTTTGGCTATGGCGCGCCGGTTGCCATCACATACCTCCTGATTTTGCATTTCGCAGTTGGGCTGCCATGGCCGGAGCCAAACGGCATGTTTGTGCTGTACGTCATCATCGGCGGTGTGACGCAAATTCTGGCGACATTCTTGTTGGTCTACCTGTTTGGCCTGCGAAATTTTGCGGTGGGCACAGCGTATTCCAAGACCGAGGCCATTCAGGCGGCGGCATTCGGCTTTATCATCCTGGCTGATCCTTTGTCCGCGGGCGCGGGCGTCGCCATTCTCATCGGGTTTGCCGGCGTGCTGCTGATATCGGTGGCACATACGGCCTTGACCCCCTCTGCATTGATGGCGGCCACGTTCTCTAGAACGGCGGCGATTGGTTTGCTGAGCGGAGCAATGTTCGGGCTGTCAGCGGTGGGCTTCCGGGCCGCATCGTTGTCGCTGGGCGGCGGCAAGGATAGCTTTATGATGGAGGCGGGCTACTCTCTGGCCTGCGCGACCGTATTTCAGACGATCATCATGCTGACATATATGCAGTGGAAAGAGCCTGGGCAGATCAAGGAAGTTCTGAAGGCCTGGAAGCCCGCTAGCCTGGTGGGCTTGGCCGGCGTGCTCGGCTCTATCGGTTGGTTTACGGCAATGACGATCCAGAGCGTGGCCTATGTCCGCTCGCTCGGCCAGATCGAGTTGATCTTCACATTCGCTTCGTCCTACTTCATCTTTAAGGAACGCCCGAACAAGGCGGAGACGATAGGCGTGATTTTGATCGCGATTGGCATTATCGTACTCCTGCAATCGTAACAGGCCGTCGGAGGAATCGCCCGTGAGTGATAAGAAAATCGACTATTATTTCTGCCTGAACTCGCCATGGGTGTATCTCGCGCAGCATCGGCTGGAGCAGATTGCGGCAGATGCCGGCGCGCGCATTCGCTATTGGCCCGTAGACCTGCGCGAGATGATGATCCGCCTGCTGGGTGATGACGATGCGCCGGAGCGCAGCGAGCTGCACCGCAAGTACGGCAAACGCGAAATGCAGCGCTGGTCCGAGTTTTACGGCTTGCCGCTCAGTGAGAAGCCAGAATTCTATCCGGTCAGCCAACGGCGCGCAGCATTGCTGACCGTGGCATGTGACCGGCTCGGCATGGATACCGGCAAGCTGGTATTCGCGCTGCCGCAGGCCGTCTGGGCGCAGGATCGTAACATCAACGACTGGCGCGAGCTCGAAGCCATCGCCAACGAGGCCGGTCTGCCTGGCGATATTCTGGTGCAGGCTGCACAGGACCCATTGACCGAAGACGAGTTCATGCAGAACACCGAGGACGCGCTAAGCCGTGATGTGTTTGGCATCCCGTCCTATGTGGTGAATGGCGAGCTGTTCTGGGGCCAAGATCGGCTCGATTGGGTCGAACGGACGGTCGCTGCGGCCTAGGCGGCTTGCCGTTGACGTCCACCGACAAGACTGAGCGCGAACAGCAATGCGGCGGCCACGACAATGGCCGGCCCGGCAGGCAGGTCGAACGCCAACGATCCGCTGAGGCCGAGTATGACGGCCAGAACACCGGTCACCGCCGCAATGATCGCCATACCCTCCGGCGAACGAGCGAGGCCGCGGGCGGCCGCGGCAGGGATCACCAACAGCGCCCCGATCAACAACACACCAACGACCTTGACCGCCAGCGCGACAGTCAGCGCCAGCAACAGCAATAGGGCCAGGTTGAGCCGAGCGACGGAAATGCCCTCGACCGCGGCGACATCGGCGTCGGCAGTGGCAGCAATCAACGGACGCCAGAGCCAGGCCAGGCCGGCGAGTACAACCAATCCTCCGCCATAAATCCATGCTAGGTCGGTCGGCCCAACTGCCAGAACGTCGCCAAACAGCGCCCCTAGCAAGTCCAGCCGCGCGCCGGGCAACATAGTTGAAGCGATCATCCCGGCTGCCAGCAAGCTAGGCGCCAAAATGCCGAGCAGCGTGTCGCTCGCCAACGGACCGAGCCGTTCTAACGCGGCTAGCGCCAGAGCAAAAAGTACAGCAAACACCAGCACCGCGGCTCCTGGAGCCACGCCAAGCGCCATCCCAAATGCCAGCCCGAGCAAGGCTGAGTGGGCGAGAGCGTCACCAAAGAACGCAAGCCCACGCCAAACCACGAAGCAGCCGAGGGGGGCTGCGACAAGGGCGACGCCAATTCCGGCAGCGAGAGCGTAGAGGAAGAAAGAGTCAAACACGGTTGCGGCTCTGTTTGTTGAGGGTGATGTTCCAACGGCAGGTTCCAGAAACTCGAACCACCTAACCCTTTCCCTGAACTTGTTTCAGGGTCCATGCCAGACAGCTAACCACAAAATCCAGACCCTGTGGGGCACTCTCAGGCATGGGTCCCAAAACGAGTTCGGGATGACGGGAAGGGTGGGGCGTAAGGCAGGTTGTCATGAATGCCGCAATCACCCTTACTAAGAATGGTGATGGTCATGATCACACACGCCATCAGATCCATGATCGTGGTTGTGATCATGGGCCGGGTCGTGTCGGTAGACCGCCAAAGCAGCCGCCGCCTCGCCAAATAATCCACGAAAGGCCGGATCGTTCGCGACGCTGGCTGGTGAGCCAACGCAGCAGACATGGCCATTCAGGCACACAACCCGGTCAGTCGCAGCCATGACCAGATGTAGGTCGTGGGAGGACAGCACAACGCCCAGCCCGCGCTCTCGCCGCAACCGGTCAATCAATTGATAGAGTTGAGCCTGCCCGGCGACGTCGACGCCCTGCGCCGGTTCATCCAGCAACAACAAGTCGGGCCGTTGCATCAGCGCGCGCGCTAGAGCCACCCGCTGGAACTCACCGCCCGACAATTGATGAATTGAGGCATCCGCCAAGCCATCCGCACCAACCTCAGCCAAGGCCTCGGCCACGCCAGCACGATTAACCTTGCCACCCAACGCCAGAAAGCGGGCAACGGTCATCGGCAGACTGTTGCGGATATGGGTGCGTTGCGGGACATAGCCGATGCGCAGCCCGTCACGTTTTTCAACCTTGCCGGCATCAGCCTTGATCAGCCCGCCAAGCACGCGGATCAGCGTGGTCTTGCCGCTGCCATTTGGGCCGATCAGCGTCACCACCTCACCACTGCGCACGGCTAGATTTACGCCATGCAGCGCCGGGCGATTGTTGAACGTGACAGTGACACCCTGCATCTCTACCAGCGGCCGGGCCGTTGGTAGCGAGCGCAGGTCAGCCGGCGATGTGCCAGCAGCCGATGCAAGAGGGCGAGTGGTCAGGTCCATGTTTTCTTCGGCGGTGATTTGATCTCGATCTGCACGGAATCTTCCAGCGCCTCGTGATAGTGCGGCACGCCGGCTGGGTGAATCCAGGTATCGCCAGGCGACGCGATAAACTCCTCGCCAGCGATAACAACGCGGACCTTGCCCTTGACCAGATAGCAGATCGACTCGTGATCGGGATGAGAGTGCTCTGGGTCGATCAGGCCTTTCTCACGATGAGCTTCCAGGAACACCATGTCCTGGCCAACCATCAGCGGCTTTATCGCCAAATGGCCGCCGTCACCCTCTGGCATGCCCTCCAGTGCCTTCACGGCCTGAGCCGGGATAGAGGCGTTGGCGACGAAGTGTTGGGTGGTTTTGGGAAGTGTGCGAGAGCTCATGGGGTTACCTTTTTGCTGGGCCGCCGCGGATCGGTTGCGGCTAGGATTCGGTGCAGCCGACGAGGCAGCTTGCCGCTGGACCGTCGGATCCAGTTGTTAAACCGCGGCCAGCGGGTACGGGCCCGGCGGACCACATCTGCGGCCCAGTCGCTGTTGGCAATCAGCAGCACTAAGCCGATGCAAATCATTAATAGGCCGAATGGAATCGGCAAGGGGAAGACGATAAGGCCGGCCCCGAGGAACACAAACCCTATGATCCGCAACACAAAACGGCGCATTTATCCTCACTTTGGTGCATTGCCGGTTTGCTGCGGGCAGCCGGTTCGCCTAAGTTTGTCTATCAGCCTACCATTATGGGGAGAAGCCTGCCATGAGCCAAGCTATTCTGGGTCTCGATCATGCCGTTATCGCTGTGCATGACCTTGATGCCGCACGTGCCGTCTATACGAAACTGGGCTTTACCCATGTGCCGATGGGCAACCATCAGAACCGCGCGACGGCAAACTACTGCATCATGTTTCCAGACACATATCTGGAACTGCTGGGTATGAACCAGCCGGAGTTGCCGGACTTCGGCTTTAAGGAGTTCCTGGCAACCCGCGGCGAGGGGTTCCAGCGCCTGGCCAACGGCACGTCCGAAGCAGACGATATCGCCGCTGATTTGCGCTCACGTGGGTTGGATATCGCTGACCCACTGTTGCTGGAACGCCCGCAGGAATATCCGGCTGGCATGGTCACGTTCAACAACGTAATGATCCCGAAGGAGCAGACCGCCGACATCTGGACGTTCTTCTGCTGCCATCGCACACCGGACCTGATGCGAACGCCTGAATGGCTTACCCACCCGAACGGCGCAGTGGCGCTGGCGTCTGTAACCAACGTCGTCTCCGACCTGGATCGTGCGCGGGAGGCTGTGTCAAAGGTCTATGGCGCCGATCAGGTGCATGACGCGGCTCATGGTTTGTCTGTGAAGCTGCCACGTGGCCGGGTTGACGTGGTAACGCCACAAAGCTTTCCGCTTCTGCACATCGGCGCGACCGTGCCAGCCGGCCCCTTGCCGCGATGGTATGCCATGCGGATCGCCGTTAGTGACCTGGGCGCGACTGAGCAACTCCTCGCCGGCCGCCACGTGCCATTCGAGCGCCTGTTCGACGGCAGCATCCGCATCCAACCCGCCGACGCCAGCGGCGTGCTCATGGAGTTTGTGGCGGCCTAAGGGAGCGCGGAGTTGGTCGAGCAATCGGTCGGAGCCTGGGCAACGGTCCGCTTCAATGCGGCGGATGAAACCGCATACCGCAGCTACATGCGAGCGCGGATCGTACCGTTGCTGCGGATCGGCGCGCTGATCGGGGCTGGGGCGTTCTCTGGGTTTTTTGCTTGGGACTATCTATTGCTGGATGACCCGTTGTGGGTCACCGGCCCCATTCGGCTTGCCGTTGTTTTGTTCATGCTGCTGGGCGGAGCGTTGTCGTATTGGCCGGTAATACGGGACGATTCAGCGGTACTGTTCGTCTTTACAGTCTGTATCTACGTGGGAGTTGCGATCGGATTCGCCGCGATAGTATCGCAATTGCCGGGTGGATTTCTGGCGGGACTGCCGGGGTTTATGGTCGGGATGATCTTTATCCCGGCATTCGTCGCCTACACTTGGCAGTCAGCCGTCGCCGTCGCGCCGTTGATCGTGGTACCGATTGGCATCATGGCCGGAGCCGGTGCAACTGAGTTCGAGCTTATCAATGCCATAGCTTGGCTGACGGGAGGTGCGAGTTTCGTCATTGGGTTCTCCTATGTGCTGGTCGCCATCAACCGGAACAATTTCGCGCTTGAACTCTCAGTTCAACGGGAGAAGCAGCGCTCCGAAGACTTACTGCTGAACATATTGCCCGCCGATATCGCGCAACGGCTCAAAGCGGATGAGACGGTGATTGCCGACCACCGCGAGTCCGCCACAGTGCTGTTCGCAGACCTTGTCGGTTTTACCGAGCTATCGCGCACCATTCCGGCGGCGCGACTGGTTGAACTGCTGAACGACTTGTTCTCGCGGTTCGACCGCCTGACGCAAGAGCATGGCGCGGAAAAGATCAAAACTATCGGCGATGCCTATATGGTGGCGGCTGGTCTCAACGCTGGGGTCAGCGATCACGTGACCGCTGTCGCCAACCTGGCGCTGGATATGAAAGACGCCTTCATCGCGTTCCAACGCGAGCACGACCTGGATCTGAAACTCCGGATCGGCGTGCATTCAGGCGCGGTCATTGCCGGCGTGATCGGCACGCACAAATTTGCCTATGACCTGTGGGGCGATACCGTCAATGTGGCGAGCAGGATGGAATCAGCAGGAGTTCCGAACGAAATCCAGGTTTCAGAGGAAACCCGGACCCTTTTATCTCCGAACTTCCAGGTACAGCCGCGGGGCAAGATAGACATCAAAGGCCATTTGGCGAAGAACGTCTATCTGCTGCGCCGGTGAGGTTGTTGGTCTAAACTATGGATTGTCCTTGAAACTGCCACGTGGCCGCGTTGACGGGATAATACCGCAATGCTTCCCGCTTCTACACATTGGCCGGACCGTGTAATTCTTGGCCGGCTAGCATGTGCGATTCGAGCATCTGTTCGACGGCAGCATCCGCATCTAGACCACCAACGTCAGCGGTGTATTTTTGGAGTTTGCCGCGGCTTAGGCTTTTATAGTGTAAAGTTCACCGCGCCATCGCGGAAACCGTCGGCTCGCGCTTTGTGGAATAGGGAGTGGTCGGTATGATAATGCGTACGCTAGGCGTTAT
>CALKDI010000214.1 GCA_938084065.1 uncultured Alphaproteobacteria bacterium
CATTGGCGACTCCGATCTTTATCGACAAGGCCACAAACATCGACGGACCATGGTTGACGAGCTGGGTGTGCATACGCTCCTCAGCGTACCGATCTATGCCGGCGGCGAGGCGATAGGGTGCATTAACCTCCAGCGGACGGACCCAGGGCCATTTACCGACTCGCAAATCGCCTTGGTAGAGTCCTTCGCCGCCCAGGCCGTCATCGCCATCGAGAATGTGCGCCAATTCCGTGAACTCCAGACAAGGCTGGAGCGCGAGGCGGCGACGCGGGAAATCCTCGCCGTCATCAGCCAGAGCCAGGACGATGAGCAGCCGGTGTTTGATGTGATCCTGGAACGCTCGGCAGTCCTCTGCAAAGTGCCGACCGCGCTGCTTGTCCTCGTCAATGATGACCGGACGGCGTTTTCGCTGGCGGCGTTGTGGGGAGAGTGGGCGCACCCGATCGACCTGGGAACCTCCTGGCCCATCGATGCCGATTTGCCGGTGGCGGATGCCATCCGGGGCTCTCGCACCGTGCACCTCGCCGATATTGCTAAGACGCAGGCCTACCAGGATGGCGAGGCCACCTACACCTATCTGGTGGATGAAGAAGGCATCCACTCGCGCATTTGCGTTCCGCTGATCCGCAATGGCATCGCGCTCGGGGCCATCGTCGTCAGCCGTCACGAGGTTGGCGCCTTCGATGACAGCGAGGTTTTGCTGCTGGAAACCTTCGCCGCGCAAGCCGTCATCGCCATCGAAAACGTCCGCCAGTTCCGCGAACTCCAGACGCGACTGGAGCGGGAGGCGGCGACGTCGGGAATCCTGGAGGTCATCAGCCAAAGCCGTGATGACGATCAGCCGGTGTTTGATGTTATTCTGGAGCACGCGGCCCGATTGTGTGCCACGTCTTACGCTTCCCTCCATCTGGTCGACGAAAGGCGAGAAAATTGGATACTGACGGCGGCTCGCTCAAATCATCATCGATCGTTTGAGATTGGAGAGGTGTTCCCTCTTCCCGCTAGCCGGACGGCAGCTGCAACTTCTATTCTTGAAGCCCGCGTGGTTCATATAGAAGACTTGGCTGATGATGATCTGTACCGCCAGGGAGATCCGGTCCGCGTTCGGACTGTCGATGAAGAAGGCGCGCGGACAATGCTTGTCGTGCCCTTAATCACCGGAGGGCTAGCGATTGGGTGCATTACGTTGCGGCGTAATGAAGTAAGGCCATTTTCTGCGGACCAAATCGCTCTGGTCGAGAGTTTCGCCGCCCAGGCCGTCATCGCCATTGAGAACGTCCGCCAGTTCCGCGAACTTCAAACAAGGCTGGAGCGGGAGGAGGCGAACCGGGCGATCCTGCAGGTTATTTCAGGCTCGCGCGGCGATGAACTCCCGGTCTTCAATACGATCTTGGAAAATTCGAGCAGGCTTTGTCGTGTGGACATGTGCCATTTGACTATGGTGAGGGCAGACCCCGATTCCATGACGCTTGCTGCCTACTTGGGGAAGAAGCTGAACGTGTTTGAGGTAGGCGTTACAACTGTCTCCCTCGACTCCCAACAGAATATTTGTGTAGCAGTCCGCGAAAACAGAACCATTCACACGGAAGACATGCAAGATTCGGAGCTATACCGCTCTGGCGATAGCATGAGGCGTATGATCGTCGATGATGAGGGGATGCACACCCAGCTCGTCATTCCCCTTTACAGCGGCGACACGCCCATCGGTGCTTTCTCGCTGTACCGCCAGCGCGTTGAACGGTTTGCCGAGCGGGAGATCACGCTTCTAGAGACCTTCGCCGCCCAGGCCGTCATCGCCATCGAGAACGTCCGCCAGTTCCGCGAACTCCAGACAAGGCTGGAGCGGGAGGCGGCGACGCGGGAAATCCTCTCAGTCATCAGCCAAAGCCGGGATGAGGAACAGCCGGTCTTTGATGTCATCTTAGAGAACGCAGCCCGGCTGTGCGGCGCGCCGATGGCGCGACTGCTTCTGGCCAATGAAGAGCGGACCCACTACCGCATCGCCGCAAGTTGGGGCGATGCGCACCGGGTCGCGCAGGTCGGCGATGTTACCGAGTTCAATCCGGTGGTTGTCACCGCCCGCTCCATCCTCGGCAATCAGGTGATCCATATGCCGGATATGCGGGACACAGAGGGCTACAAGGCGGGTCTCCCGATCGCCAAACGGATCGTTGACGGCGAGGGCGTGCGGACGCTGCTCCTGGTGCCATTGAGCCTTGGCGATATGGCCCTCAGCTGCATTGCGCTCAACCGGCGCGAAGTCATGCCATTCTCCGACGATGAAATCACGTTGGTGCAGAGCTTCGCTGCCCAGGCTGTCATCGCTATCGAGAACGTCCGCCAGTTCCGCGAACTCCAGACAAGGCTGGAGCGGGAGGCAGCGACGCGGGAAATCCTCTCGGTCATCAGTCAGAGCCGCGATGATGAGCAACCGGTTTTTGATGTCATTCTGAAAAGCGCCTCGCGGTTGTGCAATGCGCCGCTGGCGTTTCTCTCCATGGCAAACGAAGAGCGGACGCACGTCAATATCCGGGCCATGCTGGGCGCACGCGCGGAATTCACCTCACTCGTGGAGAATTTCCATGAGCCGATCGAAGGGGCGAAATTGGTTGCGATACGGCCCATTGCTGAGGCTATGCCGATACGGGTTGACGATATAACGGCAGACGATTTGTACCGTACCGGTGAGCGCTGGCGGATGGTACTGGCCGACATTGAGGGCGTCCGCAGCTTGCTGGCTGTACCGCTGGTCAGTGGCGGCAAGGGTATCGGCGCCATCGTATTGTATCGCCGCGAGGTCGCGCCATTCACCGATGACGACCTCGCGCTTGTCCAAGGTTTTGCGGCGCAAGCTGTCATTGCCGTGCAGAATGTCCATCAGTTCCGTGAACTCCAGACCCGGCTGGAGCGGGAGGCCGCGACCTCGGGAATCTTGGAGGTCATCAGCCAAAGCCGTGATGACGATCAGCCGGTATTCGATGTCATTCTAGAGAATGCATCCCGATTGTGCGCCACGCCTTATGCTTCCCTCGTTCTGCTCGACGAACACCGTGAAAATTGGAAGCTGACGGCGATACGCTCAAACTTGAATAGATCGTTTAAGCTTGGAGAGGGGTCCGCTCTTCATGGGAACTCGACAGCAGTCGCGGTTTCTATCCGAGAAGCCCGCGTGGTTCAGATAGAAGACTTGGCTGATGATGATCTATACCGCCAGGGAGATTCGATCCGCGTCCGGGTTGTCGATGAAGAAGGCGCGCGGACGTTGCTTGTCGTGCCCCTGATCAGCGGAGGGCTTGCGATAGGGTGCATTTCGTTACGGCGCAATGAAGTACAGCCATTTTCTTCGGACCAGATCGCGCTAGTTGAATCCTTCGCCGCCCAGGCCGTCATCGCCATCGAGAACGTCCGCCAGTTCCGCGAGATCGGCGAGCGGAATACCCAGATCGAAGCGCTGAACACATCGCTCGAAACCCGCGTCGAAGAGCAGGTCGGCGAGATTGAGCGGATGGGGCGGCTGAAGCGGTTCCTGTCGCCGCAGGTGGCCAATGCGGTGATCTCGTCCGGTGATGAGGGCATTCTCAGCAGTCACCGGGCGCTGATCGGCATTCTGTTCTGCGATATCCGCGGCTTTACGGCCTTCTGCGAGACGGCGGAGCCGGAGGAGACCATCGAATTCCTCCAGACCTATCACGAGGAAATGGGCAAGCTCATCAACGCCCACGGCGCCGGCGTCGATCACCGCTGGGGCGACGGCATCATGGTGATTTTCAACGATCCCTTCCCCTGTGAAGACCCAGCCGGCGACGCCTTACGCCTCGCTCTCGCCATGCGCGAGAAGATGGAGGAGATCTGCCTACGCTGGAAGCGGCTCGGCCACCGGCTGGGCTTCGGTGTCGGCATCTCGCTGGGATACGCCACGGTCGGCATGGTCGGGTCAGAGGGGCGCTTCGACTACACGGCCAACGGCACGGCGGTAAACATGGCCGCCCGCCTCTGCGACCACGCCGAGGACGGCGAAATCCTGCTGAGCCCCCGCGCCTACACGGCGGTGGAGGACGACTTCGCAGCGGAGACGCTGGGCGAAATGACTTTCAAAGGCATCCGCCAGCCGGTTGAGGTTTTCCGGGTCATGGATGCGTCCGCCCAAACCAGCCCGCCGTAAACGCTGGAATTTTGGCCGAATTCGGTAGAGACTGCGATCAACACCGATTTTTGAGCGCAGGAACCTTTCTCATGCCCCTTCCCACCTGGAATCTCTACGCCTTTTGCTATGGCAGGCACGAAAACCGGATGATGAGCGACACGTTTATCGGTGGCAATCCGAATGAGCTGTGCCGCGGCCTCGACTATTTCATGTGGGCCATTGTCGGCAACGGGCGGGTCATCGTTGTCGATTCCGGCATGAAAAAGGACAAGGTGGAGTCCATGAACCGCACCTGGCTGGCCGATCCCATCGACCTGCTGGGCAAGGTCGGCATTGATGCGGCGCATGTGGATGAGGTCATCCTGACCCACGCCCACTTCGACCATGTCGGCAATCTGGAGCGCTTCCCCAAGGCGAAGTTCACGATCCAGGATCTGGAGATGCAGTCGATCACCGGCCGCGACATGACTCACCCCTTCTTCCGCACCGCTTACCATCAAGACGACGTGGAGGAGTTGGTCGGCCTGCTCTACGACAACCGCCTTCGCTTCATCAACGGCCATGGCAGCTATGCGCCAGGCATCGACTATCACCTGATCGGCGGCCATTCCCGCGGCCAGATGGCACTGACAGTCAATACGGAGCGCGGGCCGGTCTTTCTGGCCAGCGACGCTATCCACCTGTTCCAGGAAGTGGATGAGGAAAAGCCGTTCATCGTGTTCTACGACATGGTGGATATGCTGGAAGGCTATCGCACCTGCGCCAGCCTAGCCGGCGACCGCGCCTTCCTGGTGCCGGGCCACGACCCTATCGTGACCGACATCTATCCGGCAGTGCGGCCCGAACTGGAAGGTCTGGTGCTGGATCTGGGCAAGCCGCCGAAAGCCGTCTAGCCGGCCTTAGCGCACGAACGCAATATCGCCCCGGCTGCTGAGCTTCACTGCGTCAAAGCAATCGGCGGGCGCTGTCGCACCTTCGGCGGCCGTGCATTCCGTGATGTCGTTCAGCAACACCTCGCTGACATTGCCGCAATCCAGGTCCGGCATATCAAACACATGGATTGAGGTCTTGCTGGCCCGCAATGGCGCCAAATCGATCAGAACGCGGTCGTTAATCACACCGGTTTTGTCAAAAAAAGCAAGGTCGATCTTGAAGGCGCTGTAGGCGGCATCCGTCTGGTTGCGCACGCGGATATAGACTTGGCAGACATCGTTGCGCGCAGAGATGTTGTTCAACTCAATGTTGATGCTGCTATCCTGGGCAACTGCGGCCCCTGCCCAAAACATCATGATAATCGCCAACAATTGCTTCACTGCGCCAAACTCCTCAACGGTTCTATATCTGTCAGGGATCACCCTGCTATTGGGTCATTTCGCCCATCTGATAGCGTGAGATGGGCAGCAACGCAATGGCGAAGCCCGATATTGGCGACTTTGGCTCAGTAGGCTCTCGACGGACTCAAGCAACTTTTTGGTGTTGGCGGTCAGAAAGTGGCAACGAAACAGTCACAACAGTGCCTGCGCCCAGTTCGCTGGTTAGGTGAATGGTACCACCGTGCAGGTCGACCAGCGACTTGGTGATGGGCAGTCCCAGCCCCGCGCCTTCGTGCTGCCGGCCTATAGTATCAGCGACTTGAGCGAACGGCTCCATGACCTGGGCGATGTCCGCATCGCTGATGCCAATGCCTGTGTCGGAAACTGCGATCACAATCCGTCCGTCCAACACGTCTGCACTGACGGTCACCTGGCCATCTTGCGGCGTAAATTTTACCGCGTTGCCGATCAGGTTGAGCAACACCTGCTTTATCCGTGTTTCGTCGGCAAAGATGTACAGATCGTCCGGCACCACAGCGTCGATCCGCACCCGGCCTTGTCTGGCCCGCGGTTTGACGATGCGCACCGTTGAGGCGACTAGTTCCTTCAGGTTGATGTTCGCGCAGTATAGTTCCACCTGCCCCAATTCCAGGCGTGAGACGTCCAGGATATCGTTGATCAGGGCCAACAAATGCTCTGCGCTGCTTTGGATATCGCCAATATAATCCTTGTATTTTTCATTCTCTAGCTCACCAAAAACACCGGCGTCGATGATCTCAGCAAAGCCGATGATGGCGTTGAGTGGTGTGCGCAATTCATGGCTCATATTCGCCAGGAATTGCGATTTGGCTCGGTCGGCGATGGCCAGGGCCAGGTTCTGTTCCGCTAACAGGCCGGCTGTGTGTTTGGTCTCGGATAGGTCGCTGACCAGGGCATAGCGCTGGATCGGCCCCTCATCCCCGCCCAATAGGCCACCGCTGAGCGCGCAAGGCAAAACCCGCCCATCCAACGTCTCCAGAGAGCCTTCACCGCTAGTCACGCTACACTGTGTGCATCGCCCAGGTTGCCGGCAGGTGCTGCATTGCAGCCCTGTCCAGTCCGATGCCTTCAAATGGCGGAGCGAGCCAGCGCCGACCAGCCGCAGCATGGCCGGGTTGGCAAACGTGGGCTGTCCGGCGTGGTCAAAGACGACGATGCCTTGCGCAGTGTCATCGACAATCGCACCCAGCAGCGCCAATTGCTCGCGATGAATGCGGGAGACACGCAACAACAGATTGTTCAGCGCCCGCATGCACGCGCCCAACTCCCCTGGCGGCAAGGAATCCAACAAGTATGTGTGCGCTTTGGCTGGGGCGACGGCAGCGTTGGTCAGGCTGGTATGCATGCGGATCATCGGCTGCAAGACTTGACGCCCGACCAGCAGCAACCCGCCCAGAGCCGCCGCAAGGGCTACCAGGCCGACCAACCCACCAACGCGCAGCACAAACATCCGCATGTGCTGACTGAGGCCCGCAATGCTCAGCCGTGCCTCCACCCATTGTTCGCCGATGGGCAGGTAGGCAATTAGCGCAGCACCTTCCTCCCGCATCGCCGGAACAGCCCCCTCCGCCAGCCAGATTTTTGAGCCGGGCAGCAGGAATTCATGGTGGACCAGTTGCGCGACGCTATCGGCCAGGGGTGACAGGATGGAACTTCCGGCCAGTTGGTCGCGCTGCATGACCCGCAATGCGGTGTCCGTTCCGACCACCCGGTTCTGAATGAACCGTTCCCGCTCGCCCCAATAGGCAGGAATCATGACGATCAGCTCAATCGCCAGCACGCAGGCCAGTACGCCCAAAGCGATGCGGCGGCACACCTGCGATCCCCACAGGGCCCGGAGTTCGCTAGCGCCAACACTGTGTTTCAAATCATCCATAGACCCTCTGGCGGCGCAAAGTCGGGTGGGCGAGGGCTCAATGGAGGCAATAGGCCATCGCTGACTCGTGTGCGCACGAGGTCTGTCTTGCAGGATCAGCGCTTAACACGCACTTTACCGCGATACTTTTTCTGGGAGACGAATGAACCATGGCGCAAATAGCCTGGCCGAACGACGCAAAACTCGCACTGTCTTTGGTGGTAAACGTGGAGGAGGGCGCAGAGGCTCGCATCGACGATGGTGACAAACGGCCGGAGCCGGTGGACGAGCTCGGCATCGCCATCCGCCATCCGATCCGCAATTACGGCAACGAGAGTAACTACGCCTACGGCATCAAGGCCGGTGCGCCGCGGGTGATGCGCTTGCTGAAAGACCGCGGCATGCGCGCCACCTTCACCGCCGCCGCCCAAGCGCTGGAGCGCGCGCCCGACCTGACGCAGGAGATCGTGGCGCAAGGGCATGAGGTCTGCTCCCACGGCTGGCGCTGGGTGCACCAGTTCGGCATGGACGAGGCGACGGAGCGGGGGTTCATCCAAAAGGCCGTCGACTCGATCACCCGCACCACTGGCGAGCGGCCCTACGGCTGGCTCTCCCGCTATTTGCTGACCCCGAATACCCGCCGCTTGCTGATCGAGGCCGGCTTCACCTACCACATGGACGACTATTCCGACGACCTGCCGTTCTGGAACGACCCTGCGGCGCAAGACATCGTCATCATGCCCTACGCGCTCGATAGCAACGACATGAAGATGTGGACCGACCCGGCGATGACGCCGGCGCAATGGCTCGACTATGCGGTCGATACGTTCGACTGGCTGTATGCGGAGGGCGAGGCCGGCGACCCGAAAATGATGAGCTTCGGCGTTCATCTTCGCATCATCGGCCGCCCTGGCCGCATCAGCTATTTCGCCAAATTCCTGGACTACGTCGCCGCCAAACCCGACGTCTGGATCGCCACCCGCCGCGACATCGCTGACCATTTCCGCACGGCTGGCGACTGATTCCCCGAGAGGACCATGGCGATGATGTTCAGGGTCGAGCGTTCAGCCTCGTGCAGTAAAACACGCAATGTTTTCAGCATGGGCATAGCGCGGTAGATCTTGCACCTGCTCGCCGCGTTGCATGCCAAAACATTGCCTCCAAACACTTGCCCAAGTAAGAGTGATTTCCCAATGAATGACCACGCCGCCCTGCCGATGACCACCAGCCATTGGGGCATGTTCCGGGCTGAGACGGAGGGCGGTAAGGTTACGGCTCTGCACGCGTTCGAAGGTGACAAAGATCCATCCCCCATCGGTCAGGGCATCCTTGACACACTGGACGCGCCCAGCCGAATCAAGGCGCCAATGGTGCGCAAGAGCTGGCTGGAGAATGGCCCAGGCTCGAATACGGATCGCCGTGGCGCAGAGCCCTTCGTTCAGGTCTCATGGGAGCAAGCGGAGACGCTGGTCGCGAACGAACTCTCCCGCATTCGCAAAGACTATGGCAACGAGGCTATTTTTGGCGGCTCCTATGGCTGGTCCAGCGCTGGGCGGTTCCATCATGCGCAGAGCCAGGTGCATCGGTTCCTGAACAGCATTGGCGGCTACACCCGCTCGGTCGATACGTACAGCGTGGCGGCGGGCGAAGTGACGGTGCCGTATGTGTTGGGCGGCTACCGCGAATTCACCTATGCAACCGCTCCTTGGCACGTGATTGCTGAGCAGACCAAGCTGATTGTCGCCTTTGGCGGCTTGCCGGTGAAGAACGGCCAGATCGCGCAGGGTGGAATGGGCCGGCACGTCCAGCGCATCGGCATGCGGGAAGCGGCGGCCGCTGGTGTTCAGGTGGTCAACATCTCCCCTGTTCGCTCGGACGCTATCGATGAGCTCAACGCGGAATGGCTGGCTGCGAGGCCTTCGACCGATGCGGCCATCATGCTGGGCCTGGCGCATACTCTGTTGACCGAAGGGTTGCACGACCAGGCATTTCTGGAGCGCTACACGGTAGGCTTCGACAAGTTCGCAGCCTATTTGACCGGCGAGACTGATGGCATTGTTAAGGACGCAGATTGGGCCGCAACCATCAGCGACCTGCCTGCCGATGACCTGCGTAATCTGGCCCGCCGCATGGCGGCGCAGAGAACCCTGGTCACAACCAGTTGGTCTCTAACGCGTCAGGACCATGGCGAGCAACCGTTCTGGGCCACGATCGCGCTGGCGTCGATGTTGGGGCAGATCGGCCTGCCGGGCGGTGGGTTCGGCTTTGGCTATAGCGCGGTTAACACCATCGGCCTGGACTACTCAATCCTCAGCCCAGCAGCCTTGCCGCAAGGCCAGAACGGCGTGGACCGGTTTATTCCCGTCGCCCGTATCAGTGACATGCTACTGAATCCTGGGTCGTCGTTTGACTACAAGGGCCAGAAACACACCTATCCTGAGATCAAGGCGATTTACTGGGCTGGCGGTAACCCGTTCCACCACCACCAGCACCTGAACCGGATGCTGCGCGCCTGGCAAAAGCCAGACACGATCATCTGCCACGAGTGGAGTTGGAACGCACACGCCAAGCACGCAGATATTGTCCTGCCCTGTACCACCACGCTGGAGCGCAGGGACTTCTCGATTTCCAACCGCGATACCTTTGTTGTCTCCATGGAAAAGGTGGCAGAGCCGGTTGGTGAGACCCGTGACGATTATGAAATTTTCAGCAACATCGCCCGTCGCATGGGATCGGAAGAGGTCTATACCGAAGGCCGCGATGCTGAAGAGTGGCAGCAATGGCTCTATGACCGGTCGCGTCAGATCTACGCGCAAAAACAGATAGAGTTGCCGACAATGGCGGAGTTGCGCGAGCGCGGTTGGCATGAGGTGCCCGCACCGGCCGAGCCCAATATCATGCTGAAAGCTTTCCGCGATGATCCTGTTTCGAACGCCCTGAAGACGCCAAGCGGCAAGATTGAGATATTCTCGGAGACGGTGGCCGGCTTCGATTATGACGATTGCCCAGGCTATCCCGCCTGGCTGGAGCCTTTGGAGTGGCTGGGACAAAGCGAAAAGCCCTATCCCCTGCACCTGATCTCGAACCAGCCATCGGACAAGCTGCACTCCCAGTTGGATCATGGCAGCCATTGCCGCGCGTCCAAGATCAAAGGGCGTGAGCCGGTAATGCTTCACCCGGCGGCGGCCTCGGCTAGGGGCATCGCAGACGGCGATATCGTGCGCCTATTCAACGGTCGCGGTGCATGCCTGGCTGCGGCTGTCCTGAATGATGGTGTCCGCGCGGACGTGGTGCAGTTGGCGACAGGCGCGTGGTTCGATCCGCTGGAGCCAGGCACACCTGGCAGCATCTGCAAGCACGGCAACCCGAACATGCTGACGCCAGACAAGGGCACGTCGCGACTGGCTCAAGGGCCGATTGCCCACACTTGCCTGATCGAGATCGAGAAGTACGATGGCGAACTGCCCCCCGTGACGGCGTATGACCCGCCGGAGATTATCGGTCGGGGCTGGGGAGGCCGTCCTCCAACGCTTCTGCAATGGCGCAGTATGATTTCCATGCAGTGACATTGTGCAACGAAATGTAGTAGGTCTTTAGCGATCCTCGGTGAAGGCGCGTCCTAGCGCCCTCTCGCATGCGGCAAGATCCGCGCAATCAACGGAAAGATGCCCCAGATGAAACGATCGAGCACCCTAACCCTGGCACTCATGAGCGCGACTGCGTTGACGTTGGCAGCGTGTGACAACTCTGAGCAAGCCGCCATTTTTGAGAATGTTGAGCAATGTTCCAGCCAGGACGGCTTTGATACATTATCCTGCGAAACCAATTTGCAGCTCGCCCAAGAAGAGCACATTAGGGCCGCGCCGAAATACAGTTCCTTCGCTGATTGCGAAGCTGACTTTGGTGCAGAGCAATGCGAGCCTGCACCGCAGCAATCCTCCAGTGGAGGCTCTATCTTCATGCCGCTCATGATGGGCTACATGATGGGTAATATGCTGTCTGGCCGATCCAATGTGGCCACGCAGCCGCTGTATCGCTCTAGGGATGATTCCAAGAATTTCCGCACTGGCGATAACCAGAAGGTCTCTGGCAAGACGGGCATCTCCAAAGTGCCAGCGCAGGTGGCGCGAGCGCCTAGCACCAAGACGTCGACCATCAGGCGCGGCGGTTTCGGCTCTTCGGCCAAGGCAGCCAGCGGCGGCGTTCGCAGAAGCTTCGGCAGCTGATCGCATAAACCATGCAGCGCATTGCGATAGCAGAACGAGACGACTGGAAATCCCAGGCAGAGACGCTTGGCTTTAGCTTCCACACAATCGATGGTGCGCCCTATTGGGATGAGACTGCCTGCTATCGGTTCACTATGCAGCAGATAGAGGACGATATTGAGGACCCTAGCGGGGTCATCGAAACCATGTGCTTTGATGTGGTTGCGCGGGCGATCAACGATGAAGAAGTTTTGCGCAAGCTGGCCATCCCCGAAACGTTTTGGGACTATATCCGTGCCAGTTGGATGGAGCAGGATCGCAACCTCTATGGCCGCCTAGACCTGTCGTATGATGGCAATGGCCCTGCCAAATTGCTGGAATACAACGCCGATACCCCAACATCGCTCTATGAAACAGGGGCGTTCCAATGGGTCTGGCTGGAACAGGCTATGGAACGGGAGATCATCCCGCCGAATTGCGACCAGTTCAACTCTATCCACGAGACCATGGTCGAGGCATTCCGCAATCTGGGCATTCCGGGGCCTCTCCATCTGGCCGCCTGCAAGGGCGTCGATGAGGACGAGGGCACGGTGCGGTATATTGAGGAGTGCGCTGCCCAAGCCGGATTGAAAACCAACTTCCTGTATCTGGAGGATATCGGCATCGATGATGCCGGGCGGCTGACCGACATGGACGACATGACCATCACCACTTTGTTCAAGCTCTACCCGTGGGAATGGGTGATGCGGGACGAGTTCGGTCTAGCGTTGCCAAAAAGCGGCGCCAAAGTGATTGAGCCACCATGGCGGGCGATCCTATCGAACAAGGGATTACTGCCGCTGCTGTGGGAAATGTTTGAGGGGCATCCAAACCTGCTGCCAGCCTATTTCGCAGACGATCCCCGCGCCAATGATCTGACCGGTGGCTATGTGCGCAAGCCCTTGCTGTCGCGCGAAGGCTCTAACATTGAGATGGTACGCCCGGGTGAGGAAACGCTCTCAGTTGACGGGCCCTACGGCGCCGAAGGCAGCATCATCCAGGCGCTGCATCCGCTGCCGGTGTTTGAGGGCAACCATACTGTGATCGGCTCCTGGCTAGTAGCCAGCAAGCCCTGCGGTATGGGCATCCGCGAAGACAACTCCCCCATCACCAAGGATAGCTCTCGCTTTCTGCCGCATGTGATATTGGATTGAATGGCGGCGCAGGGGTGGCCTGGGTATTTGCTCCGGACCTGCGAATACCCCTGCGATTGTTGAAGCGCGCGCCAATGCCTGCGCAGGCTAACCGGCGCGCAGCATTGCCTTGGCAATCTGCTGCTGCTGGATCTGGCTTGTGCCCTCGAACAGCCGGAACAGGCGGACGTCGCGGTACATGCGGGTGACGGGGTTGTCTTCGACATAGCCAGCACCGCCCAGGATTTGCACGGCGCGGTCAGCAACGCGGCAGACCATTTCCGAGCCGAAATACTTGGCGGCGGCGATGTCCGGGAAGGGCAGTGGCGAGCCGGTTTCGGTCGAGCGGTCAAAGGCGCGGGCGACGTCTAGCACCAGTGCTTTGGCGGCTAGCATATCGGCCTGCATCTCTGCCAGCAGGCCTTGAACCAGTTGGAACTCGCCGATGGGTTGGCCGAATTGCTCGCGCTTGCGGGCATGGGCGACGGCTTCAGCGATCAGGCGGATGGCCTGGCCGACGCAGGTGGCGGCCACGTGGGTGCGCGCAGAGTTGATGCCGCGCAGGGCAGCGCCCAGTCCCCGGCCCTCGACGCCGCCGACCAGGTTTTCTGCCGGAACGCGGCAATTCTCGATTTTGATCTCGGTGGAATGCGCGCCGCGCAAGCCCAGCATAGGCGGCGCTGGCAGCGGCTCAATGCCGGGCGTTCCGGCCTCAACCAAGAAGGCGGAGACGCCGCGCGAGCCGGTGCTGCCGGCCTCGGTTCGGGCCATGACCAGGAATAGCTCGGCTTCCGGGGCGTTGGTGATGTAGCGTTTCATGCCATTCAGCACGTAATGGTCACCATCGCGCACTGCTGTGGTCTTCAAGCTGCCGGCGTCGGTGCCGGCATCGGGCTCGGTCAGGGCGAAGGCGCCGGTGACGGCTCCAGACGCCATAAGCGGCAACCATCGCTGTTTTTGCTCGGTGGTGGCGAAGTCCAAAATGGCCTGGCTGGTCAGTCCGATGGTGGTGGAAAACCGCGAGCGGTAGACGGCGGAGGCGCGGGTGAATGCCATGGTCAGCAGCACTTGCTCCTCCTGCGTACAGGCGAGGCCACCGTACTCCTCGGGGATTGAGATGCCGAACAGGCCCAGGTCGCGCATGCGCTGGACCAATTCCTCTGGCACGCAGTCTTCGGCCTCTAGCCTGGGTTCCGCTGGAATCAACTCGTCATCGGTGAAGCGTTGGATGGCGGCCAGATAGGTCTCAAAGTCGTTGAAACGCGCGGATGACAGCATAAAATTCTCTTACTTGGCGGAGGAAGGGGGCAGCCTAGGGCTTAGCGAGCGGGGCGGCGCACGCGACCATTATGGGCGATGCGCTTGGTATTTCCAGCCCGTCGCAATGGCCGCGGATGCAGTGTGCGGGATCGGGGTGGTGGTGGCAGCGGTTTCGCAACTGGTGGTGGGGCAATCGCTTCCACCGGTTGCTGGGCGACAATCACCGGTCGCGGTGTGGGCATGGCTGCCAATCGCGTGGCTGGGCGTTTGACGAAAAAGGCAGGAATCATCGCCACAAAAGTGATGCCCGCCAGGGTTAGAAACACATCCTGGAAGCCAAACATGTAGGCGTTGGAATAGACGACTTTACTGAGGAAGGCGACTGCTTCGCCTTGCCGGAATATTTCTGGGATGCCCGTCTCAGACAGCATGCGGGTGACCATCCCGACCAGCTCCATGCTGGTGGAGTTGCTGGCTGTTTGGGTGGCTGTCAGGCCGTTGGCGTGGAAGCTGGTGCGTGTCTCCAGAATGGCGACAAGCACGGCAATGCCCATGCCGCCGCCCAATTGTCGAAAGAAATTCGAGTTGCTGGACGCGCTGGCCAGTTTCTCCGGCGGCACGTAGCGCAAGGCTGAAGCATTCAACGGGGTTAGCACCCACGACAGCCCGACCCGGGTGAAAGCAGAGATTGCAGCCATTAGGTAGAAGCCGGTGTTTACATCTACTGACCGCATCAGCACAAAGCCGAAGCCAAAAATAAACAGCCCGCTCAGGATCAGCCATTGCGGCGGCAGGCTATCGGACACCCGGCCACTGATGGGGAACATGAAAACCATGACGCTGCCGCCCAGTGCCAGCAGCCAGCCGGCCCGCATGGCTGTGTAACCCTGCACCGTCTGCGCAAAGACCGGCACAACATAGGATGAGCCAAACAGGCAAATTCCAAAAATGAAGGACACGCCCATCGCGCAGGCAAAGCGCGGATTGCGAAACAGGCTGAAGTCGAGCAATGGCCGCGTGGCCTTGCCTTCCCACCAAACGAAGGCGGTGACTGCGACAATTCCCAGAAAACCGCGACCTAGTACCGAATCTGAGAGCCAGCCGAGGCGTTGTCCGCTGGTCAGCGCGGTCAAGATCAGGCCCAGCGCCGTGATCAGGATGATCAATCCGGTCCAGTCGAATTTAGGCAGGGGGGCTTTTACACTCTTCTGCGGCAGGAAAATCGGCCCCATGGCTAAGGCAACGGCGATGAACGGCAAGGGCATGGCGAAGATGTAGCGCCAGCCCATCGTGTCAATGGCGATGCCGCCTAGCAGCGGGCCGAACACTGGGGCCAAAACCACGCCCATGCCGAAAATACCCATGGCAGTGCCGCGACGTTCTGGCGGGAAGACCTGGAAATTCACCATCATACAGAATGGTTGCATGACGCCGGCAGGCACGCCTTGCAGCACGCGGCTGAGGATCAGCATGTCGATACTGGACGCGAACGCGCCAACGACAGAGCCGACTACGAACACCGCGATGATCAGCAGAAACGTCGCTCGCTGCCCCAGCGCTGCCACCAGCCAGGAGTTGAGCAACATGCCGATGACCATGGTCGCCAGATAGCCAGTGGCAACCCATTGCGCCTGATCTTGGCCAACCCCGAATGCCCCCATAACGCTGGGGATAGCGACGTTCATGCTGACGGAAGAGAGCACCATTCCCAACGTGCCGGCTAGGCAGGCGCTGACAACAAGCCACCTATAGCGCGTCGCTCCATAGCGGGCGCTGAGAACCTCCATTGTCTCTGCCGTTGGGTCCGAAGCCTGGCCGGCTGTCATGCCCCAAATGCCTCCGCTAAGGTGTTTGAGCGGGCCCCGATCACATCAAAATTGTTAGATCGAGAGTGGCTCTATTCACGAACGTCGATTTCAACTTCCACCATCATGCCCGGTGAAAGTGGCAAGTCTTCTGTATCGGTGCGATCTAAGGCAATGCGCACGGGCACACGTTGTGTGATCTTGGTGAAGTTACCGGAGGGGTTTGGAGTCGGCAATAAAGCAAACTTTGCCGTAGTGGTTGATCCTATCCGATCGACTGCGCCCATAAGCTGTGCATCGGGAAACGCATCCACAGAGATGTGGACTGGCTGCCCTTTGCGCAGCAGGCGCAGTTCCGTTTCCTTGATATTGGCCTCAACCCACAAGTCACGCGGGTTGTGCATCATTAGCATGCGTTGACCTTGGCGGACATATTCGCCAGCTTCGACGAACAGGCGGTCGACAATGCCAGCCATCGGGGCTGTGATCACGTGTTCCTCGATCTCAACCCGCTTTTGCGCCAGTTCCGCCCGCAAAGCGACGGCCTCATGGTCAAGCATGGCCTTTTCTTGGTCAATCATCCCGACCTCGCCGCGCTCTGCCTCGCTCTCGGCTATGGCGCCTTTGGCTTTTTGCATCTGGGCTTCGGCTTCTGCCACATCGCTGCGCAGGCGGCCGACCGCGGCGCGCGCTTCGTCGAGGCGCGCCCGGCTAATGACTTTGCGGTTGTACAATTTGCTGACGCGGGAGAGGTCTTGCTGCGCCAACGACAGTTCGGCACGCAAAGAGGCACGTTTGGCCTCTGTTGCTGTTAGCTCTGACATGCGGGATGAGATGCGGCTGCCGGTTTGCTGGCCCATCATTTCCTGCTTGTCCGCCAGCCGTTCTCCCTCGGTTTCTAACGATGCAAGACGCGCCTGTATGGCCTGGGCTTCCAGGCGCTGGATACGGTCGTCGAGCCGGGCGAGCACGTCGCCTTTTTCGACCTGCTGTCCTTCACGCACCACCAACTCCAACAGCTGGCCATCCCGGCGGCTGGACATGGTCACCAGATCAGCGGAGATGCGCGCGTCATACTCAAAGACGTGGGTCAGGCGTGATTTGACCTCCACATAGCCAAAGTACAACGCGGTTACAGCGGCGGCGGCAATCAGCAGATAGCGGATCATGCTGCGGCCAAGGCGGCCACGTCGGACTGGC
>CALKDI010000215.1 GCA_938084065.1 uncultured Alphaproteobacteria bacterium
CAACATTGTGGTGTCCTCGTTTTGTGGTTGGTGTGCACCACCATCAAAACCGGCAACCATCATCTCGTTCAAGAGATGAACCGTTCCCTTTCCAGCGCGCTGGAAAGGGAACGGTGTCAGATAACATCGAAACTAATTCACGTTAGGTGCAATCTTGATCCTCTCGCCCCCCATCTTTGCGCGAGGCAACGTCTCATCAGGTTTACTAGGAGTAAACACGTACTCAGTACCAACCTCGCCCAGGAAAAAGTCTGGGTTATCAAGAACGTCCCCATTAAGCTGAAATTCGTGCCTGTGCTGCGGCATCTCCGCGACCGTCAGCGAGTGCTGTTCTTCGCCTTCTGCTTCACGGTATCCGCGGATCGTAAGGTTCGATGCAGTGGCATATTTTAAGAGGTCTGCATCTGATTTATCACCCGCACCGATGATGAAGCGCGAAGTAGCCTCTTTGAATGGCATCCAACCATCGGGGCAATTCCCACTTGGTAGATCATACGCCACAACCGCCCCTTCGCCGATGCTTGGTCGGCCAAATTCATATCCAGCTAGCACCAGCGTATCCTGAGAGAACCAAGCATATATCGCCAGACCAGAGAACACCGCCAGAATAGCCATCGTGACGAAAAACGCCCAACCGATTACCGTGCCGGGAACATACTTCAAAAATTCCAACATTGCGATTCCCTCTCTGCCCATTGGTTCGCACTCGGTTCAGAGTAGCATGGATCTCACATCCGATAAAGGTACTTAGCAGATATAATGAGAAAGTCAGAAGTTCATATCGAAGAACTCCCCCAGTATGCTTCGCATTCTCCTTAAGAACTCCCAATACTCAACAAATTCTCCACCGGCTTATAGAGCTCTTCTAGGTAGGCCACCTCTTCAGCGGACAGCGATAGGCTGGCGGCTTCGACCAACTGGTCCAACTGCTCTGGCCTGGAAACACCCACCACCGGCGCCGTCACCTCCGGCTTGCTCATCAGCCAGGCGACGGCGACCTGGGCCGGTTTGCAGCCGAGGCGCTCCGCCACTTCCACCACGCGGTCGGCGATGGCGAAGTCCATCTCGCCGCGGTAGAGCCCGCGCGTCCGCTCCTTGTCCGCGCCCTGGCTGCGCTGGGTCGAGCCCGCATCCAGCGAGCCCTTGTACGCCCCCGTCAGAATCCCCCGCGCCAGCGGTGACCAGGGCGTCAGGCCGATGCCGGTGGCGGCGCAATAGGGATTCATCTCCCGCTCTTCCTCGCGGTAGATCAGGTTGTAGTGGTTCTGCATGGAGATGAACTTGGTCCAGCCGTGCTGTTCCGCTGTCATCTGCAACTGGCAGAATTGCCAGGAGAACATGCTGGACGCTCCCAGATACAGCACCTTGCCGGCCTTCACGACGTCATGCAGCGCCTCCAGGCTTTCCTCAATCGGCGGATGCGGCACGCCGGGGAAGCCGTGCGGGTGGCGGTGGATGACCAGTTGATCCACATAGTCCAGGCCCATGCGCTGCAATGAGGCGTCAACGCTCTCCATAATGTGCTTGCGGCTGAGCCCGCCCTTATTCGGGCCTCGGCCCATGGGCGCGGCCACTTTGGTCGTGACCACATAGTCTTCACGCTTGCACAACTCACGCAGCAGCGCCCCCACCACCTTCTCGCACGAGCCCAGGCCATAGGCGTTGGCGCAGTCGAAATAATTGATCCCCAGATCCAGCGCCTTTTGGAAGATCGGCCGCGACTGGTCGATATCCAGCGTCCAGTCGCCCTGGTGACCCACCCCCGGCTCACCAAAATTCATCGTCCCCAGGCAAAGACGAGAGACCTGCAGGCCGCTTTGGCCCAATTGTGTGTGTTTCAGCATGGCGGATGTCCTGGCGGCGGTATTGGGAAGTGAAAGGCTACTATGCTCACCATCGCTCTGGCCAGCTTTTCCGATTGCATACGGCGCGCGGAGGGTGAAATATAGCCGTTATACTGACGGTCGCAGTCCCGACCTGCCCAGCTTTTCCTTCACGCTGAGGTGCGAACGCAGTGAGCCTCGAAGCGTCGGCGGCCTTCGAGGGCACTCTGCGAGCGCCACCTCAGGCTGAAGGTGTTGGTCAACAGGTCGAACATCAAAGCCGCTGGTCGTTCTTTTCAACCAACGCAGGCAGGAATCAATCAATGATCAAGGTTTGGGGACGCCCCGACGGGTCCAATGTCATCAAGGCGATGTGGTGCATCGGCGAACTCGGCATCCCACACCAGCGCATCGACTGGGGCGGCAAGTTCGGCGGCAATGACGATCCTGCCTACCTCGCCAAGAACCCGAACGGCCGCCTGCCGACCATCGAGGAAGAGGACGGCTGGTGCGTCTGGGAATCCGGCGCGGTGATCCGCTACCTCTCAGCCAAGCACGACATGGGCGGCCTCTACCCCGCTGACCCGCGTGACCGCGCAGATGCCGACCGCTGGATGGACTGGAGTTCGCTGAACCTCGCGCCCTTCAACCAGACCTACCTCGACTACCACTTCCGTCTTTCCCCCGCAGAGCGCGACATTGCGAAGATGGAGGCCGCGGTTAAGGCCACAATCCCGCGCCTCGACGTCCTGAACGCCCACTTGGCGAACCGCGATTACGTCGCCGGCGACCGCCTGACCATCGGTGATATCCCGGCGGGTGTTCTAACCCACCGCTGGATGACCTGGACGCCAAAAGACCTGCTGCCATCCCACCCGCATGTGGAGGCCTGGTACGCCCGCCTCTGCGAGCGTCCGGCCTATCAGGAGCACGTGTTGGAGGGGACCAACAAGCCGAGTTTTTAAGGCTAGGGGAATTCTAGCCTCCCGGAACGGCGGGCGACGCACAACAACTCAGCATTCTTCACCCTGCCGCTACTCGCGGTGACCGCGGCGTGGTGGCACTGTGTCCAACGAAGTTCCGTCGCCTTAACGCCAGCTCCGCTTGCTTGCCTCGCGTAGGGCAGTGGTGCGGTCGATGCCGACATCGTCCAACAGGCGATCATCCAACTCGGCCAGGTGGCGGCGTTGACGGTGTGTGTCCTGCATGCGGACAAGGCCTCGGGCCATAGCCCAAGCAAGTTCGAAATTCAGGCTGGCCGTTGATGTGGGCAATGAGGAGGCAGTGGCTTTTGCGAACATTGCTTTAATCCTTCTGACACCGGCGGCCAACCATTGGTCCGCTCTTTTGATGTCTTGAAAGATAGCTATGTTGCTCGCCGAGCTCTGTGGCCAAGGTCACGCCATACCAAAGAAAAATCCGGCGGGCGTGATTTTGTTTATGAAGCCAAAAATGCCTGCAACTTGGCAACGATCTCGTCATTGACCTCGAACCCACCGGACGCCCGAACCGCCTCCCGCGCCTGATACGAGCGGTCGAAGGGCATCCGCACCGGCTGGTTCGGATCGGCCGGACGCGCGCCACGCACAGCCTCTGCATATTCCTCGAACCGGCGTTTTGTGGCATCGCCATCGCCGAATAGGTTGGTCTTCATCGCGACAATGGTCATGCCAAAACCGCCCATGTCATCGGTCATGCCCTCGGAGCCGGCGAGCACGCCCAGCAATTGCACCATCAGGCCCAGGCCAGAGCCCTTATGCCCACCCCATGCGGTAAACGCGCCTTTCAGCGCGGCATTCGGGTCCGTGGTTGGCTGCCCGTCCGGACCGATGGCGCGGCCTTCGGGCAGTTGCTGACCCAGACGGCGAGCGAGCAGAACCTCTGCATGCATGATGTTCGAGGTGCCGATATCCCAGACAATCGGGTGCGGATCGGCAGGGAAACCGAAGCAGATCGGATTGGTGCCAAACCGGCCCTCGGCACTGCCATGCGGCGCGACCCAGGGGCCCGCGTTGGAGGCGATCATGCTGACCAGATTGTGCGCCGCCATCTGCTCAGCAAAGTAGGAGAGCATGCCGGTGTAATAGGTGTTGTCGAGCGCAACCGCGGCCAGGCCCGTGGTGTTGGCTTTCTCGATGGCGATGTCGGTGGCGCGCTGGCCAACGATATAACCAATGTGATCCGCACCATGGACCTTGGCGGAGACCGGAGTTTCGTGCGTGACGGTGATTGACTCCTTAGGCATGCCCAGCCGGCCAACGCGCTCGGTAATCGCCACCGCGCGCGCAAGGCCGCCATAGCTAAGCCCGCGCAGCTCACAATCGATCAGGTGGTCGATAATGGGATGCAGATCCTCCTCCGCATGGCCAAGCTTTCGCATGACCTGGGTGAGGATGTCTGTGGCTTCAGTGATGGCAATGCGCATGGGATCAGTCTTTGCTTGTTCTAGGCGGCGAGGGAGGGCAGAGGGGCGCTCAACAGCACGAGAGTGCCGCCGTCGAGGTCCAAATCCTCGGCGGCAGTTGGCTCCGGGAATGGTTCACGCTTGCGCGCCATTCCATCCAATAGCTCAGCCATAATCGCTGCGGCGTCGCGAAGGGCTTCGTCTGGTGAGGAGCCAGACGCATTTACGAGAAGGTCCGGGACGATACAGCCCGAGAGGCCCATTGCGTCGGGTGGGAACAGGATTGCTGGGTAATAAAGCATGCTTGCCTCTCTAGTTCAGCTTAACTCCGGTCTGCTTCTCGATCTGTCGGGCGACAGGTTCGGCAATTTCCCGCTGTCGGGATATTACAGAAATCTTCTTGCCATCGCGATAAACAATTGTGTGCGAGCCGCCTTCTTCGAAGGTTAGGCCCGCAGGCCGCAATTTGGTGAGGATGTCACGGCGTTTCAGGGCGACCAATCCCTTTCTGTATCACCGGCCAGCACTTACTGGAAAGCCAACGCGCCTCCTCAATGCATTGTCGCCGGCAGCCACGTCGACAGGCCGGGGAAGGCGATGAGGATGGTCAGGATCACCAACTCCATGGCGACGAAGGGCAGGATGCCATAGAACAGATCACCGGTTTTCACGCGCCCACCCGACGCTGAGACCACGGCAAACAGGTTCAGGCCAACCGGCGGTGTGATCACCGCGATCTCGATCATCTTGGTCACGATGATGCCGAACCAGATCGGGTCCATGCCAAAGCTTTTGATCACCGGGAACACGAACGGCACCGTCATCACCAGCATGCTGAGCGGATCGACGAACATGCCCAGGACGAAATACATCACGATCATCGCCAGGATGAAGGTGGTCGGCGTAAAGCCCGAGTCGGTGACCAAAATCGTGAGGTCGGCAACGAAGCCGCTCACCACCAGGAACCGCGAGAACAGCAGGCCGCCGATGATGATGATGAACAGCACGCTGGTCAGCTCCGCCGTCTGGCGCACCGCCTCCCAGATTTGCGCCGTACCAATCTTGCGCCGGCCAAGCGCGATCAGCAGCGCGCCGACCGCACCCAGCGCACCCGCGGCAGTCGGTGGTGTGATGCCGGTGTAGATGCCGCCAAGGACGATGAACACAAGCAGCAGCATCGGCCAGATGCCAGCCATGCCGCGTATTTTTTCGATCAGGGTGGACTTGATGACCACCTGCGGCGCCCAGTCCGGGCGGACCCGCAGCATCATCGGAATGACAGCGATATAGAAACCGGCGGTTAGCAGGCCAGGGATGATGCCGGCGATGAACAACTCGCCGATGCTCTCACCGGTCAGAATGCCGAAGATGACAAAGGTCAGGCTGGGCGGGATCAAGGCGGCAAAGGTGCCCGCCGCCGCGATACAGCCGGCACTGATGCCCTTGTGATAGCCCAGCGCCAGCATCTCTGGCAGCGCGATGCGGGTGAACATGGCGGCGTTAACCACGGTAGACCCACTGATCGCCGCAAAGCCGGCGCTGGCGACGCAAGTGGCGATATACAGGCCGCCGCGCACGCCCTCCAGCCATCGGTTTACCGCCGCATATAGCTCGCCAATAATGCCGGCGCTGGAGGCAATTGCGCCCATCAACACAAACATGGGAATGACGGCAAAGGCGTATTCGCTGGCGGTGGAATAGGGCAGGCTCTGAAAGGTGACGAGGACGAATTCTACGTCCGTTACCAGCGCCATGCCGACCGCGCCGACCAGGGTGATGCTAAACGCAATGGGTACGCCTATGCCTGCGAACAGGATCAGGGCCGCAATCCCAACGAACCCCATGGTGATCGGTTCCATCAGGTGACCTCTTCTTCATCGGCCTGGGCCAGAAAGGCATCCGGGTTGCCGAGGCAGAGGTGAACAAGCTGGCGGAGGCTTTCCAGAAAAGCGATGGCACAGCCAAACGTCAGCGCCATCTTGGACGGCCAAATCGGAAACCGCGTCAGGCCCCAAGAGCGCTCGTCAATCTGAAAGCTCTCCAGCGCCGCAACACCGGTGCGCCACGCCAGAAAGCCAAAGAAGGCAAGGGCGGCCAGCAGCGCCAAAGCGGTGAACACCACGTGGGTCATGCCCCGCATCCGCTGAGTGAAAATATCCACTGTCACATGTCCGCGTCGGCGCTGGGCGTAGGCCAAGCCCATAAACACCACCACCACGAGCGCGGCCTGGCTCATCTCCAGCGCACTGGCGACAGGCAGCGCGAACAATTGCGTGCCCAGACTATCCGCCGTGCCGATGATGGCCAGCAGACCGATAAACACCGCCGCCACCGCCAGTGAGGCGGTGCCTAGCCAGATGATTGCAGCGTCAATAAAGCGGAAAAAGGGCATGCGGTCAGCCTAAACTTGTCGTCATTGCGAGCGCAGCGAAGCAACCCAGGCCGGCGCCTCAGAATATGGTGAGGCAGACTGGGTTGCTTCGTCCGCAACGACGGCGGGTGCGTTGGGGCCAAAGAGAGCCTTACAGCCCCAGCTCTTTGCGGATCGCGGCGGCATAGACCTTGGCCTCTGCCTCTTTGCCGATCTTGGCCATTTCCTTGATCCACTCTTCGATCATGTCGGGAACCGCGGCTTGAAGCTGCTCCTGCTCCTCGAACTTGATGACTTGCACGCCGGGCTTGGTTTTCAGGTCAGCCAACGCGGCGCCATCGATCTCGTAGGTGTGCTTCACGCCCCACTCGGTCGCTTCCTTGCCGACCTGCACCAAAAGGTCCTGCACGTTCTGTGGCATCGCCTCGAACTTGCGCTTGTTCATCGCCAGCCAGTAGGCGTTGATGCCACCGAATTTCACGTCGATGACGTAGGGTGCCACTTCGTACAGCTTGAACACGGTGAAGAACGGATAAGTCAGGTAGGAGCAATCCATCGAGCCGCGCTTCAACGCCTCGTACATCTCAACTGGCAGCACGTTGACTGGTGTTGCTTTGATAGCCGCGAACATTTTCGGCATGTAGTTGCCGAACGTGCGGATCTTCAGGCCTTCCAGGTCTTTCATGGTCCGCACCGGCTTGGTGCAGATCAGCTTGTAGTTCTGCAGGAAGCGGTTGACCAAGGGCACAATGTTGTTGCGCTCGTACTCGGCAATCTGGTCCGGGTTGGTTTTGTCCAATTTCATGGCGGCGCGCATCGCAGCCTCACCGTCGAAGAAGGTCATTGGCAGCGAGTTGGTCATCGCAGCAAACGGCAGTGCCGAGGTGAAATACCCCTGAACGACAGAGCCGGCATCGACCGCGCCCTTAGACACCAGATCCAGAATTTCGTTCGATTTGCCAAGCGTGCCGCCGAAAAACAGCTTCATCTTGATCTTGCCGCCGGAGCGTTTCTCGACTTCGCTCGCGAACCATTTCGCCGGCTCGTTCATATAGACCGCCTCCGGGAATCCGGTGGCATAGCGCAGCGTCATGCTTGGGTAGTCTTCGGCCTGTGCACTGGCTGCTGCGCCAAGCAGGGCGGCGGCGGCAAGGCCTGCACGTAGCATTTTGATCATGGCGTATATCCCTGGCGTTGATGTCCCAGCGCTCTGCGGCGCTAACCAGACATTACCGGACCCCCGGGATGCTGGCTAGCACCTACTTGGCAGTGACCAAATCAGGAGCAAGATCAGGAGCAATTTCCGGAACAACCGCACTATCCGACTCAATTTCCCAATACGGGACCGGCTGATACTTCTCGACCAGGAAATCAACAAAAGCCCGCACTTTGGCCGATAACAGCCGTTTGTGCGGGTAGACCGCATGAATCGCCGTTTCGGCCGGCGTCAGGTCAGCCTCCAAGGTAGGCAGCACCCGCTCTAGCCGGCCAGATTGGATATCGTCGCCGACCAGCCAGATTGGCAGCAGGGCTATGCCGACACTGCCCAGAACCGCCGCATGCAGCGCTTCTGCGTTGTTGGCCGCCAGCCGGCCAGTCACCTTGACCTCCTGCAACTCGCCAGACTCGCCGCAGCAAATATGCCAGGAGCCGGTGGTGGACTGCAGCTTGTAGACCACGCAGGCATGCTGGGTCAGGTCTTTGGCGGCTTCGGGCCGGCCATGTTTGTCCAGATAAGCCGGCGTTGCGCACAAAATCCGGCGGTTAGGGGCTAGGCGGCGGGCGAACAGGCTTGAGTCCGATAAGCCGCCGACCCGCACGACAACGTCCGCGCCTTCCTCAATCACGTCGACGAAATGGTCTGTCAGCGTCAGGTCGATGTCTATCTCTGGATACCGCGCCAGGAATTCCGGAAGGTGCGGGGCGATATGTAACCGTCCGAACACCGTTGGTCCGTTCAGCCGCAGCACACCACGCGGCGTCGCCTCCAGGTGTGTGACGGAGCGGTTGGCATCGTCGATATCGGCCAGGATTTGGCGGACCCGCTCATGATACATGCGGCCGGCCTGGGTCAAAGATAGCTTACGCGTTGACCGGTTCAACAGCCGCGCGCCCAGCGAATCCTCCAGAGATCCCACCTGCCGCGACACGCTAGAGGCCGCCAGCCCAAACCGCCGACCCGCAGCCGAGAAAGAGCCGGAGTCCACGACCTCGGAAAACAATTTCATGCTGTGAAGTGTGTCCATGACCAAACCCTTTGCCTTTGCGCTGTCCGCAAAGATAATATGGGTTTTCGTCAGATTAGCGCAAGGGGCTATGCCGAGAGGTTAGGCCAAGTGGTTAGGCTCAAAAATTAGGCATCGTCGCGAATGGGGCCGGGCAGGGGCATGATTTCGATGCCCTCGTCAATCAGCTCTTTGGCCTCTGTCAGATCGGCCTCGCCATAGATATTGCGGCGTTCGGCTTCGCCGTAGTGCATCCGCCGGGCTTCCTCGGGGAAATCTGCGCCGACGTGGTCGCTATTGGCCTCCACGTGGCGCCGCATTTCCCGCAGCAGGTGCATCTGATGCGCAAGGGTCAATTGCTGCTCTTGCACAGATTCACTCGCCTGAGATTTGGCAACCGACGGCGCCATCAACGCTTTTTGCACATGAGGCGACGCGCATTGCGGGCACAATACCTCACCGCCCTCCAACTGCTCATCACAGGTGGTGCTGTCGCGGAACCACACTTCAAACGTGTGTTCCTGGTCGCATCGCAGGTCGTACTTGATCATGCCTTGTGGTCTCGCGGAGCCGGTGCTTGCACAATGGGCGGGGCATATCCCCTAGCTATATAGTCCAAACGTGCGGTTTGCCAATGGCATGAGGGACTAACCGTCCTTTCGTTCACCTTCCCCCTTTCACATCGGCCCCTGCTGTCCTACATCTTGCTCATTGGAAATTCTTAAACCTACCGAGGAGACGGACAATGGCTGCAGTTAAAGCAGGCGATAAAGTACCGAGCACAACGATCCGGATGATGGGCGCCGATGGCCGCCCCGCCGCGACGACGACCGACGATTATTTCGCGGGCAAGAAAGTGGTGCTGTTCGCCGTTCCTGGCGCTTTCACCCCAACCTGCTCTGCCAAGCATCTGCCGGGTTTCGTCGAAAAAGCCGGCGATTTCAAAAGCAAAGGCGTTGATGCGGTTGCTTGCATCGCCGTCAATGACGCCTTCGTCATGGGTGCCTGGGGCGACTCTGCCAATGCCGGTGGCAAGGTAGACATGCTGTCCGATGGCAATGGTGATTTGGCCAAGGCCATGGGGCTGGAACTGGATGCCAGCGGCGGTGGTCTCGGCCAGCGCTGCCAGCGTTTTGCGATGATTGTCGACAATGGCACCATCACCCAGCTGAACGTTGAAGAGCCGGGCGCATTCGAAGTGTCCAGCGCCGAATACGTTCTGGGTCAGCTCTAAGCGACCTTATCGTTCGCCCTGGCTGTAGTGGTCAGGGCGGGATGGAAAATGCCGTCGGATTGGATCAGAATTGGTCCGGTCCGGCGGCTTTTTTTCTATCTGGGGCGCAGCCGAGGCCGACATTGGCAAGCTGTCGCGGTAATGGCAGAGTGTCGGACACCTAAAAATTCGCCCAGCCGGAGCCAACCATGACCACGCCCCTCCATTTCCAAAGCGCAAGCGAACTCGTGCCACAGCTGGTGCGTGGCACGCTGAAATCACGTGACCTGCTGGAGCATCTGCTGGCCCGGATCGAGCAGCACAACCCCACCCTCAACGCGGTCATCTGGATGGATGTGGAGGGCGCACGCGCTCAGGCTGACGCTGCCGATGCCGCGGCCGCTCGTGGGCAAATTTGGGGGCCACTGCACGGCATCCCGATGACGATCAAGGAGAGCTATCGCGTTGCCGGCTCGCCCACCACCTGGGGCAATCCGAACTTCCGCAACAACGTTACAGAGGACGACGCGCTGACGGTTGAGCGGCTTAAAAAGGCCGGAGCCATCGTCTTCGGCAAGTCGAACGTACCCTTCATGCTGGCGGATTGGCAGTCGTTCAACGCAATTTACGGCACGACCAACAACCCGTGGGACGTCACCCGCACGCCTGGCGGCTCGTCCGGCGGTTCCGCGGCAGGGTTGGCGGCAGGGCTGACCATTCTTGAGGCCGGCAGCGATATCGGCGCCTCGATCCGCAACCCGGCGCACTATTGCGGCGTGTTCGGCCACAAGCCCACATATGGGGTAGTCCCACTGGCCGGCCAAGCGTTGCCGGAGACCTATGCCGAGGGCGATATCTCCGTCGTCGGCCCGCTGACCCGCAGCGCCGCCGACCTGCGCACCATGCTGCACGTGATGGCCGGGCCAGATGCAATTGACGGAGCAGGCTGGAAGCTGAACCTGCCTCCGTCTCGCCACCGCTCACTCAAAGATTTCCGTGTCGCCCTGAAGTTCTCGGACCCGAACTGCGTCACCGACAGTGGCTATGCCGTCGCCCTGCAAAACCTGGCCGACCAACTGGCCAAAGCCGGTGCGACGGTCAAAGAGATCGAGCCGGACATCGACACCAGCCGCCATTACGAACTCTACGTGCTGCTGCTGCGCGCTGCCACCTCCGGTCGTATCACTGACGACGTACTGGAGATGAGCCGTGAGGTGCTGGCCCGCGGCTCTGATGATGGCAGTTATCTCTACCGCATGGCGCGCGGCAACTTGATGGCACACAGTGAATGGCTGGGGCTGAACAATGAACGCCACGCCATCCGCCTGGAGTTCGCCAAATTCTTCCAGGATTGGGATATCTTGCTGACCCCCGCCGCCTCTGGCCCCGCCTGGCCACAGAATGAGGTTGGCCTGCGCCACGACCGTACGATTGAGGTCAATGGCGAGCAGGTCTATGGCACCGACCAGATGTTCTGGGCCGGCTACTCTTGCAACGTCTATTTGCCATCAACGGTGGGGCCGGCCGGCTTGGTCCGCGGATTGCCGGTTGGCTATCAGGCGATCACGGGGCAGTATATGGACTACACATCCATCGGCTTCGCCGAACTGGTCGAGCAAGAAATAATGGGTTTCACGCCGCCGCCCGGCTACTAATGTTGCGCCATCAGAAACAATCAGGAGGTTCCGCCATGCCTATAACCGTCACCCCATTCGAAGCCGGAATCGGCGCGGATATCAGTGGTGTTGACCTCTCAGAGGTCTCACCTGCCGAGGTTGATCAGATCCGCAAGGCCTGGGTCGCGCATCAGGTGCTGCGCTTCCGTGGCCAGAAGCTGGACGACGACTCCCTCGCCAACTTTTCCGCCAATTTCGGCGAGCTGGAGGGCGCGCCCATCGGCTTCAAGACCATGAACTATAAGACCGACCGCCCCGAAGTCACCGTCATCTCCAACATCAAGATCGATGGCGAAGCCATTGGCGGCTTGGGCGATGGTGAGGCCGAGTGGCACTCGGATATGACCTATATCGACATGCCGCCGGATGCCTCCGCCCTCTACTCGCTGGAAATCCCGGCGAGCGGCGGTAACACGTGGTTCATGGACATGTACGACGCCTACGATGCCCTGTCCGACGATCTAAAGGCCAAGCTGAACGGCTTGACCTGCAAGCATGACGCCACCCGCTCCAGCGATGGCAAGCTCCGTAACGGCTTCGAAGAGACTTACAGCCGCGAGGATTTGCCCGGCGCCATACACCCGCTGGTGATCCAACACCCGGAAAGCGGCCGTAACGCGCTCTATTTGGGCCGCCGCCTGAACGCGCACGTGATGGAGCTATCCCCGGCAGAGAGCGACGCACTGCTGGATCAACTCTGGGTCCACGTCCGCGCCCACGCCAAAACCTGGAGCCAAGAATGGCAGATTGGCGATCTGGTCATGTGGGACAACCGCTGCACCATGCACCGCCGCGACAGCTTCGACGCCTCCAGCCGCCGCCTGATGCACCGCACCCAGGTGCGTGGCAGCACTAAACCTGTGGCGGCTTAGGAGATCTGGTCGGAGGCTAACAACCTCCGACTTCTACCTTTCATCCCGAGTGTCGGCGCAGCCGGTGCATCGAGGAGCGACTGTTCCGGCCTCACTGCGCGCATTCCGGCATCGGAACACGCGTTAGTTTGTTCAGGCGGATGTGCATGACAAAATCCGGATAGGCGATGTCGGCCTCCGTAATCACGCCGGAGGCCAGAATAGTCTCCGCTATTTCAAAATCCGGCAGCGTCTCAGCCGGCGCTTCGAAATAAGCGCTGACAAAGCGCCAGCCCTCGGGCCGCAGCAAATCACCAAGGTCGTCCGCTTCACCAACATCAGTTGGCATGGCGGTTTTCATCGGCAGGATGTGCACGCTCACGTCCGCTGGATCGCCTGCTTCCTCGCCCCGAAGCAGCTGGTGCCAGTCTATTGCTTCCCCGGCATCAGCCTTGCCCAGCAGGCGGCGCAATTGTTGCCACGGAAAGATGATTCCCGGAGGCATTAGCTGGACCTGCTCCTCTGGCGCGGAATAGGTGACATCCAGGCTGCCATCAGCCAGCCGCTTGGCCCGGCCATCAACCTCGCTGGTGACCTTGCCATTGATGGTGTTCTTCGTAAAAAAGCGATAGCTGGAGGCGTCCGCAGCCTCCCAACTGGTGATGCGCACGGCGCTATCGACGCTGGTGCCATTATTGTAGTTCAACGTCAGCAGCGACTGTTGCGAGTAGGCGACGCCGACGCAATCCCGTGTCCATTCCAGCTGCAAAGCCCCCCGACCACTGGCGACCGAGCCTAGAGAGCCTGTCGCCTCAATCTTAACGGCATAACTGGCGGCATGGGGTAGCAATTTCGGCGGCGTCATCGCCACCACCGCGCTCGAAAAGCCGACAGCGGCGATCACCGTGCTGGCGGGCAGCAGCGCTTTCGCGATCAGAGGGAGGATCGACCGGACCGCAATTTCCACGGACTTTCGCCTTTATCGAGTTGTAATTGCCCAACCAGCAAGTTTGCATCTTGCGTTACTACCGGTCGGGTTAATACCACATATGTGGCCGGGCTGCCTTTCGGCAAGCGCGCAATCTGCACTCCCACCTCGGAATGGCCCATGCGGGACAGTTGCGTGACGATGTGGGTGCGCCGCGTTTGCGCGTGCTCCAGGTCGTCAAAGGCCCCTGCGACCACATGATAGCCCGGCGCTGGCGGCGGAATTGGCACCGCTGCAACGCGGTCAGGCGGCTGAACCGGGGGAGGCCGCACCGCAGCCACTTGTGTTGGCACTGCAACAGCGACTGGCGGCGCAACAATCGTATCAGGTTCGGTCAGCGCGAATACTGCGGGTGCAGGCTTTGGCGGTTTAGCCTCTGCAACCAGGATCTGCGGCTGGACCTCAGTTTGATTGTCCGGATCGCTATACTCATAGGTGCGGTCGGCAAAAGCGATGTCGTAAACCAGATCATCTTTCTTCATCGTCCGGCAAATGGGTCTGCTCCGAACGACCCGGATCAGCGCGCAATCTTTCTGCAACAGGATAGAGATGCCATGGTCCGTCACCGAACGGCCCGTTGACAGAAAACTGGCGCCATCCGCCGCATAGCTGGCAATCGTCACCGCCGTTGGCACGCCGCAGCCGCTGAGACTCGCCAACGCCACACACGCGCCTGCTACCGTCCAAACCTGCATCCAGTCCTCCACTACAAAGCAACGCCCGACCCAATCAGCTCATTGGGTCGGGCGCACTCTAAGGGGGTTAGCCCTGCGACACGGTTAATGGTGCGGCCTGGCGTTACGCTGGTGGCAGATCCAGCTTGAGCCACAGCTCTTGTAGGCGGGCGTCATCGACCGGTGCCGGTGCCTGCATCATCAGGTCTTCGGCCCGCTGATTCATTGGGAAAGCGATGACTTCGCGGATATTTGGCTCGTCGGCCAGCAGCATGACAATACGATCGATGCCCGGTGCGGAGCCACCATGTGGCGGCGCGCCAAGCTTCAAGGCGCTGATCATACCGCCAAAGCGGGCGTCGACCACGTCATTGCCATAACCGGCAATCTCGAACGCCTTGTACATGATTTCCGGGCGGTGGTTCCTGATCGCACCGGACGACAGCTCAATGCCGTTGCAGACGATGTCATACTGGAACGCGTTAATCGTCAGCGGGTCTTGTGTCTCCAGCGCTTCCAGACCGCCTTGCGGCATGGAGAACGGGTTGTGGCTGAACTCCAGCTTGCCGGTCTTCTCGTCGATTTCGTACATCGGGAAGTCGACGATCCAGCAGAACTTGAACGCGCCTTCCTCGACCAGGCCCAGTTGCGTGCCGATCTCGGTGCGGGCCATTCCGGCCAATTTGGCAGCGTCATTGGCCTTATCACAGGCAAAAAACAGCGCGTCGCCATCGCCAACGCCGGCCAGGTCTTTCAACTGAGCTAGGCGAGCCTCGTCCATGAATTTGGCAATTGGGCCTTTGGCGGCGCCATCGGCAAATTGGATATAGCCCAGTCCCGGCGCGCCCTGGCCACGCGCCCATTCGTTCAACTTGTCGAAGAAGCTGCGGGGACGGCCGGCGGCACCCGGAGCCGGAATAGCGCGGACGACAGCGCCTTTCTCAATGTTCTTCGCAAACACGCTAAAATCCGACCCGCGGAACGCCTCGGTCACATCGGCGATTTCAATGGGGTTGCGCAAATCCGGCTTGTCGTTGCCGTATTTCAGCATCGACTCGCTATAGGGAATGCGCGGGAACGCCCCTTCCGTCACCGTGCGACCCTCGGCAAACTCCCGGAACACGCCGCCCAGCACCGGCTCAATCGCCGCGAACACGTCTTCCTGGGTGACAAAGCTCATCTCGAAATCGAGCTGGTAGAACTCACCGGGGGAGCGGTCGGCGCGGGCGTCCTCATCGCGGAAGCAAGGCGCAATCTGGAAATAGCGGTCAAAGCCCGCCACCATCAGCAATTGCTTGAACTGCTGCGGTGCTTGCGGCAGCGCATAGAAAGTGCCGGGATGCAGCCGCGATGGCACCAAATAATCGCGCGCGCCCTCTGGGCTGGTCGCGGTCAGGATCGGCGTCTGATACTCGCGGAAGCCCTGGTCAACCATGCGGCGGCGGATTGAGGTGATTACGTCAGAGCGCAACACAATGTTCTTCTGCATCTTCTCGCGACGCAGATCGAGGAAGCGGTAGCGCAGCCGCGTCTCCTCGCCATAATCCTCTTCGGAGTTCACCTGCAATGGCAGGGTATCCGCCGGCCCCTGCGCGACAATATCGGCAATGGCGATTTCGATCCCGCCGGTCGGCAGGTTCGGATTGACCACCTCCGCCGCCCGCGCGACGCACTGGCCAGTCACCGTCACCACAGTCTCATTCCGCAGCCCTTCGACGGCGGCGAACGCCTCCACCTTGGAGCTATCGACGACACACTGGGTCAGGCCGTAATGGTCGCGCAGATCAATGAACAGCAGGCCGCCATGATCGCGTTTGCGATGCACCCAGCCAGAAAGGCGCACGGTCTGGCCCACATTCTCCGGGCGCAACACGCCGCAAGTGTGGGAGCGATAGGGGTGCAGGGTCGAAGTCATGGGAGCCACTCAAACGCAGTTGTCTTAATAATGAGGCCGCCTGCGTGCGCCAAGCCTGCGCGCCTGTCAACGCGACCGGTTCGCGCCATTGGCAGCCGAGACAATGATCACGCCAAGTCTTCCGCATTTCCCTTTCTGTGTTTCGTCCTGTAAGACCACGACCAGACACCCCAACCGGACCATTGCATGCACACTCTGATCTCCGACAACGCCGCGCTCGTCGCCTTCTGTCAGTCGCTCGCCGCAGAGCCGTTTGTCACGGTCGACACCGAATTCCTGCGCGAGAACACCTACTGGTCAAAGCTGTGTGTGATTCAGATGGCCGGGGCGGATCAAGCCGCTGCTATCGACGCGCTGGCGCCCGGTCTAGACCTGCAGCCGGTCTTCGATATTCTGGCCGATCCGAACGTGCTGAAGGTCTTCCACGCTGCCCGCCAAGATCTGGAGATCTTTTGCCAGCTGATGGAGCAGGTGCCGGCACCGCTATTTGATAGCCAAGTTGCCGCCATGGTCTGTGGCTTTGGCGACAGCATCGCCTATGACCGGCTGGTGCAGGCGCTGACTGGTAAGGAATTGGACAAAGCCTCCCGCTTCACCAATTGGGCCGAGCGTCCCTTGACCGAGGCGCAGATCGACTATGCCCTGGGCGACGTCACCCATTTGCGCGATGTCTACCGCGCGCTGGCGGCCAAGCTGGAAGAGACCGGCCGCAGCCATTGGTTGGCGGACGAGATGGCCATCCTCGCCGATCCAGCCTCCTACCGCACAGAGCCAGACCAAGCCTATCTCCGCCTGAAAAGCCGGACCACCAAACCGAAATTCGTCGCTGTCCTGCAACAGGTCGCTGCCTGGCGGGAGCGCGAGGCGCAGTCACGCAACCAGCCGCGCAACTGGGTTGTCCGCGACGACACTATCCTCAACATCGCCGCTCAGGCTCCGACCAACCTCCAGTCGCTTGGCCGGGTGCGTGGATTGGGCAAGGGCCAGGCAGAGGGCCGTATTGGCCGCGAAATCCTGGAAGCGGTTGAAGCTGGCCTCAATCTGCCGCCCGACCAGCGGCCCAACCCTCGCTCACCCCAGCCAGAAGGCGCGCGCGCGACCGCTGCCGCCGATCTGCTGAAAGTGCTGCTCAAGGCTTGCTGTGATAACGAAGGCGTCGCGCCCAAGCTCATCGCCAACAGTTCCGACCTCGACCGTCTGTCAGCGGGCGAGCGCAATGGCATCATGGCGCTGGAGGGATGGCGACGCGATGTGTTCGGCCAGCACGCCATTGATTTGATGGAAGGCCGCCTGGCCCTAACCTACCGCAAAGGTCAGATCGCCTGGCTGCATGCCGATACAGTTTCAGAAGGCGTGGTTTCGGCGGGCGCGGCTCAGGAGCCTGCCTAACCCGCGGGGCTTTGCTCTGCCAGTATCCGCTCTTCGCGTACCGGTAAATCTGCCAGAATCACATCCCGCTCCTCATGGGTGAGGCGGGTCCATTTGGCGATTTCCGGCAGGGTGCGATAGCAACCGTCGCAGAATTTGGTCTGCGGGTTGACGCTGCAAATGCGGATGCAGGGGGAATAGATTGGTTTGTGCATGGCGGCTCCTCTAGCACAAGCCCCTGTGCTAGACCAGAATCTAAACCAATCTCATGCCGGAGAAAATCCCCCATGGCAGACCAACCGACCACAGACGAAAAACCGATCCACATGCTCGGCCTCGGCCTCTATTTCGATGATCTGAGCCTGGGCCAGCGCTTCCGCACCATCGGCCGCTCCATCTTTGAGGCCGACCTGATGACCTTCATCGGCGTCTCTGGTATGCAGGAGGTGATGTTCAACAATCTGGAGGTCATCGCTGCCGACGCTCCCGGCGGTCGCCGCTTCATCCCCGGCCTGATGGCGCTGAGCATCGCCGAAGGGCTGGTGCTGGGCCCGACGCTGCAAAAGACCGGCCTCGCCTTCCTCAACATGTCCATGGATATCAAAGGCCCCGTCCATATCGGCGACACGATCCATGTTGACCTGGAGGTGACCGAGTTGCGCCGCACCTCTAAAGGCGCCCGCGGCCTGGTTCGCACCCGCAACCAGGTCATCAACCAGCTGGGCCAGACCGTGATCGAATACACGCCGCTGCGCCTGATGAAGGCCCGCGAATAGCGCTCCGCCAATGCGCCGTCCCACCTCCATGCGCGGGCTTGAAGATCTGGCCCGCACCCGGCTCTCGCAGCACTTCTTTCTGCGCGATTTCCTCTATAGCGAGATCGCAGCGATCTACGGCATCCCCAACATTCCCGACAACCCAGACCTGGCCATCGCCGCCGGCACCCGCCTGTGTGAGGAGCTGCTGGAGCCGCTCTGGCACACCTTCGGCGGGATTCACCTGCGCAGCGGCTTTCGCAGCGTCCAAGTCAACGATTTCGGCAATGTCCACGACCTGAACTGCGCCCAGAGCCACAAAGACTTTGCCGGGCACATCTGGGACCGCTGCGATGCCGCCGGGCGCATGGGCGCCTGCGTCACCGTCGTTGTGCCCTGGTTCCAAGACCAATACGCGCGCACCGGCGACTGGCGTCCCCTAGCCTGGTGGGTGCACGACCACCTGCCGTATCACCACATGCTATTCTTCCCCAAACTCGCCGCCTTCAACCTCACCTGGCGCGAAGAACCTGAGCGCCGCATCGACAGCCACGCTAAGCCCCACCGCGGCCTGCTGACGAAGCCCGGCATGGCGAATCACGTGGGCGATCATGGAGCGGAGTATGTGGGGTTTCCTGAATTCTAACGGGTTTGAGCACCCTCCTCCCTAAATCCCCTCACCTCGTCCTGAACTCGTTTCAGGACCCATGCCTGAGATTTAACTGCGGAGCACGGTCTCTGTGTTCAGCTCTCCGGCATGGACCCTGAATCAACTTCAGGGAAAGGCGTGAGTGTGATGCAGAGATTGGAACCACCCGCCTCTATATCCGCCCATTCCGCTTGGCCATCCCGCCGCAGCACGCCATACTACAGCCAGCACAAATTGAGCATTCGCATTCCAAGGAACACACGCCCCATGAAAGTCGGTTTTATCGGTCTCGGCACCATGGGTGGCCATTTCGCCACCAACATTCAGAAGGGCGGTCATGAGTTGATTGTCTCGGACATCTCTCGCCAGCACGCGCGCAAGCACCTGGACGCCGGCGCCACCTGGGCCGAGACGCCCAAAGAATTGGCGGAGCAGACCGACGTCGTCCTCGCCTCACTGCCTGGCCCGCCGGAGGTGACCGCGGTCGCCGCCGATCCGAAGACCGGCCTGATCGCCGGCATGAAGCCCGGCCAATGCTTCTTCGACCTCGCCACCAACTCCCCCACCGTGGTGCGCCGCCTGCATGCGGAGTTCGCGGAGAAGGGTCTGCACTATCTGGATGCCCCGGTCTCCGGCGGCCCCGCGGGCGCTGAGTCAGGCAAGCTGGCCGTCTGGGTCGGTGGCGACAAGGCCGTGTTTGAGGCAAACCGCGCCGCCCTCGACGCCATGGGCGATCAGGTGCGCTATGTCGGTGAGATCGGCGCCGGCTCCATCGCCAAGCTGGTGCACAACGCTACCGGCTATGCGATCCAAACCGCCATGGCGGAGATGTTCTCCGTCGGTGTTAAGGCTGGCCTTGACGCCACGGCTTTGTGGGAGGCGGTGCGCCAGGGTGCGCTCGGACGCTCCCGCCCGTTCGACCGGCTGACCAAGCAATTCCTGATCGACAAGTACGACCCACCAGATTTCGCCCTGCGCCTCGCCCACAAGGACGTGACGCTGGCTGCCGAGCTGGGTCGCGAGATGGGCGTGCCGATGCGCCTCATCAACATGGTCCACGCGGAGATGACCGAGGCGTTGGTAGGCCGCGATTGGGGCCAGCTCGACAGCCGCTCACCCATGATGCTGCAATTGGAGCGCGCTGGGATCGACAAGCTGGGCGGCGACCCGGCCTATCTGAAAAAGGTCATGGATGAGGATAAGGGCTAGCGGGAACGAGGCTGACCTTGGCCAAACTCCCCGACGACGATGCGCATCCGACGGTCTCCAAGCGCGACTATGACAAGCGTCTGAAGACCGCCGAACTGCGGATGCGCGAAGTCGCGCTGGCCTGCCATGAGCAAGGCCAGCGCGGAGTTGTCGTCGTGGAGGGGGCTGACACCGCCGGCAAGGGCGGCGCCATCCGCCGCCTGACTGGTGAGCTGGATCCACGCTTCTACCACGTCTGGCCCATCGGCCCGCCCACCCCAGCAGAGGAGGACCAGCACTATCTGCAACGCTTCTGGCAGCGCTTGCCTGTCGCCGGCCAGATCGCCATCTTCGACCGCTCCTGGTATGGCCGCGTGCTGGTGGAGCGGGTTGACGAATTAACGCCAGAGGCCCGCTGGCGCGCTGCTTATAACGAAATCAACGATTTCGAGGCAGCGCTGGTCGCAGACGGTATTCGCATCGCCAAGTTCTACCTGCACGTCAGCGATGCAGAGCAACAAAACCGCCTGATCGAGCGGGCCCAGCAGCCTCACAAATGGTGGAAAATCTCCGAGGCCGATATCCGGGCGCACCTGGCCTATGACACCTATTGCGCCGCCGCGGCAGAGATGCTGGCCGAAACCTCGACCGATGCAGCACCCTGGCACGTGATCGCCGCCGACCAAAAACGCCACGCGCGGCTGCAGGTGCTGGATACCGTCATCAATGCGTTCGGCGACGGCCTCGACCTCAAGCCATCGCCAATGCCGGACACCCTACAACGCATGGTGCGCGACGTTTTGGGCGTGGAATAAGCCCGTCCCCTGCCTCCCGCCATGATGGCGAGACCGCGGCACGCGGGCGTGGCAATCCAGCAAGCCGGCGCTCAGAACCAACCGGATGGCCACGGAGCTCTGTCCCTAGAGCATCTTCCGATCAAATTGAATCGCTACTGCGATCAATTTGTCGGAATAAGATGCTCTAACTATTAGATTTAGAGCAGATTTACCCGCTCCAAACGGATCGGGATCTGCTCTAGCGATGACGACGAGGCAGAGTCGCCAACGCAACAGTTCTGGCCTCTTGCAATTCTCATGCAAAAGGTTTATTTTCCTTTATCTGAAAACCCCACTAATGCGAACCAATGTTAAGGTTTGCTAAGGTTTTTCGATAGTCTATTTAACCAATTGAAATTACACAGTAAATTATTATTTTCTTTATCAAGCCTTCGCATTCCTGCGCCACACCGACACCCAAACAGTGCCATCCCACCAAAGCCGCCAGTTGCACTCTGCCGCCGCTTGCATCACCATCGCTGCCAAAGCTCTCACAGCCGCGATGGAGGACCCAACGCCATGCAGAAACTCACCCCAGAACAACGCCAGGAATGGACCACCGCCGGCTATTTCAAGGTGCCCGGCGCGCTCAGCCCGACCCAGGTCGCCCACTTCTCCGACAAAGTCGACGAGGTCCGCACCCGCCCCGGCTATGAGCCGAATTCCGGCATGGTGCCGCGCGGTCACTATCAATGGCAGGACCATGCAACCGATCTCGATCCGGAAGGGTTCATGGACCGCCGCGACCTGCTCTCTTACGGGCAGGAATTCATTGACCTGATCGACCACGCGCCGGTGTTCGACCTGATCGTCGACCTGATGGGACCGCATATTTCCTTCTCCATGAGCCAGGCCATTGTCCGCCCTGCCAACGACGGCTTCCCCGGCTACACCCATACTGACGGCGGCGAGGGCCAGCGGGAGGTCCGCGTTATGGAGTCGAGCAGGCCGATCGCGGTCAAGGCGCTGTACCTGCTGACCGATGTGGAGGGCCGCAACAACGGCAACTTCACCGTCTATCCGGGCAGCCACGTCCACCAGATCCCCTTCACCAAAGACCCGCCGCTCGGCCCGGACTCGCCCGGTTGCGTGCATCTGGAGGGCAATGCCGGCGACGCGTTCATCTTCAGCCATTCGCTCTGGCACGGTCCATCGCCGAACAACTCCGGCAGGGCGCGCAAGACGTTGCTCTATAACTACGGCCAGCTGTTTATGCGCGCCTATGACTACGACGGTGTCCACCCGCTGGCCCAACGCGGCACGCCGCGGCAACGGCGTCTGATGGGCGACCTGGGCTATGAGTGGCGGCCCGGCTCTTATTTCTATGTGCCGGAGGATCAGGTGGAGAAGATCATGGGTTCGGATATCTGACCCATGGACCTCCTCATCCAGGGCTTTGAGCATCGCACCACCAACACCGGCGAAGTCGAGATCGGCTATTCGGAAGGCCCGGCTAATGGTCCCCCAATTCTGCTCATGCATGGCGTGACCAGCCGGCGGGACGGGTTTTTCCGCGTGGTCGATGCGCTGACGCCCGCCTGGCGCGTCATCACCATGGACCAGCGCGGCCATGGCTTTTCCGGCCACACGCCCGGCGCCTATGCCCGCGCGGACTATGCCCGCGACGTGCGCCATATGCTCGATACGGTCATTGGCGAGCCGACGGTGGTCTGGGGTCATTCGCTTGGCGGTGGCAATGCGACGGAGGCAACAGCGAGCGACCCAGCGCTGATCCGCGCTCTGGTGCTGGAGGACCCGGCGCTTTTCGGGCCAAGCCCCCCGCCGATTGCCGAGGACAGCCCCGTCCGCGCCAATTTTCGCCTGTTCCTCAGCCTGGTGGAAAGCGGCTGCTCGCTCGACGAGATGACGGCCAAACTCCTGGCGCATAACCCGGGGCAGGGCGAGCTCCAATCCCGCTGGAAGGCGGAGTGCCTGCGCCAGATGGATGTGGAGATGCTGCGCAACGTGGCGGAGGCCCGGCCACTTGGCTCCAGCGATCCGCGCGACCTGCTGGCCCGCATCGCCTGCCCGGTGCTGCTGGTTCAGGCCGACCCGGCGATGGGCGGCATTCTGGCCGACGACTATCTGGCGAGCCTTGCGCCTGACCGCGAGAGCTTCACGGTCGCGCGCCTCGCCGGCACTGGCCACAATATTAACCGCGACCACCCGGAGGAGCTGCTGGGCGCGGTTCTGCCGTGGCTGCAGGCACTCTAACTCGACAGCAAACCAGTGAAAAAGGAGTAAGCCCATGGACGTCGGCGTCCTAATGTTTATCACCGACTACGCCCTGCCAGTCACCGAACTGGCCAAGGCCCTGGAAGACCGCGGCTTTGAGAGCCTCTGGATCCCGGAGCACAGCCACATCCCGGTGACCCGCAAGTCGCAATACCCGGCCGGCGGTGACCTGCCCAAGCGCTATTATGACTGCATGGACCCGTTCCCGGTCATCGGCGCCGCTGCGGCGGCCACCACCACCTTGAAGCTGGCCACCGGCATCTGCCTCGTCTCCCAGCGCGACCCGATCCAAACGGCTAAGAGTGTCGCCACCGTCGATCACCTCTCCCAAGGCCGCTTCATCTTCGGCACCGGCGTCGGCTGGAACCGGGATGAGATGGAGAACCACGGCACCAACTTCAAAACCCGCCTCTCGCTCACCAAGGAGCGGATTGAGGCGATGAAGGAAATTTGGGGCAAGACCAAGGCCGAATATCACGGAAAATACGTCGACTTTGACCCGATGATGACCTGGCCTAAGCCGGTGCAAAAGCCTTACCCGCCGATCCTGATCGGCGGCGGCTGGCCCCACGCCGCCATGCGGGCGGTGGACTATGGTGACGGCTGGATGCCGAACTCTGTCCGCCCCGACTACCACATCCTCGACAAGATCGGGGAATGGGAGGCGATGCAGCGCCAGGCCGGTCGCGACGTGCCGCTGACCTGCTGCCTGGTGGAGGACGACATCGACAAGTGGGCCCGCTACCAAGACGCAGGTGCCGCTCGCATTATCGTCGAAGTCGCGCCGGAGAGTGCGGACCAGGTTCTGCCCAAGCTCGACGAACTCGCCAAAGGCGTCGCGCGGGTCGCTTAAGTCCATAACTCCCTAACAGAGGAAACACTCCCATGCATGTCGGCGTTGCCATGTTCGCGACGGATTACGCGATCGCCCCCACTGAACTCGCGAAAGCCCTGGAAGAGCGCGGGTTTGAGAGCTATTGGCTGCCAGAACACAGCCATATCCCGCTGACCCGCAAGTCACCCTTTCCACAAGGGGGAGACCTGCCGAAGAAATACTACGACGTGATGGACCCGTTCCCGGTCGCCGCCGCAGCAGCCGCCGCGACCACGACTTTAAAGGTCGCAACCGGCATCTGCCTCGTTCCCCAGCGCGACGCGATCCAGATGGCCAAGAGTGTGGCCACGGTCGACCAGCTTTCCGGCGGGCGCTTCCTGTTCGGCGTTGGCATCGGCTGGAACGCGGATGAGATTGAGAACCACGGCGCCAGTTTTAAAATGCGCATCTCCATCTGCCGCGAAAAGATTGAGGCGATGCAGCAAATCTGGACCCAGACCAAGGCTGAGTATCACGGCAAATACGTGAATTTCGACCCGATGATGACCTGGCCGAAACCAGTGCAAAAGCCCTACCCGCCGATCTGGGTTGGCGGCAATATCCCCGCTGGCGCGGGTCGGGCGCTGGAGTATGGCGACGGTTGGCTGCCGCACGCCTTCCGCCCGGAATACCGCCTGATCGACCGCCTCGACCTGTGGGAAGACATGAAGCAAGAGGCCGGCCGCCACATCCCCGTCACCCCCTTCGGCGCCGAGCACGACCCCGACCTCTGGCCCGAGTACAAGGAAAAAGGCATGGAGCGCATCGTCATCTCCATGGCCTCAGAGAGCCGCGACGAGGTTCTGCCCAAGCTCGACGCCATGGCGGCAGGCGTGGCTCGTGTGAAAGGCTAAATTAGCGGTTTGAGATCGCCTCCGGATTCTGTTCCAGATGGATTTCGGGGGCGAAGCTGCCGTTACAAATTTGAGCACTTCGCGCACACTACACGACAGCGGTAGCTGAGGACGGCAAATCATGGTTTTCTGACGGATTCTTCCTCGGGAAAGGGATGATCCTGTGCTCAGAAAAGCATGTGCCGCCCTCAGTCAAAAACTAAGTTCGGTTGTCTCGTTGAG
>CALKDI010000216.1 GCA_938084065.1 uncultured Alphaproteobacteria bacterium
CTGACCTGTCGCTGTTGGCTTTCGCCGCCAGCATCACATTCTGTAAGATACGCCGGAAGACGGAGCGGTCAATCAAAGATCGCAGGATCGAGAGGTTTTTTCGAAAAAAACTGCCGCACCGAACGCAAAACCAGCGCGAACGGCACGGCAAAAAGGCAGAATGCGGCGGATTAGTGCGTTCTAACCTCAGTCGCACCAACGGCCCCCGGTGTAGCCGTAGCCACCTCCGCAGTCCATTCCACCGGCACTGGCAGTTCCGTCAATGCCAAGGCCAAGACCTCATCCACTGTGCTGACAGGGATGATTTCCAACCCTGCCTTCACGTTGTCGGGAACATCTGCCAGATCTTTTGCGTTCTCTTGAGGGATGATCACTTTTGTTATACCGCCACGCAATGCAGCCAAAAGTTTCTCCTTCAAGCCGCCAATCGGCAGCACCCGGCCACGCAGCGTGATCTCGCCCGTCATAGCGACGTTGCGGCGCACGGGGATGCCCGACAGCGCAGAGATAATCGCCGTGCACATGGCAACACCAGCCGACGGCCCATCCTTTGGTGTCGCGCCTTCCGGCACGTGCACGTGGATATCGCTCTTTTCGAACTCAGGCGGGGTGATGCCATAGGTGACCAGACGCGACCGCACAAAGCTGCGAGCGGCCTGCACCGATTCTTGCATCACATCGCCCAACTTGCCGGTGTGTGCGACATTACCTTTGCCCGGCATGATCACGGCCTCTACCTGAAGAAGCTCACCGCCGACCTCCGTCCAGGCGAGCCCGGTCACAACGCCAACCAGATCCTCTTCCTCGATCTCGCCATAGCGGAACTTCCGCACACCAGCGTAGTCGCCGAGATTCTTCGCATCGACGGTGATTGCCGTTTGGTCGCTTGTTGCGATTTCCTTCAGGCTTTTGCGCGCCAGGTTCGCCAGCTCACGCTCCAGATTGCGAACACCAGCTTCACGCGAATAGTAGCGAATCAGGTCACGGACAGCATCGTCCTTGACCGTCCATTCGCCTTTGCGCAGTCCAGTGTCTTTTTGGACCTTGGGAATCAGGTGGCGCTTGGCAATCTCGATCTTTTCATCCTCGGTGTAGCCAGGGATGCGAATCACTTCCATTCGGTCGAGCAATGGCTGCGGCATGCGCAGGGAGTTGGCCGTCGTGATGAACATCACGTCTGACAGGTCGTACTCGACCTCCAGGTAATGATCCATAAAGCTGCTGTTCTGCGCCGGGTCCAGCACTTCCAGCAGGGCTGACGAGGGATCACCGCGCCAATCCGCACCCAGCTTATCGATTTCGTCCAGCAGGAAGAGCGGGTTGGATTTCTTCGCCTTTTTCATGCCCTGGATGACTTTGCCGGGCATAGAGCCGATGTAAGTGCGCCGGTGACCGCGCACTTCTGCCTCGTCGCGCACGCCGCCTAGCGACATCCGCACGAACTCACGACCGGTGGCACGCGCAATGGATTTGCCCAAAGAGGTCTTGCCAACGCCAGGTGGTCCAACCAGACAAAGGATCGGGCCCTTCACCACGCGCGTACGTTGTTGCACGGCTAGATACTCAACGATCCGTTCTTTGACCTTCTCCAGGCCATAGTGATCAGCATCGAGAATCTCTTCGGCTTTGGTCAGATCCTTGCTAACACGGCTACGCTGTTTCCACGGAATCGACAACATCCAGTCAAGGTAGTTGCGAACGACCGTGGCCTCCGCCGACATCGGCGACATATTGCGGAGCTTTTTCATCTCCGCTTGCGCTTTTTCTCGAGCTTCCTTGGAGAACTTGGTCTTTTCGATCCGCTCCTCCAGCTCCGCCAACTCGTCCTTGCCGTCCTCGCCGTCGCCGAGTTCCTTCTGAATGGCCTTCATCTGCTCGTTCAGATAATACTCGCGCTGGGTCTTCTCCATCTGCCGCTTCACGCGACCACGGATGCGCTTTTCGACCTCCAGAACGTCAATCTCGCCTTCCATGTGCGCGAACACACGCTCCAGCCGGTCACGCACTGAAACGGTTTCCAGCAATTCCTGCTTCTGCGGAATTTTCAACGACAGGTGGGCTGCAACCGTATCAGCCAGCTTGGCCGGGTCTTCCACCTGGTTGATCGAAACCAGCACCTCCGGCGGAATTTTCTTGTTTAGCTTTACGTATGATTCGAACTGACTGACGACGGTCCGCGCTAACGCTGATTCCTCGGGCCCTAACTCATCGTCCGCATCAAGCGTTTCAGCCTCTGCTTCGAAATAGTCATCCGTCGAAACATAGCGGGTGATTTCCGCACGCCGGCTTCCTTCAACCAACACCTTTACTGTGCCATCGGGCAGCTTCAGTAGCTGAAGCACTGTGCCTATGGTGCCAATCGTGAAGATGTCGTCGGGGCTGGGATCATCATCGGAGGCATCTTTTTGAGCGACAAGCAGAATTTGCTTGTCGTCCTTCATAACCTCTTCCAATGCCCGAACCGACTTATCCCTGCCGACGAACAGCGGCACAATCATGTGCGGAAACACGACTATGTCGCGCAACGGTAGGACTGGAAACGACTCGCCCATCATACACCTCTTGAAACGGGCTGCACCACCGAACGGGTGCAGCCAATATGCCTATCAGATATGTGCGGCACGCCGGCCAAACAAGCACGCGCACTGATACAGTCTTGTGCGCGACACCGATCAATCCGCAAAAGCGGGTTGATTAAGAGGCCAGGTCTGGCCCTGCGCCGGCTTTTTTCTCCGCATAAATGGACAGAGGTTTGGCCCGTCCCTCTACCACTTCGCGATTCACCACGACTTCGGAGACACCCTCCATCGTCGGCAAATCGAACATGGAATCGAGCAGTATCCCTTCCAGGATAGAGCGAAGGCCACGCGCACCAGTTTTCCGTTCGATTGCCCGCTTAGCGACGCTAGACAAAGCATCCTCGGTAAACTGCAGCTCAACGCCTTCCATATCGAACAGGCGCTGATACTGTTTCAGAAGCGCATTCTTCGGCTGCGTGAGGATTTCCACCAAAGCGGGCTCGTCCAGGTCTTCCAGGGTCGCCAACACGGGCATACGCCCGACGAACTCTGGAATCAGGCCGAACTTCAACAGGTCAGCAGGCTCAATCTCTCTCAGAATTTCGCCTGTCTGACGATCATCGGGCGAGCGGACATCGGCACCAAAGCCAATAGCCATACCCTGGCCCCGGGCCGAGATGATCTTTTCCAGTCCGGCAAACGCGCCGCCGCAGATGAACAGAATATTGGTCGTATCAACCTGCAGGAATTCCTGCTGCGGATGCTTGCGGCCACCCTGCGGCGGTACGCTGGCAACCGTGCCTTCCATGATTTTCAGCAAGGCTTGCTGCACCCCCTCACCGGACACATCACGGGTAATCGACGGGTTGTCGGATTTCCGAGAAATCTTATCGACTTCGTCAATGTAGACGATGCCCCGTTGCGCGCGCTCGACATTGTAATCGGCGGCCTGCAGTAAGCGAAGGATGATATTCTCCACATCCTCGCCAACATAGCCAGCCTCCGTCAGCGTCGTCGCATCGGCCATGGTAAACGGCACATCCAGGATGCGGGCCAACGTCTGCGCGAGCAGCGTTTTCCCGCAACCAGTCGGGCCAATCAGCATGATATTCGACTTGGCAATCTCGATCTCGTTTGCCTTGCCGGAATGCGACAGCCGTTTGTAATGGTTGTGCACTGCGACCGACAACACGCGCTTGGCGTGGAATTGGCCGATCACATAATCATCGAGGACCTGGCAGATTTCCTTGGGCGTCGGGACGCCATCGCGGGTTTTGACGAGAGTGCTTTTGTGCTCCTCACGGATGATATCCATGCAGAGTTCAACGCATTCATCGCAGATAAAAACCGTTGGTCCGGCGATAAGCTTTCGCACCTCATGCTGGCTCTTGCCGCAGAAGGAGCAGTACAAGGTGTTCTTAGCGTCGCCGCCGTTGCCGGATTTGCTCATAAGCTTTCCACTTGGTCCGGGTATTTCACCCTGCATGTTGCCAGGGTTCGCACCAGCCGACAATGGGTCAGGGGTATATCAAAACAAAATGATGGGCATAGCGCCTGTCCATGCCCATCATCATCACGCCAAAAACTTGCTGGAATCAAAACCAAATCTCAAATTGAAGAGTTAGTCCTCTTCAACAGGCTCCGGACGTTTGGCCACAACCTCATCGATAATGCCAAACTCTTTGGCTTCCGGAGCTGTCATGAAGCGGTCACGCTCCAAAGCTTTTTCGATCGCTTCGATTTTTTGACCGGTGTGATGAACGTAGATTTCATTCAACCGTTGGCGCAGCGCCAAAATCTCACGGGCATGGATTTCGATATCTGTCGCTTGGCCCTGAACACCACCGGACGGCTGATGCACCATCACCCGTGCATTCGGCAGGCAATAGCGCTTGCCCG
>CALKDI010000217.1 GCA_938084065.1 uncultured Alphaproteobacteria bacterium
TGTTTGCCACCCAGCGCGGCGGTGATTTCCGTGCCCTCGCCGGACCGAGAGGCCAACGACGCCACGTGCGGGTCGAAGATCATGCCGCAGGCGCTGCCCGGCGCATCTGCAGCGACCAAGGCCTTCAGCAAGCCCATCGTATCCGCCGTACCGCCTGCGCCTGGATTGTCCTGCACGTCGGCAATGACCACCGGGCCATGGCCCTTGTGCGCCAGAGCCTTGGCCACGGCTTCCTCTGGCCCCAGCAGAGCGCCGGTGAACTCTGCCTCTGCCGCGATTACCGCGTCGGCCAGGGCGTCGACGGCGGCCTGGCAGGCGACCTTGTCCGCGCCATAGGCAACGACACTAGGCCCGCAATCGTGGATATCTGCCGCCGGGAAGCCGCCAGCAAAGGTCAGCAGCACGTCGTGCTTGCGCTCCAGCGCTGGGATCATTGAGACAATGCGCGAGGCTGGCGGGTGGGTGGTGCAACCCCACACCAGCGGGAACAGGAAGGGGATTTGCCGGAACACCCGCTCGCCCAATTGCTCGCCCTTAAGCAGGCGTTCGAGCCAGGGCAGCATGTTGGCGCCGGTCTCCGCCATATCCGCATGGGGGTAGGTCCGGTAGCCAAGCAGCGCCGAGGCCCGGCCCACCATCGCCGGCGAGATATTGGCGTGATAGTCCAGCGTCACCACCACCGGGATGCGCCACCCCAGCGGGCTCAAGGCATCGCGCACGCGCTTGATCGTATCGGCCTCGGCATCCTCCAGATGCTCCGTCACCATCGCGCCGTGCAGGGACAGGAAGATCGCATCCACCGGGGCAGCAGCCTGTAGCGAGTCGAACAGCATGCCGGCAATCCGCTCATACGCCCGCTCCTCCACATGAGCGGAGGGGCTGGCCGACGCCCAGAGCAGCGGCACGATCTCATGCCCCGCCCGTTGGGCAGCCTCGATAAACCCGGCGAGCGCCAGGTTATAGCCCCTCACCGCCTCGGCCACGGCGGGGCCGCGGGTCAGCGGCGGCCAGGAATAGCCCTGCTCGAAATCGGTGAGAGAGGCCTTGGCGGGTGCGAAGGTGTTGGTCTCATGCCGGAAACCGGCGACGGCGATACGGGCCATGGGGGTGCACTCTCGGATCGGGAATCGGAAACATAGCTTACAGACTGATTCCCGCTATTGCTCGGGTATTTGCGTGCGCCAACATGCCTATAACCCACCAGGATCTATAACGATCCGTAGTTGAAGCAATGGCGTTGCAGCAATCGAACGTTCGTTGTACCTTATGTTGCGGTTGTCTCAGCAACAGATTTTACGCAACACTGAACGGACAAGCCAAAGAGCATACCTAATTATTCATAAGGAAGCGCTCTATGCTTAAAGAACAAACTCGAGTTTCAGACTTCTGGAGAGCAACAGCGACTTTCTCGGAAGGTTCTGCGAACAAGACCGCGCTTACCGCATGCATTTCCGCAATGCGTTCGTCATTATCCAATTTGGTAGGAGTCGTACTGTGTTGTGTAGTTGCGATGGCGTCGTCGCAGTCGGCGGCGACGCCCCTGCCGGTGGTTGAGTCGATCCTACAAAGCGCCTGTAACAATCAAATCAATAACTTCGCTCGGTTCGGTGGATTTGGGAAGAATGAGTGCACCGATGCCGACCGTAAACTTATTATCGGAACCGCAACTGCAGAGGCGATGGCCGAAACCCGATATGTTCCCGCGGATGACCTCGCCCCGGCAACTGCTTGGGCACGCGCAAAGGCTGAGCTCGACTACCACGGCGACCAGTTTGGCAATAAAGATAGTGGGTTTCGTGGGCGGGCGCTAGCAAGTGCCACGCTCGTATACAGCGTCGGCTTTATCGAGACGGAAATGCCTCCAGCCACCGGATTTGACATCCCTTTGATGATGGAGGTGACGATCGCAGGCACCGTGTCATTTGGCTCGCGTGGCAGTGGCGGCGTTGTGGCAGGCTCGGACGTCAATCAGCCTGGGATTTATGATCTCGGTCGTGTCGACGCCACTGCGTTTCCAGACAAAGACACAGGTCTCATATCATTGGATGAAAAAAAACTGTTCCAATACAGTCTGCCGGTTGGAAATGTCGGTATTGTCGGCGTGTTTGCCGGCTGTGAAGCATTGGACAATGATGACGGACCCCGCTTGTCATTTTGCGCTATGTTTACTGATCCCGTTCCCATATTCGATCAGGCGACTTTCGACCAAGAAATGGGTCGGGACACCTTCAACCTTGCAGAGTTTTACTCGATCGTTCTGAGTCCATTGCCGGAGCAAGCGGCAGCCCCAATTCCCGCGACGGCTTTGTTGCTGGTGGTTCCATTTCTGACTCTGGCCGCAGGATTTAAAAAGGTAAAGGCAGTGGCGGGTCGGCAACGGGTGGTTTAGGTAAAGGGTAGCAATTCCTGAAAAAGTTACCTGGAACCGGATCGCATGCCCATTGGTCCCCTTAAAGACTTCGCCACTGACGCCGCCTGCCCGCTTGACGGTATTCGCGTGCTCGACCTCACCCGTCTTGTTGCTGGCAACCAGGTCTCCGTTCTGCTCGCCGATTTCGGCGCAGAGGTCATCAAGATCGAGCCGATTGACGGCGACCCGCTGCGCTCCTGGGGCGCCGGCGGGCATGCGGTGCAGTGGAAGATCTATGGCCGCAACAAGAAAAGCGTGCCGATGAACCTGCGCGATGACAGGGCGAAGGAACTGCTGCTGAAACTGGTCGAGACCGCCGACGTCTTTGTCGAGAACTACCGCGTCGGCGGGCTGGAGCGTATGGGTCTCGCCCCCGAGATCCTGCACGCCCGCAATCCCGGCCTGGTGATCGTCCGCGTCACCGGCTTCGGCCAGACCGGCCCTTATCGCGAGCGCCCGGGCTTCGGCACCCTGATCGAGGCAATGAGCGGCTTTGCCATGAAAACCGGCTTTCCGGACCGCGCGCCCTCACTGCCCAATATGGCGTTGGCCGATATGGTCGCCGGCACCTATGGCGCATTCGGCACCATGGTAGCGCTGCAGTCACGCACGGCGAACGGCGACGGCTCGTTCTCTGGGGGGCAGGTGATTGACCTCTCCTTGATGGAGCCGATGCACGCCATCCTGGGCGGCGATGCCGCCGTGCACGCGGCCAGCGGCAAGTCACCCTTCCGCTCCGGCAACCGCTCGAACACCGCAGCGCCGCGCAACACCTACCGCACCAAAGACGGCGAGTGGCTGGCGATCAGCGGCTCGATGCAGGTGATGGCGCTGCGCATTTTCCGCGCCATCGGGCGAGAGGATATGTGTGAGGACCCACGCTACAACAACCCTGCCGGCCGGATGCAGCACCTGGACTATGTCGACGGCGTCGTCGCCGATGCGGTGGCCGAAAAGACCCTGGCCGAGAACCTGGAATTCTTCGAACGCCTGGAGGTCACCGCCGGCCCGGTCTACACCGCAGAGCAATACCGCCAGGACCGCCACGTCATCGGCCGCGAAGCCCTGGTCGAAATGCCGGACGAGGGCATGGGCCGCATCCCCATGCACAACATCGTCCCCCGCCTGAGCGAAACCCCGGGCGCCATCCGTACACCGGCCCCGAGCCTTGGCCAGCACACGGCAGAAATTCTGGGCGGGATCGGTGTGACCGCTGACGAGATTGCCACGCTAAAGGCAGAGGGTGCGCTGAAGTAAGCCCTTCACCATCGCCTCGAGTGCTGGAGCGTGTTGGAAAGGTCAGCGCCTTCTCTATCTCCTTCTCCTCCCCGGATTTGATCCGGGGTCCATGCCTGAGCGTCAAAAACAAAGCGAGCTTTCTGTGAGAAGCTCTCAGGCATGGGTCCCGAAACAAGTTCGGGACGTGGGTGAGCCAGAGCTAAAGCACAGGCAAACTGGAACTTTCGTTGATGAAAGCTTGAAATGAGCCCCCGGCAATTCCGCATCTGGACACTTACCACTGGCGAGAACGGCATGGCCAGCCAGGCTATAGGGCTGGCTGAAGCCATCGTGGATACTGCGCCCGACCGCTGGCAGATTGAGGCCAAGATCGTCACGCCGCGATTGCCCTGGCGGTGGCTGCCAAGCGGGCTAGCGCCTCGCCGGTTAGCCTCGGTCGCAGCCGACACCGGAGAGTTCGTCGGCCCTCTGCCCGATCTGATCATCGCCTGCGGTCGCCGCAGCATTCCGGCAGCCCTGGCGCTGCGGGCACAGGGCGTGTTCACGGTCTATGTGCAATCGCCGGATGTGCCAGCCGACCGCTTCGACCTGGTCGTGCCGCCACGCCATGACAGGTTCCCTGGGGCGAACGTCCTGCCGACCCGCGGCTCTATGCACCGGGTGACGGCAGAAAAACTGGCCGCCGCAGCTGAGGAATGGCGCCCCCACTTTGCCCACCTGCCACGCCCCTGGACCGCGGTCCTCGTCGGCGGTCGAAGCAAGGCCTATTCCTTTGGCCAACAGGATGCGCTTCGGTTCACCGACCAATTGCAGCAACTGGAGGCCAGCGGCCACTCGCTGCTGCTGACAACGTCCCGTCGCACCGGCCCGGACAACACCAGTATCCTGCGCAAATCGCTGCCCGGTGCATTCGTCTGGAGCAGCCCAGCAGACGGTCCAAACCCGTATTTCGGCATGCTAGCGCTGGCCGACCACATCGTCGTCACCTGTGACAGCGCGAATATGGTGTCCGAGGCAGTTTTTACCGGCCAACCCGTTCACGTGGTGGAGCTATCCGGCGGCAAACCGCGCTTCCGCCGCTTTCTGGATGAGATGTACGCAGACGGCTTTGCCCGGCGGTTCGAGGGTTCGCCCCTGCCCTCCTGGACCTACACCCCGCCAGATGACCGGACACAGGTTGCCCGCGCCATCCTGGCAAAACTGAAGCCTTGGACCCTCAGGCCTTAAAGTCGGACACGAACCGCTTCCAGCTGGCATCGGCGTCGGCTGCCTGGATCGGGAAGTAGAGTGACACCCGCTCCAGCACGCCGTCATAGCGCTGGCGCAGCGCCCGTCCCAGGTCGTTCGGTGCGGCGGAGATCGCGACGGCATCCATTAGCGAGTCCGGCACCAGCTTGGCCATCGCATCAAACTCGCCCTGGCGCACTAGAGCCGAGAGTTCCTTCGCGATGCCGCCACAATCATGGTACTCCAGCACCGCGCGATAGTTCGGGGTGGAGCCGTAGAAGCTGATCTGCCGGCGCACCTCCGCCTCACTCTCCGCCCGCGCGGCCTCGGTCTCGCCCGTCACCGCGAACACCGGCGCATACAGCGCCACGTCGTCCACAGACCGCCCGGCACTGGCCGCACCCGCCGCAATGGCCGGCTTCACCACATCGCGCAAATACCCGACCGAGTGTACCGGGTGCACATGGAAGCCATCCGCCACCTCGCCCGCCGCCCGACACATGCGCTCATTCACGCCAGCCAAATAGATCGGGATGTTCGGGGTCTCCAGCGGACCCGGATTGAAGAACGGGTTCATCAGGCGGAACTGGTAGAACTCGCCCTGATAATCCGGTCGCTTGTCGGTCTGGAAAGTCTCCCAAACCGCCCGGACGCAGCGGATATAGTCGGTAATTCGCGCCGCTGGCCGCTCAAACGGCATAGAGAACCGCCGCTCCACATGCGCCCGCACCTGCGTGCCGAGACCTAAGTGAAACCGCCCATTGCTGGCTTTCTGCAAGTCCCAGGCAGTCTGCGCTACGGCGAAGGGTGAGCGAGCGAAGGCGACGGTAATATTCGTGCCAATCTCCAGCGTCTCAGTCGCGGCGGCGGCAAGCACCAGCGGCAGGAAAGGATCGTGCGCGGCCTCAAACGTCCAAACCCCGTCAAATCCGAGCTGCTCGAACCGCTGCGCCTGGGCCATGACCTCTTTGGCATCAAAATCGCGGAGTTGGGTGTCTAGGCGGATCATGGCGGCAGCCTCTTCGATGCTGAGGGTGAATACGTCTTTGGTCGTAGCTTGGCGGAGCGAATTTGCCAAGGGTATGCGGCAATTCAAAATTGCACCTTTGTCCATTCGGCTGCATGCTGCCAGCCTCCAGACTTAGATGCCAGATAACCAAATCGGCAGCCTTACCTGCCAGGAGCGCAAACATTGGGACAATTGGTTAACGGCGTGTGGTCAGACAGCGACGAGCGACCGACCGATGCCAGCGGCGCTTATATGCGCGCATCCTCTGCGTTTCGGCATTGGGTGACGGCGGACGGCAGCCCCGGACCAAGCGGCGACGCAGGGTTCGCGGCAGAGCCAGGCCGCTATCACCTGTTCGTCGCGCCAACCTGCCCCTGGGCGCATCGTGCGGAGATCTACCGCAAGCTGAAGGGCTTGGAGGAGATCATTACCATCTCGCATGCGGATGCTCCCAAGTCTGCGGGCTGGTCTTATACGCAGGGATTTGAGCACCTGGAGCCCGGCGAGGACGGCGTCTTTCACCTGCACCAGGTCTATACTGCGGCCGACCCGGCCTATTCTGGCAAGGTAACCGTGCCAACCCTGTGGGATCGCGAGCGCCGGACCATCGTCAACAATGAATCGTCCGAAATCATCAGGATGCTCAACAGGGCGTTTGATGGCGTCGGTGCGCGGGCAGGCAATTGGTGTCCGCCGGATGCCCTGGCCGAGATCGATGCGGTAAACGCGTTCGTCTATGAGCATGTGAACAACGGCGTCTATCGCGCCGGCTTCGCGAAAACGCAGGCAGCGTATGAGGAGGCCGTGGCCAAAGTCTTTGCCGGCCTGGATTGGATGGAGCAACGGCTGAGCGAGCGGCGCTTTCTGACCGGCGACCGAGCCACCGAAGCTGACTGGCGGGCGTTCCCGACGTTGATCCGCTTCGATCTTGTCTATTTCAGCCACTTCAAATGCAACATCCGGCGGGTGCAGGACTACCCGAATCTCCGCGGCTACACGCAGGGGTTATTCCAATGGCCAGGTATTGCGGAGACCTGTGATCTGGAGGCCACCAAGGCAGGCTATTACACGTCTATGCCGAGTGTTAATCCGTCGGGCATAGTTCCGGCAGGGCCAGATATGTCTTGGCTAAATGAGGCACCCGGCAGGTGAGTTGTAGGACTTCCCTCCCTCCTTCAGCCTGAGCCTGTCGAAGGGCGTTTTCTTCGTGGCACGGCGTTCGACAGGCTCTGGTTCGCGCGTCGTCGGGCCTAACCTTCGGCAATCGATCAATCGACCCGCCAGCATTTTCCCCCGGACGCCGGCGGGTTTTCGAACCCAGGCTTCAGATGCGAGAACGCCTCCGACAATAGGAAGCGTTCTTTTTTACTGCCCAAACCACAGCAACCGCCCCCTCAAACCGCCATTCAGCCCTTTCCTCTATCGGCCTCGAAACGCATTTGAGCGAATGTTGCGCCGCATCAAAGATTTCCGCCGCGTCGCCACACCCTACGTCAAGCTAGTGCAGTGACACAAACGCAGGGTTCATATTTTCGTTGAGCCATGCGATTTTGAGAGCATGGCACAGACCGTTAGCATCATCCTTTCCGCTGGCGACCGCAAGCGTTTGGCAGGCATCGTTGGTGATCGCAATCGTCCACAGAAACATGTTCTGCGGGCGAGGATTATTCTTCTCTCCGCCGACCGGCTTCCTGTGCTTCAGGTGGCCAGACTAGCTGGTGTCAGCCGTCCATCGGTATGGCGCTGGCAGCGGCGGTT
>CALKDI010000218.1 GCA_938084065.1 uncultured Alphaproteobacteria bacterium
CACCAGCGGCAAGCAGGCAGCCGGTATCGCCCAGGTTGCCCGTCGGAGCGGTGCCACGAACAATGCTGCAACAGAGGCTGCCGCCAGAACGCTGACCACGGAGAGGCCATACGGGCCCACCCAGGCGGCCGCCTGCAGCACCTCAGGGAAGGCATCCCAGGCTTGTACGGACAGGTTCCAGGGAAATCCCGTCAGGATATTGCCGCGCAGCCACTCTGCGGCGCCAAAAGTCCCTGCGTAGAGAAGCACATTGCCCAGCACATGCTGCCGCGCCCGCCAGACATAGACCGACGCCGCCAGTCCCGAAAACACGGCCAGTGCTGCTGGCAGTCCAGCTATTGCAAACGGGCGCATCCAGCCAAATTGGTTCGCATCCACCAGAAAGGCTTCACCGATCCAGGATAATCCGGCCAGGTGAAAGCCAAAGCCGGCAGCCCAGCCGATGGCGAACCCCGAGCGTTTTTGGGTTACGGTCATGAGAAGCGCCAACACCCCTGCATGATGCAAGATCAGCGCGAGCGGTTGCGGCTCGGGCGGCATAGCCCATGCGCCCGCCGTGCCGAGCCCAAATGCCAGAAGAACCCGCACCAAAACCGGCAGTCTGGATAACACCGTCAAAGCTGACTGCCCCCGCACCTATTCATCCCGCACCATATTATCCCGCGCAATACTTTGCCGCGCCTAGGCGGCGCCGACCGCTTTGGCAATCGCCCGTGGCGGCAGATTTCGGATGCGCAGCCGCTTGAGCCGGCGCAAATCACCGTCCAAAATCTCAAACTCTACGCCCGATGGATGGATGACGATCTCGCCACGGCTTGGAACCCTGCCCAACAGCGTAAACACCAAACCACCCAGCGTATCGACATTATCACGCTCTTCGTCTGCCAGGATATCGCCGACTTCGGCTTCGAAATCTTCCAGCGGTACACGGGCATCGGCGATCAGGGTGCCGTCGGCCCCCAGCTCTAGAGTCATTTCGGCGGTAACCTCGTGCTCGTCTTCGATCTCGCCAACGATCTGCTCGACCAAGTCTTCGATGGTGACCAGGCCATCAATGCCGCCGAATTCATCGACCACCAACGCCATGTGGGTGCGCTCCAGCCGCATGCGCAGCAGCAGATCCAGCACCCGCATGGACGGCGCGACAATCATCGCTGGCCGCAGCAGTGAGCGCAGGCTTGGGTCCTCACCATCACCGGCAACGGCTGGCAGGATGTCCTTTACGTGCACAAGGCCGATGGTGTGGTCCAGGTCGCCCTCATAGACCGGCAAGCGCGAATGGTGAGTCTCGCCGATGCGGCGCACGACGTCCGTCAGCGGCGTTTGCACGTCAAGCGCGATGATATCCGCCCGTGGCGCCATCACATCTTCTACCGACTGGCCGCGCAGGCGCAGGGTGTTTTCGAGGATCAGGTGCTCGGTTGGGTTGATAGGCTCGCTGTCTTCTTCGTGCCGAACCGCCAATTCTTCCAGCGCGTCGCGCAGGGAGGCCTCACCATTGCTGCGGGGCCGGCGTAGCAGGCGCCAGATTTCACGCCATACGGACCGGCGCGGGCTGCTGGGGCGGGTGGCGCTATTTCCAGCGCCGTGGCCATTGCTGTGCGACTCACCATTTCTGGTAGCGTCATGGCTATCCGCAGCGGAAGACGGTGGGACCGCATCATTTGCGGCATCTGGAGTGTTTCTAGGCGAGGGGTCGTCTGTCATGGTTGAGCCAGCGTGCAATCTGTTGGCACCTTATACGGTGTCCTCATCGTAAGGATCGGGAACACCGAGTTCGGCGAGGATCGCACGCTCTATTGTTTCCATTCTGTTTCTATCTTCGGTCACTTGGTGATCATACCCCACCAGATGCAAGAGACCGTGCACAATCATGTGGGACAGGTGCTGGGCCAGCGTCTTGTCCTGGGCAATGGCCTCTCGCGATACGGTCTCATAGGCAATCGCGATATCGCCAATATGGCGGGGCTCGTCACCCATGTCAGAGCCCATGGGCGGCAACTCACCCTCCGGCTCGAACGACAGCACGTTGGTGGGCTTGTCGATGCCGCGGAAACGGCTGTTTAGGTTGGCTAGTGTCGGATCGTCGGCCAGCAAAATGGCGACCGCAGCGTCTTCGCCGACCGTATCACTCACGGCCTTCCATGCAGCCTGCGCCGCCTGCTGTACCCGTTGTTCGACGTCAGGCAGACGCTCGGTCCAGTCGGTGCTATCGACGGCGACCTCGACCTCCAGCGACCTTTTGACACCGGAAGGTTGGGCTATGACGGGCTGCAGTTGCACGGTCGTTTGTTGGCGCCCAATAGCTGGTGGCGGCGATGTGGGCTTGGCATAAGCCATCACGATCCGCCCGACCAGTGGATCACGCACCACGTCGGCGGCGCTGAAGCGCTGCACCGCGATCTCTGGCACACCCTCCAACCGTCGTACCGCATCGGCCAGGCCGGATGCGGTGGATGGAGGCAAATCGACCTGATCCGGATCGCCACAAACCACCATGCGCGACCCCTCACCAAAGCGGGTGAGGAACATCATCATCTGCTGTGGGGAGGTGTTCTGTGCCTCGTCCAAGATGACAAAGGCATGCGCCAACGTGCGGCCGCGCATGAAGGCCAGGGGTGCGATCTCAATGGAGCCAGCATCGATCTGCCGTTGCACCAGATCGGCTGGCAGCATGTCGCCCAGCGCGTCGTAAAGTGGCCTGAGGTAGGGATCGACCTTTTCTTTCATGTCGCCTGGCAGAAAACCAATCCGCTCACCCGCCTCAACCGCCGGGCGAGACAGCACCAGCCGCTCTACCTCACCGGCGGCCATCGCGGCAACAGCAGCGGCAACGGCAAGATAGGTCTTGCCAGTGCCAGCGGGGCCCAGTGCGAAAGTGAGTTTATGCGCCCGGATATTGCGGATGTAGTCGGCCTGCGCCGGCGTACGTGGCTTTACCTTACGCTTGCGGGTGGCGATGGTGACGTCTTGATCGGACAGCTCCAACCGGGCGTCGCCGCTGACCGCGAACCGCAGCGCGGCGCGGACTGTGCCGGTATCAACCGTCTGCCCTTGCTTCAGCATCCGATAGAGCGATTGCAGCGCCTCCTGGCCCCGCAGCACAGCGCCTTCCGGGCCTGCGAGCTCAACGGTATTCCCGCGTGAGCGCACTTGAACGCCGGTTGCCTCCTGCACCATTGTTAGGTGCTGGTCGTATTCGCCGTAGAGTTGTTGGGCCAGCCGATTGTCGGCGAAGGTCAACACCCGCGATATGTCAGCGGAGCTCAAGTGGCCTCGCGTGGGTCTGAGGACAGGCCGCGTGGGCCGGCATTGGCAACGGTGATGTCGACAATCTGGTTCATCCACTCTGTTGGCGCGTTGGCATGGACCGCATGTTGCCAGGGTGAACGTCCTGCCATTTGGCCGGCTTGCCGCCCGGGACGGTCGAATAAGACCGGTATGGTCTGGCCCATGAATTGCTGATTGAAGGCGGTTTGCTGCTCGGCCAGCAAGTCATGCAATGCCGCATGCCGCGCGATCTTAACCGGCTCTGGCACCTGCTCCTCGCTGGTCGCCGCGGGCGTACCTGGACGGGGCGAGTATTTAAAGGCGTAGGCCTGGGAATAGGTGACGTCACGCACCAGCTGCAGCGTATCCTCAAAATCCGCGTCGCTCTCACCGGGGAAGCCGACGATGAAGTCGCTGGCCATGGCGATATCCGATCGGGCGGCTCGCAGGCGGTCGATGATGCGGCGGTATTCATCCGCGGTGTGTTTGCGGTTCATCGCCTTCAGCACCCGGTCGCTGCCAGATTGCACCGGCAGATGCAGGAAGGGCATCAGCGCTGGAACGTCTGCGTGCGCCTGGATGAGGTCGTCTTCCATATCGCGTGGGTGCGAAGTGGTATAGCGGATGCGGTCGAGGCCATCGACCTCCGCCAAATCGCGGATCAGCCGAGCGAAGCCCCATTCACCGCCGTTTAAGCCCTCGCCATGATAGGCGTTGACGTTCTGGCCCAGCAGGGTGATTTCCCTGGCGCCGGCGGCCACGAGGCGTCGTGCCTCCACCAAAACGTCAGCTGCGGGACGCGAGTATTCGGCACCGCGGGTGTAGGGCACGACGCAGAAGGTGCAGAACTTGTCGCAGCCTTCCTGCACCGTCAGGAACGCGCTGACGCCCGGATGGGAGGCCTCTTCTGGCAGATGGTCAAACTTGCTCTCTGGCGGAAAGTCGGTGGCGACAATGCCCGCCCGCCCGCGAGGTGTGGCGCGCGCAGCCTGGGCCTGGGCCATCAGCTTTGGCAGATGATGGTAGGCCTGCGGGCCGATAACCAGATCCACCACTGGTGCACGACGCACCATTTCCTCGCCTTCGGCCTGGGCGACGCAGCCAGCGACGGCGACCAACAGATCCTTGCCAGCTTCGCGTCGCGCCGTCTGCAACGCCCGCACGCGGCCCAGCTCCGAATAGACCTTTTCAGCGGCCTTTTCGCGGATATGACAGGTGTTCAGAATGATGCAATCAGCCTCGGTCGCGTCATCTGTCGCCACAAAGCCGGCTGGTGCGAGTGCGTCAGCCATGCGGCGCGAATCGTAGACGTTCATCTGGCAACCATAGGTGCGGATGAACAGCTTGCGCGGGGCAAGACGCGGATCGCGGTCGGAATCAATAATTGGTGCGGTCACAGACGCTTTTGTATCCGTTGGTTGTGGGCAGCAAAGGCCATTCAGGCGGCTGCTGCTGCGGACCCTAGCGCCGCTATACCCTGTGTCAAGTCGCTCTCCCCGCCGCTGATCGAGGCCGCAACCGCTGCTTCGACTTGGCCATGCATATGGCGGGACAGCTCCCGCCGATTGCGGAACGTGTCGGCGGCAACAGGCTCCATCAGACGCACCTCAATCCGGGTCCGTCCCAAACCTGCGAACGTCCACAAATGGCCGCCTAACGCCATGTCGCCATACCAGGCAAAGTGTGGCCGCAACGCATGGCCGATAGGAATGCCGTTGAGGTGGGTAAAGGCGATGGACATTGGCTGCAACATCAGGCGCGTGTCGTCATCTGCCCGCTCGGCAACACTGAACAGGGCGCTTTTAAACGGCAGCACCCGGTTGCCATCGCTGCTGGTGCCTTCAGCAAACAGCACCAGCCGGCTGCCTTCGGTCAAGCGCTCGCTAATCGCATCGCGTTGTTTGGCGGTACTGGCGCGGCGGCGGTCGACAAAGACGGTGCGTTGCAGCTTGGCCAACAAGCCAAAGAACGGCCAGGAGGCCACTTCGCTTTTGGCAACAAAGCTGAGCGCGCCAATCGTCGAGAGCACCGGAATATCCAGATAAGACGTGTGGTTTGAGATCAGCAGCAGCGGCCGATCCTTGGCCACTTCGCCCTTGACCACAATCGTCATGCCCCACAGCCGGCAACAGACCGAGTGATAGAATACCGGCAACGATTCCCGCAGCGGCCATTTCATGGCAACGGCAAGCGCCTGCACTGGGATCAGCGCCAGGGTAAACAAAAGGTAAATCGTCATCCGCACCGCAGCGCGGGCATTGCGCACAAACGCTGGCCCTAACAAGTCATTCATAGTTCAGGCTCCTGCTCGGGGTCAGGATTGGGTCGGGCTGTCTTTGCCCAACACCGTAAATTGACGAGCGACGGGCCCTGCCAGGCGGTCTGGGCGGACGACAATACAGATGTCGATGGTGTTGAATTGCTCGTCGATCACTGCCCCATCGCCGATCAGGCCACCCATGCGCAAATAGCCCTTGATCAGTGGCGGTAAGGCGGCACGCGCTGCCTTGGGGTCATAACTGCCCGGCTCGTGCCAGTTCATATTGATATAGCGCTTACGCCGCGCCTTGGGTCGAAGCCGCAATGGCGCCAAGTGGTAGTGCCGCAGATAGCTGAGTTCGACACCGATGGCCTTTGGGTCGATGCCGTGGAAGCTGGCGCACCCAAACATCAGCTTGACGCCGTGCACATGGGCATAAAGGCCAACACCGCGCCATAGCAGGTTCATGGTCATGGCTCGGCGGTAGGCTGGCGCTACGCAAGAGCGGCCCAATTCCAGCACTTGTTGCTTACCGCGCAGCAGGCGGCGGATGCTGTATTCGTCCTGGGTGTAGAATTTGCCGAGCTTGGCCGCCATGTCCCGCCGCAACAGGCGATAGGTTCCAACGATAGGCGGATTGTCCGGATCGGCCTCTGTGTCCAGCACGACCAGGTGATCACAGCCCTCATCGAAGGCATCGAAATCTCGTTGGGCAGCGCGCATTTCCGGCGATGGGATAGCGCCACGTTCATTATAGAAGACGTCATAGCGTAGCCGCTGCGCGGCTTCCAACTCCTCCGGCCCTTCGGCCAGACGCAGTTCAAGCGGGCCAGCGGTCAGGCGGATCGTGCGATCTTTGCCTGGCGCGACGCGCACCGTTGCCGGGCGCCGTCCAATGAATGGCAAGCCTGCAAAGCGGATAGTCGCCGCTTTTGGCGGTCGCAAGCGTCGCAGCGCACGGCCGCGTCGGATAGCGCGGCGCAACGCTAGTGGCATCGCCTCGACTTTTTGAACGTCAACCCACTAACCCTTATTCATCCAGCTGCTCTAGCAACCGCCGCCACCAGCGGTGGTCGCATGGCGTTATGATCGGTTACGCGAAAAAAAGAGCGGCTGCAACCGATAGGCTGCAGCCGCTCTCGCAAACCAGCGGTGAAGCTGGAATAGCTTAGTCTTCGGCGCCGGTGCGACGGGCGCGCGTGCCGAGGCCGATCTTCTTGGCCAGGCTAGAGCGCTGCGCGGCGTAGCCGGGCGCAACCATCGGATAATCCGACGGTAGACCCCAACGCTCGCGGTAGTCATCCGGGCTCATGTTATATGCAGTCTTCAAGTGGCGTTTCAGCATTTTCAGCTTTTTGCCATCCTCGAGACACACAATATAATCTTGTGTGACTGATTTTTTGATTGGCACAGCCGGATCCGGACGCTCTTGTGCGGCAGGACCGCCGCTATCGAGCGATGCCAGTGTGCGGTACACTTGTAGGATTAAATCCGACAGATCTGATACCGGAACAGTGTTATTGGAAACATGCGCCGCTACGATCTCTGTGGTATATTCGAGAAATTCCTTGGTGGATTGCTTCTCGGTTTCTGACATGGACAACTAACTCCGCAATTTGGGCTCGGTGATTTAGGGTGCGTGCGTGTACCTAGTCCTGTTTCATATGGTTTGCAATATACTTATGCCCAAGCAAGCTAACTTTTTTCAGGAGAGGAATGCCTTTTTGTCTGACTACTTTATCGACATCACCGACAAAATGTGTCCGATGACCTTCGTCAAGACCAAGCTTTTGGTAGAACGAATGGAGATTGGTCAAACTGCGGATGTACGATTGCGCGACGGTGAACCATTGGCGAATGTGCCGCAGGCCTTGCGCGAAATTGGACAAGAAATTGTCGCACTGATTGAAGAAGAACCCGGGATTTGGCGGCTAACATTAAAAAAAGCCGTCTAATAACGGTGCAATTGTGTCTCTTGTCGGCAATTGGGCGCGGAAACCGGCAGTTTCCACGCCCAATGATTCGAAGCTGTAGTAAAAGTCAGGCGACTTCAAACAAGCCGGCTGCACCCATGCCGCCGCCGACGCACATGGTGACGATGACGTGTTTGACGCCGCGGCGCTTGCCCTCGATCAGCGCGTGCCCGACCATACGGGCGCCGCTCATGCCATAGGGATGACCGATGGAGATGGCGCCGCCGTTAACGTTCAGCCTGTCATTGTCGATGCCCAGGCGGTCGCGGCAATACAGCACTTGCACAGCGAAGGCCTCGTTCAGTTCCCACAGGCCGATGTCGTCGACTTTCAGGCCGTGGCGTTCCAGCAGCTTCGGCACTGCAAAGACGGGGCCAATGCCCATCTCATCCGGGTCGCAGCCAGCGACGGCCATGCCGCGGTAGATGCCGAGTGGGCTGAGGCCGCGTTTCGATGCCTCGCTGGCCTCCATCACCACACAGGCGCTGGCGCCATCGGAGAGCTGGGAGGCATTTCCCGCGGTGATAACGCCGCCCTCGCGCACAGGCTTCAGGCTGGACAGGCCATCCAGGTTCGTATCCGGGCGGTTGCCCTCGTCGCGCTCTAGCGTTACGCGCTGAATCGATTGCTCTCCGGTTTCCCGGTTGACGACGATCTTGTCAGCCTCAATCGCGATGATCTCATCATCGAAGCGGCCAGCCTGTTGGGCGGCGGCGGTGCGCATTTGCGATTGCAGGCCATAGGCATCCTGCAAGTCGCGGGCGACGCCATAGCGGGTGGCCACAGTCTCAGCTGTGTCGATCATCGGCATGTGCAGATGCGGGTGGGTCTCCAACAAGCGCGGGTCGATGTTGCGGTACTGGTTCGCGTGCTCGTTCTGCACGAGGCTGATCTGTTCCAGGCCGCCGGCGACGATGGGGCCCATATAGTCGTCCACCACCTGTTTGGCCGCGGTGGCAATCGCCATCATGCCGCTGGAGCATTGGCGGTCGATGCTCATGCCGGACACACTGGTTGGCAGGCCGCCGGCCAAAGCCACCTGACGCCCGATGTTAGAACCGGTTGAGCCTTGTTGCAGGGCCGCGCCCATGATGCAGTCGTCAATCTCTGCCGGATCCAGACCGGAGCGCTCGACAGCGGCGCGAACCGCGTAGCCGCCCATGGTCGGGGCGTCGAGGTTGTTGAACGCGCCACGGTAGGCCTTGCCAATCGGGGTGCGGGCTGTGGAGACGATGACTGCTTCGCGCATGGGGCATTCCTCGGGTTGTCACAAGTATGGTGAGCCTGTTTCAGCCCAATTACCCCCCCAGTGTAAAGGGAATTGTGAAGCAACGCGACTGGGTCTACTGTGGTGTTCCCTATTCCTAAGGAGTCTCACCATGAGTGAAACCATACAGGTCTTTTGGCAGCCCCATTGAACATCCTGCCTTCGTGTGAAGGAATTTTTGACGGTCCGTGGGATCGCCTTTGAATCAGTGAATGTTTTGGATGATGGTGGCCTGGAGAAACTGCGTGCGTTTGGAGCGCGGTCTATTCCGGTGGTCGCCCGTGGTGGCAAGTTCGTGTTCGCGCAAGTGATCAAGGACGTTGTCGAGTTTCTGGAGTTGAACGAGGACACCGGCCCGGCGCTCTCGCCCGCCCAGTTGGCGGAGCGGTATGAGCGGGTGCTGACGGCGGCTGTCGCCAGCGTGCGGCAAATGCCGGATAGTGCCCTGGGAAAGGAGCTGCCGAACCGTCCGCGGTCTTGGCTTGTGCTGATGCACCACATGTTCCAGATCCCGACTGAGTTCATGGACTCGCTCACGGAAGGCCGGCCACTGACATACGAGAACCTGGTGGTAGCCCCGCCGGCGGACATGACGACCAGTGCGGCGATTGCCGACTTTGGCGATGCGCTGCATCAGCGGTTCAGCACCTGGTGGCGCGAGAGCGGCTCCGGTCTGGACTATGATGCGCCGTACGAGGCCTATTTTGGCATGACCAGCCTGCACGAGATGTTCGAGCGAACGGTGTGGCACTCAACCCAGCACGTGCGGCAGGTGCAAAGCCTGCTGGGGCAGGAAGGTGTTGCGCCGAGTGACCCGCTGGGCCTCGAAGTAATCGAGGGCCTGCCCCTGACCGAAAAGGTCTGGGACGATTAGAGTTGCTCGGTGGTGATCGGCTCCGCCACTCTTCCTCAGCTGCGATTGCCCACGCCCGCCTTGATGATTATCAGGGCGGGCGTTCTGCAATTTGCGGGGGCAACTGAAAATACGGTGGGGCAGAAATGATCCAGACCGTGTGAAAACTCAATCCGGATTCCCTGACAGATCCGGTCATGGTATTTTGGGCCATG
>CALKDI010000219.1 GCA_938084065.1 uncultured Alphaproteobacteria bacterium
TCGCCGTCAGTGTTCAGTGGATTGTCATCCTGCATGTCATCGTCCAGCCCATCATCGCCCATTTCGGCCAATCGCGCCTTGTTGCGCCTTGCGCTCCGCCAAATGACGACACCGCCCAGCAGGATCACCGCCAAAGGCCCAAACCACAGCGCCCAGGTGGTTGATTTCATCGGCGGCTTCAGCAGCACGAAATCGCCATAGCGCGCCGTCAGATAGGCTTTGACCTGCACATCCGTATCACCCGCCACCAGCCGCTCACGCACAATGCGTCGCAAATCGACGGCGATCCCAGCCTCCGAGTCATCCAAGGATTGGTTCTGACACTTAGGGCAGCGCAATTCCTTGCCCAGATCGCGGGCGCGCGCTTCCAGCACAGGGTCGCGCAGCATCTCAGACGGATCAATGGCCTGTGCGGCCGGCGCTGCCAACAGCAATGCCAATATGGCCAGCAGAAACAACCTCATTTCAGCGACTCCAGCAAGGGCAGGATCGTATTTTGTGCTACGTCCGGACTGATAGGGCCGGGATGGCGGTATTGCACCCGCCCTTGTCCGTCGATCACAAAAGTCTCAGGAATACCATAGACGCCAAATTCGATCGCGACCCGACCATCTAGATCTCGGCCGACACGGTCATATGTGTCGCCTAACCGCCCCAAAAACGCCAGCGCCCGCGCCGGATCATCTTTGTAGTTAATCCCATGGATCGTCACGCCATGCGTCGTCGCCATCTGGTTCAGGATCGGGTGCTCGACCTGACAGGGGCCGCACCAAGAGGCAAAAAAATTCACCAGCATCGGCTTGCCTGTCGCCAAATGACGGGTGGCAAGTGGCAACGCCTCCTGTTTGCCATCCAACCGCGCCCTGCCTTCTAACGGCGGCAGGTCAAACTGTGGCGAAGGTTTGTCCAGCAGCGCCGACGGCAGATTCCGCGGGTCGTTGCCAAGGCCAATCCACAGATATACGGCGATGCACGCAAATACGGCCAGCGGCAGCAAATAAGGTAGGCGCTTCATCATCACCTACGCAACCGCCTCCGCCGCCGTATTTGCAGTGCGCGTGCGGCGAACCCGTATTCTACCGGCTGCTGAAACCAATCCACCCAACGCCATAAAGGCAGCACCAAACCAGAGCCATGGCACCAGCGGATTGTGATACAACCGCATCGCCCATCCGCCCGTCTGCTCGCCCTCACCCAGAACGACGTAGAGATCTGCCAGTCCGGTGGTATGGATTGCCGCTTCCGTCGTATTCTGTTGGGCCACCGGATAGAAACGTCGCTCTGGATACAGGATGCTGACCTGGCTGCCATCATCGGTGCGGGTCACTGTCATCTCACCCCGAACCGCCTGATAATTGGGCCCGACGGCGTCGTAGACCCGATCCAATCGCCAAGTATAGCCGGCCAAATCGACCGAATCCCCGGCCTTCATCAGCTTAACGGCCTCACTTTGCCAAACGCTGGTCGCGGTGATCCCGGCCACGACGATCGCGGCCGCGAAATGGGCGATGGACATGCCGTGCACCTCCATCGGCAGGCTGATCAGCCGACGCAGCGCGCCCTTGCCCCACCAACGCCGCACCCAGGAATAGGCCGTGGCGGCAGCCAACCAGGCCGCGACGGTCATGCCAATAATACCAGCCACTCCAGCCCCGCTGATCCAGACGGACAGCAACAGCACGCCAGCCGCTGCAATGCCTGCCACCCACAGCTGCTTGAAGGCTGCCAACGCGCTCGCCTTCCGCCACGACAGCAATGGTGCCAACGCCATCACAGCCAGCATTGGCATCATCAACGGCACGAACGTGGCGTTAAAGAATGGTGGGCCGACGGAGACCTTCTCTCCGGTCACTGCCTCCAGTACCAATGGATACAGCGTTCCGATCAGCACCGTCGCCGTTGCGGTGGCTAGCAACAAGTTGTTGATGAGCAAGGCGCCTTCGCGGCTCACCGGCTCAAAACCACCGCCACCCTCCATGGTCGGTGCGCGGATTGCGAACAGCAACAGCGCGCCACCGACTGTGATACCCAACAACACAAGGATAAAAACACCCCGCTCCGGATCGGTTGCAAAAGCATGGACGGAGGTCAGCAGGCCGGAGCGGACAATGAATGTGCCCAGCAGGCTCATCGAAAAGCCCAAGATCGCCAGCAGCAAAGTCCAGCTTTTGAACGCATCCCGCTTGGCCACGACGCTGATGCAATGCAGCAATGCCGTCGCCATCAACCAGGGCATAAACGAAGCGTTCTCAACCGGGTCCCAGAACCAGAAACCACCCCAACCCAACTCGTAGTACGCCCACCAAGACCCGAGCGAGATGCCCATGGTCAGGCCGGCCCAGGCGATCAACACCCACGTCCGCGCCCAGCGCGCCCAATCCGGCGTCACCCGCCCCTCGATCAATGCCGCCACGGCAAAGGAGAACGCAGTCGACATGCCGACATAGCCGAAATACAGCAGCGGCGGATGGAACACCAAACCAGGGTCTTGCAGCAGCGGGTTCAGGCCATTGCCATCGAGCGGCGCGTCGATCAGGCGGTCAAATGGGTTAGATGTCAGCAGGGTAAACAGCATGAACCCAACGCCGATCATGCCCTGCACCGCTAATACTCGCGCCCGCAGCGGGTCTGGCATGCCACGACAGAACGTGGCGACACAGGCGCCAAACAACGACAGGATCAGGATCCACAACAGCAGTGAGCCCTCATGATGGCCCCAGCTCGCCGCAAGTTTGTAGAGAAACGGTTTGGCGGAATGCGAGTTCATCGCCACTACCGTCACCGAAAAATCCGAACTGGCAAAGGCGTACATCAACACACAAAATGCCAGCGTTACGCAGATCAGTTGGCCCCAGGCAGTGTGCCGCGCCAGGTTCATCAACTCGCGGTTGCCACGGGCAGCCGCCCACAACGGCACAGTCGATTGCATCACCGCCAAGATCAGCGCGACGATCAAGGCAAAGTGGCCGGTTTCTACCGTCATAGTGGTATCGCCTTTCTCATCGAGAGTTCCGCAAATCCCGCATGCTCAGTTTGTGGCCCGGTCATTGGTCGTCCGGCTTCCATTTTCCGGCTGCCTTCAGCGCATCTGCCACTTCTGGAGGCATATAATTCTCATCATGCTTGGCCAGCACTTCTTCTGCCTGGAAGGTGCCGCCAGCATCCAATCGCCCAAAGGTTACGATCCCCT
>CALKDI010000220.1 GCA_938084065.1 uncultured Alphaproteobacteria bacterium
CATGCTGATCAGCCTGCTTGGCGCCAAGCCTGAGCAACTGGCTGTGCTGGCCGAGTGCCCTGCCCTGCCCGGCAGCCACAACGGCGAGAACGCAGCAGCCGTAGCCGCCGCTGCCATTTGTATGGGCTTGACTCCGGCAGAAATCACCGACGGCCTCAAATCATTTCCAGGGCTGGCACACCGCCAAGAACAAGTGCGTCGCCTCGGTCATGTGGATTACGTAAACGACTCAAAAGCGACCAATGCCGAATCAACTGCCAAAGCGTTGGTTTGTTACCCTCGAATCTATTGGATTTGCGGGGGTTTGGCGAAAGCAGGCGGTATTGCACCGCTTACACCGCTATTCAGGGAAGTCGCCTCGGCTTTTCTGATTGGAGAGGCCGCGCCAGCATTTGCCGAGACATTGGAGACCGCCGCTATCCGCCATTCCGTTGAAGGGGACCTATTGACTGCGCTGGCTGCAGCGCATCAGGCCGCCCAAGCTGACCCTCTACCCAGCACGATATTGCTGTCACCTGCCTGCGCCTCGTTCGACCAATGGTCGAGCTTTGAGGCGCGGGGCGATGCGTTTCGGGCAGCGGTATTGGCACTAGAGGAGACGAGGCAATGACTCCCTTTGCCCGCACTGACCGCAGCGTGCTGGGCCGCTGGTGGTGGACCGTCGATCGTTGGACATTGGCGGCATTGCTGGCATTGCTGGGCATCGGCGTTGTACTAATCGTCTCTGGCAGCCCAGGTGTTTCCGACACAATCGGCTACGACCCGTTCCATTTCGTTCGCCGGCATCTGGTGTTCGCGCCATTGGCACTGATTGTCCTGCTGACAGCCTCATTGTTGCGACCGCGGGAAGTGCGTTGGGTGGCGGTATTGCTGGTGGCGGGCACGTTGTTGATGCTGCTGGCTGTCCTGCTGTTCGGGACAGAAGCCAAGGGTGCGCGGCGCTGGATCAGCGTTGCAGGCTTCACGCTGCAGCCCTCAGAATTCATCAAACCAGGCATGGCCATCGCCGCGGCCTGGTTGTTTGCGCTGTTCCAGAAAACCGGTGAATGGCGCTATCTAGCGGCCAATATCGGCTTGCTGGGGGTGACTGTCCTGTTGGTTGCGACCCAGCCAGATATCGGCATGACGGTCGTCATCGTGGCGGTATGGCTGGTTCAATTCTTCTTGGCCGGTCTGCCAATTGCCGCCACAGCAGCTTTGGGGAGCTTGGGTGTCGCCGGATTGGCATTCGCCTATGTCACGTTCGACCATGTACAGAGCCGGATTGACCGCTTTTTAGACCCACAAGCCGGCGACACCTACCAAATCGACAAGTCCATTGCTGCCTTCGAGAGTGGTGGTTGGTTTGGTGTTGGGCCTGGGAATGGCGCGCTGAAAAGCCAGTTACCGGATGCCCATGCCGACTTCGTGCTGGCTGTCGCTGGCGAGGAATTCGGCGCCGTGTTGTGCCTGGTGCTGGTTCTGTTGGTTGCGCTAGTGGTGTTCCGCGGATTGCTGCGAGTGGCCGCTGCGCGCAGCCTGTTTGTCAGCGTTGCTGCGGCGGGCCTGCTGATCAGCTTTGCCATTCAGGCGATGATCAACATGGCATCTGCTCTGGAGTTGATCCCCGCCAAGGGTATGACCCTGCCATTTGTGAGTTATGGCGGCAGTTCGATGCTGGCGATCGCCGTCAGCATGGGCTTTTTGCTGGCGTTGACGCGCCGGCGTGTGGGCTATGAGCCGGAGGATACGATATGACCCGAGACTCCTTGCACATTGCACTGGCAGCCGGCGGAACCGGTGGCCATCTGTTCTCGGCTATCGCCCTGGCAGAAGTTTTGTTGGCCCGACACCATCAGGTCTCGGTCCTGACGGATCGCAGGGGCGCGCGCTTTGGCACCAACATTCAAATGCGCTCGGTACCGGCAACTCGGCTTAAGGGCGGTTTGATCGGCAAGGTGGCTGGAGCGTTCCGGCTGGCCGCTGGTGTGGTGTCCGCCGCCTGGCATCTGAAACGCGATCGTTGCCAACTGCTGGTCGGGTTTGGAGGCTATCCAAGCGTACCGCCAGTGTTGGCAGCCAAATTGCAGGGCATTCCGATTATCCTGGTCGAACAGAACGCGGTGCTGGGCCGGGCGAATAGCCGTTTGGCGCGATGGGCGCAGACGGTGGCAACGGCTTTTCCCAAAGTTGAAAAACTGGGAACCACCTCACATCACTTTACCGGTATCCCTGTGCGCCCAGCCGTCGTGGCCGCGCGCAGTGAGGCGTACCAGCCATCGGTTGACGAAGGCCGGTTCCAGCTGCTGGTTTTCGGCGGCAGCCAGGGCGCCCATGTGTTCGCAGACGTGGTGCCGCAGGCCTGCGCCCTGCTGCCGGGCAATCTGCGGCGGCGCTTGCAGGTGACCCAGCAAACCCGGCCCGAGGATGAATTTTCCGTTCGGTCGACCTATGCAGAACTGGGTATTTGCGCCCACATCGCCACATTCTTTGACGATTTGCCAGCCCACATGAGCAAAAGCCATTTGGTGATTGCCCGTGCAGGTGCCTCGACGATTGCCGAGGTACTGACCATCGGGCGGCCTGCTGTTCTGGTGCCCTACCCACATGCCATGGACGACCACCAGACCGAGAATGCCCGCGCCATTGATGCAGCTGGGGCAGCTTGGCTGATGCCGCAAACGGCATTCACGCCTGAAGCGTTGGCAGGCCGGCTGAAGACATTGCTGACATTGCCGGACTGCGCAGCCCAACGCGCAGCAACGGCGTTCAAGCTTGGTCGGCCGGATGCAGCGGATTCATTGGCTGATCTTGCCGAAAGCATGTTGCAAGCGCCTGCGCCAGAGCCGAAAACACTGCTGCGGAGTGTTGCCTCGTGATCGCGATCGCGCCGAGCACTGATACCTCCACAGCGCCGCAAACAGTGGCGCGCCTGCCATTTGATATCGGCGTGCTGCACTTTATCGGCATTGGCGGCATTGGCATGAGCGGCATTGCCGAGATCATGCACAATCTGGGCTATCGGGTCCAAGGCAGCGACATTGCCAGTGGTGCCAATACCGAAAGGCTGGAGCGGCTGGGCATATCGGTCAGCATTGGCCATGCAGCCGAAAATCTGGGCGAAGCGGCAGTGGTTGTGGTCTCCTCCGCCATCGACCCGCGCAATGCAGAGGTAGCGGCGGCGCGCGAAAAACACCTACCGGTGGTGCGTCGGGCGGAGATGCTGGCGGAGTTGATGCGCCTGAAATGGTCGGTCGCCATCGGCGGCACTCATGGCAAGACGACAACAACGTCGCTCGTCGCCGCATTATTGGCGGCTGGCGGATTGGACCCGACGGTGATCAATGGTGGCATCCTGAACGCCTATGGCACCAACGCCTACCTAGGCGCCGGCCACTGGATGGTTGTTGAGGCTGACGAGAGCGACGGAACGTTCATCAAATTGCCGGCAACGGCAGCCGTGGTTACGAACATCGACCCCGAACATCTGGACCATTACGGCTCATTCGAAGCCGTGCGCGAGGCGTTCCTGACTTTCGTTGAGAACATCCCATTCTATGGCTTCGCAGCGCTGTGCCTGGATCATCCGGCGGTACAAGCACTGGCGGCCAAGGTTCAGGACCGCCGGATTGTCACCTACGGTTTTAACCGACAGGCGGACGTCTATGGCGCAATTCGGGACACCTTGCCGGACGGTGTTCGCTTTGATGTGGAATACCGCGCCAATGCGGATGCAGAGCCACAACGATTGCTTAATCTGTCACTGCCGATGGTTGGCAATCACAATGTGCAAAATGCGTTGGCAGCTGTCGCAATTGCGCTGCGACTAGGCATTACCGAGGATGCAATCCGCGAGGGCCTGGCCGGGTTTGCCGGTGTCAAACGGCGGTTTACCAAGACGGGTGAGGCCGGTGGCGTCATCGTCATCGACGATTATGGCCATCACCCGGTGGAGATCG
>CALKDI010000221.1 GCA_938084065.1 uncultured Alphaproteobacteria bacterium
TTCAAACTTTTATATTGGTGAGCTTGGCAGCGGCCAGAACGTCAACAAGAACATGCCCAACATCGGCCCGCGCCTGTCAGTGGTCAGCAATAAGGGCGAGACCCTGGCCCGCATCGGCCACCTCGGCCCCGGCACCCAGCCCGGCCAATTCCTGGCCCCGCACGGCTTGGCTGTGGACCGTCACGGCGATATCTATGTGGGCGAGGTGAGCTTCACCAACCAGAAGAATTTGGGCGCTCCGGCGCCAGAGACCACTACGACCCTACGCAAGCTGGTAAAAATCGCCGGCTAGGCTAAAGTCCGCTCGACCCGATATACGAGGACATGATCTATGATTGACGCCTATTACTGGCCCACGCCGAACGGCTGGAAACTCTCCATCGCGCTGGAGGAGATGGGGCTCGATTACCGTGTCTTCCCGATCAACATCGGCAAAGGCGATCAGTTCGGCGAGGATTTCCTGAAGATCTCCCCCAACAACCGCATACCAGCCATCATCGATCATGATCCACCGGGCGGTGGTGAGCCGATCAGCGTGTTTGAAACCGGCGCGATCCTGCTCTATCTGGCAAACAAGACCGGCATGTTCTATCCGGAGGATCTGCGCAAACGCACGCAGGTCAACGAATGGCTGATGTGGCAGATGGGCGGCCTTGGCCCGATGATAGGCCAGTCCGGCCATTTCAAGCTCTACCACTCCGAGAAAATTCCATACGCGATTGAGCGCTATCATTCAGAGATGCTGCGGCTCTACGGCGTGCTCGACCGGCGGTTGGAGGGGCGCGAGTACATCGTCGACGACTTCTCCATCGCCGATATGGCCTGCTGGCCGTGGGTGATCACCTACAAGCGGCAGGAGGTGGATCTCCAGGGCCAATTCCCCAACGTCTACCGCTGGTACAAGCTCTGCCAGAGCCGCCCTGCCCTGCGCCGTGGCTATGAGGTCGGTAAGGAACACGGCAAACCCGGCGCCCGCTGGACCGACGAGACCCGCAAGAACATGATGCCGCAAAACCAGGTGACATCGTAGCTGGCTCACTCCCCGCAATGACGTTGGTTTTCACTTAAGTCCTAACCAAGAGTATCCCATGACAATCGAAGTTAACGGCATGGCGCACGTCATTCTGACGGTCAGCCAGTTCGACAAAGCCCGCGAATTCTATTGCGAGTTGCTGCCTTTCCTGGGCCTGACCAAGGTCTATGACGGCAACAATTTTGTCTATCACGTGGGCGGCCGCACCGCGATTGGCATCCAGCGATGCGCGCCGGAGCATGAGGGCGAGCGGTTCGTGCCCAATCGCATCGGCATGCACCACCTCTGCCTGCGCGCACGGTCTGCCGAGGATGTCGATAAGATCGGCGATAAACTCAAAGAGATGGGCGCCCACATCGACCGCGGTCCGATGCTGGGCGACTTCGCCCCCGGCTATTACTACATCGTGTTCGAAGACCCGGACGGCATCCGCCTGGAGGTGAACTTCGTGCCAGGCAAAGGCCTTCTGGCCGGCAAAGACGGCCCGCTCAGCCCCAGCGACGATCCGAATTGGAACCAGGACCCGCCGGACCGGGCGGGCTGCTGTTAGAAGTGCCTACGCTAATCCGGCAAGTGATTTGCCGGCAAGTGGTTTGATCGCGCCAACTCCAGCGCGTCGATCTCCGCCATAAGGTTGGGCATCAATTTCAGGAGCGATTGGCCGAGTGCGTCTTGCGGCGCCAGCTGCTGCAAATGCCTCAGCGCCGCCCGCGCTTCGTGTGGCGCCTGGCCATCGCCCTGCAAGATGCGCACTTTGGCATAGTGATACAGAAGCTTGGCATCATCCGGTGCCAGCACGAACGCACGCTCGAACGCAGCCAATCCTTTGCTGCGGCTCGCGCCAAACATGAGATTAGCGGCTAATGTTCCCAAACGCCCGGTCAAGGTCAGGTGCCAACCCCCCTCGGTTGCCTGCACCCAAGGGTCGTTCGGTGCCAGCATCAATGCCTGATCAATCGCCGCGCGAGCCTCTTCAACCTTGGTGATCGCCTCATCGACGGGCAGGTGGTCGGCCTGAAGGCCTCTGGCAATCGCCGCATCCAGGTGCGCCTCAACCAGGCCAGGAACGACCGCACGCGCAGCATCCGCATAGACCAGTGCCGCATTGGCCAAGGCAAAAACCTCCGGGTCTTTCACATCGAGCAGGAGGGCCTTGGTCAACAGCGCCCGCGCAGTCAAAACGGCGGCTGCCGGGCTGGTCTGTCCATGGGCTAGAGACGCGGCCTGATCATAGTCACCGGCCATATAGGCACGTTCAGCCGGCGCGAGCCGTCCAACCTGCTCTGCGTGTGCTGGTCCGAGTAATAGCGAGGCAAAAATCAGCGCTGCCAAAAAACAATCTTTGGATAATCGACGCCCCCTCAGATGGGTTATCTGTGGCGTCATAAATAGCTCCGGCAGCAGTGTCTCAGGTTCTGGACAAAGGCGTCAGCGCTATATTTAGGCCGTAAGGCGCGAATATGCCAACCAAATTCCAAAAGACCTTAGTTCAGGCAATGATCGGCTCTGCCGCTATTGCTCGCGCCATCGGCAGAGCCAGCGCGACGGCACCGTACTGTTGCTCGCCCTCCTGCATTACCGCCTGGGGCTTAGCAAACTCCTCCATTCCGACGGAGTCATAGGTCTGGGTCACGTCAAAGCGCTCGCCCAATGCCGCCAGGATGGTCGGGTCAAGTCGGTGATCCGCCAGAATGCTGTTCTCGCCCGATAGGTCCAACCGCGGCGTCTGAAATGCCTGATCCAGCGACAGGCCGAAATCTGCCAGCAATGAGGTCAGTTGGAAAACCGCAGGCACGATCCGCCGCCCGCCGGCTGCGCCTAACGCAAACCAGGGCTTGCCGTCTTTGGTCGCCACGACTGGGGACATGTTCGCCAGCGGTCTCCGCCCAGCCTGCAAGCTGTTGGGGCGGCCCTGCCTGGGATCAAACCAGAACATGCCGTTGTTCATGAGCATGCCGGTTTCCGGCAACACCAAACGCGAGCCAAACCGCTCCAGCACCGTGCTGGTCAACGACACCATGTTGCCGTGGCGGTCGACGACTGAGAGATGGGTGGTGCAAGCATCACGGCTGACCATGTCGCCGCTATGCCCCAATTTGTCGAGCCGATGCTCATAAGCCTCGGCCAGCGCCTCCGCCCATGCCAGATAGGTCGGTGCTGTCAGACCATCCCTGGGATCCAACTGCTCTGCGGCATGCTGCATGGCCCGCTGGAAGGTCGGGCCACCGTTCAACCCGCTGGAGGCATGGATCAAAGCCCCTCGGTGGGGAACGCCGGTAACCGCTCGTACCTCGGCCTGATAAGTTGCCAAATCTGCAGCCGACATCACCCCTCCGGCAGCCTGCATGTCATGGATAATGGCTGCCGCGATATCGCCTTCATAGAAATCCCGCGCGCCAGCATCCGCCAGTCGGTTCAGGGTCGCGGATAGGCCGCCCATTGCCAGCCAGATAGGCCTGTGCGCGTCCGGCGCGACTGGCGGCAGACCGTTCGGCAAATAGACATTGGCGGAGCTTTCAAACAGCCTTAGCGTATCGGCACCTGCTGCAATCTCCAGCGTCGTCGACCAGGTCACGGGCAAACCGCGCGTTGCCAGATTGGCCGCCGGCCCGACCAACTCTGCCCACGGCATCGAGCCAAATCGCTCTGCCGCCAGCGCCAAGCCAGCCACCGCGCCAGGCACAGCAACGGAGAACGGTCCGATCTGATTGCGGTCATCCATAACCCGCGGCCAAGAAAACAGCGCGTCATGCCCGCTATCGCCTTCGATGATGGGATAGTGGCTGGGGTCCACCGCCTTAGGCGCGACCATACCGTAATCAACCTCATGCACTCGACCGGTTGCAGCGTCGGCCACCAACATAAAGCCACCGCCGCCAATGCCACTCATCCAGGGCTCAACCACACCCAGTACCAGAGCAGCTGCTACTGCTCCATCCACTGCGTTGCCGCCCGCCTCCAGCACCTGCACCCCAATTTCGGAGGCCATTTGGTGTTGCGTTGCGACGATACCATGGCGCCCGGTAACAACCTCACGTTGGATCGTGAAGTGCTCGGCCAGGAAAGGCGGGGCGGAAACAGGCATCGCGATGGCGGCTCCAATAAGGCATTCGGGAAAGGCAAGGACAGCAGCGGGACGCTAGGCCTCTGTCCGGCAAATGTCTAAGCGTTACGCCGCCGCGCGTGCCGGATCTGGCACCAGGTCGGCGGCCTCGCGGATGATTTGAGCGGTTGCGCCGGGCTTGTGCGCGTTTTCTGACAGGTGCCGGCGGAACGCGCGCGCGCCGGGCAGACCCTGGAACAGGCCGACCAGGTGGCGGGAGACGTTGCCGACGCGCACGTCTTGGTCCCGTGCCATCCGCTCCGCATAGTCCGCCATGGCATAAGCCGCCTCATGCCGCGATGGTCGGGGCGTGGTATCGCCGAACAGGCGTTCGTCCACCTCCGCCAGCAGATACGGGTTCTGATACGCGGCGCGGCCCAGCATGACGCCGTCGGTGTGGACCAGGTGCGGCTCGCACTGATCCAGCGTCTCGATACCGCCGTTGATGGCGATGGTAAGGTCCGGCATTTCAGCTTTGAGACGGTAGACCAGATCGTATTTTAACGGCGGAATGGTGCGGTTTTCCTTTGGGCTCAACCCCTTTAGCCAAGCCTTGCGGGCGTGCACGATGACCGTGCGAACGCCGGCGTCAGCAATAGCCTCGACGAAGGTGGACAGCGCCGTATAATCCTCTTGATCATCGATGCCGATCCGGCACTTAACGGTCACCGGCACTTTCACCGCCTGCTGCATCGCGGCTACACACCGCGCGACGAGCGCCGGTTCTGCCATCAGGCAAGCGCCAAACGCGCCGCTCTGCACCCGGTCCGAGGGACAGCCGCAATTCAGGTTGATCTCGTCATAGCCATACTGCTCGCCAATCCGTGCGGCTTCTGCCAGATGCTGGGGGTCAGAGCCGCCCAGTTGCAGCGCCAGTGGATGCTCCTCGGCGGAGAAGCCCAACAGCCTGTCGCGCTCGCCAAAGCGCACCGCCTGCTCGGTCACCATCTCGGTGTAGAGCAGGGCATGACGCGAGAGCATGCGCAGGAAGAACCGGTCGTGCCGATCCGTCCAGTCCATCATCGGGGCTACGCTAAAACGGTGCGGGGAATGGGGCATAGCCAACCAAGTTTACCGCGGCAAGCCGGCGGCCTCGCGCGCCGCGTCTTCCTCGGTACGCCGCCGCGTGATGAAGGTGCCCAGCGCCATGGCGCATTCCTCGCCGCTGTCGGTGACGACCCGACACTCGACCACAAAGGTGCGGGCACCGCCCTTCACCACCTTGGCCGTGGCGGTGAGTTTGCTGCCGCGCGCGGGCGCCAGATAGTTCACCTTCAACTCCAGCGTCACGACATAGCGCTGCCGGGTGGAATAGTTGCCCCCCGCCGCGGCTGTGCCCATCGCCACATCAATCAGCGAGGCGACAATGCCGCCATGGGCAACATCGCGGACATTGCGCTTGTCCTCGTTCAGTTCCAGCGAGACGACCGCATAATCGTCCTCCATGACCTCGTAGGTGAGGCCAAGCCATTTGCGAAAGCCGACGTCTGACATGGGGTTTAAGCGGGCTCTTTCTTCAGTGACTTTTGAGGCTTTACCAATCGCACGCCGGGAGGCAAAGGCTCGCCCGCTTCCAGGCGACCCGCAATCTCTTCCAGCGCGCCCGAGCCGTCGGGTGCGGTATCCTGGTCTTCGGCAATTTGCCGGGCGATATCGTCGTCAGTGGTGGCAAGCACTCTGGCGAGGTCAATCCGGCCCTTGCGCTGCTGTAAGTCGGTCATAGAGCCGCCTTTCTCGTCTATTGCCGCGGCGCGCAGAGATGATCCGTCGCTGCCCGTCACGCGAAGCGTATACCACAACATATAGGACGTTGGCGAATAACGCATAGACCCGGAGCCGAGGTTCGCCATAGTTGTAGCGACGATCCTCTATTTCGAGGTGGGGGCCATGGAAGACTTGTGCGGCAAATGCGAAGTCTATGCCGCGTTCGCGGAAGTTGCGCTCGCTCTTTTCTGCGTCGAACTCGACCTCGTCGGCCACGGCAAAGGGGCTCCCAGCCCTTGGCGGTCAATAGCTCTTTGGCATGCCCAATTGGCGTTCGGCGATGTAGCTCAAGGCCAGTTGCTGGCCGACCGGTGCCAGACGGGTGATCATGACTTCGCGCAGCATGCGCTCCACGTGGTATTCCTTGGCATAGCCCATGCCGCCGTGGGTGAGCATGGCGCGCTCCGCCGCCTCAAAGCCGAACTCGGCCGCGAGATATTTCGCGGCGTTGGCTTCGGCGCCGCAGTTCTCGCCGGTGTCGTAGAGCCAGGCGGCCTTGTAGACCAGCAGGCGCACGGCGGCGAGCTTTGCCCAGGTCTCGGCCAGGGGGTGCTGGATGCCCTGGTTCTGGCCGATGGGGCGGCCGAAGACGACACGGTCGCGGGCGTATTCCGCCGCGCGGTCCAGGCTGAACTGGCCGATGCCGACGGCCTCCGATGCCACCAGGCAACGTTCCGGATTGATGCCGTCGAGGAGGTAGTAGAAGCCACGGCCTTCCTCGCCGATCAGGTCCTCTTTCGGTACAGGCAGGCCGTCGTAGAAGACGAAGTTGGAGTCCACCGCCATGCGGCCCATCTTCGGGATTTGACGGATCTCGACATATTTGCGGTCGAGGTCGGTGTAGAACAGGCTGATGCCGTCAAACGGCTTCGAGACCTTCTCGCGTGGCGTGGTGCGGCAGAGCAGCAGCACCTTGTTTGCCTCCTGCGCGGTGGAGGTCCACATTTTCGTGCCATAGATTTTGTAGTTGTCGCCGTCGCGCTCTGCCCGGGTCTTGATCGCAGCAGTGTTGAGGCCGGCATCTGGCTCCGTCACGCCAAAGCAGCACTTTTCCTTGCCCTGGATCATCGGGGTGAGCCAGCGCTGCTTCTGCTCCTCGGTGCCATGTACGACGATGGGATGCGGGCCGAAGACGTTGATGTGTACGGCGGACGCGCCAGACATGCCAGCACCAGACGCCGCAATCGTCTCCATCATCACGCAAGCGTCGGAGATGCCAAGGCCGGCGCCGCCGTATTCCTCCGGCATCGCAATACCCAGCCAGCCATCACTGGCCAGCGCGTCGACGAACTCGTGCGGGAATTCATGGCTGTTGTCGTGGTCCAGCCAGTATTCCAGCGAGAAATCGTTGCAGATTTTTTGCACCGCATCGCGGATGCTCTGCTGCTGTTCGGTAAACTTAAAATCCATGAGAAACATCTCGCTTCAAATCGGGGTCAGCGTGGTTGCAGAGAGTTTTGGCGATAAGTCGGGACCGGATCAAGGGCCAGCTTTGGTCGCCTATCGCCGTTTCGCCCGTTTGGAGATCAGATCCGCCAACCCCTTGGCCGCAATGAGACTGCCAGGCAAACTCAAATGATCGTCGTCGGCGTAGAATGGCGTACTGCCATCGGCTATGCGGCATGTATCTGCATTGCAAAGCATTTCATGCGGCCAGGCTACGCTCACGCCAGGTTCTGCCGCCACCGCCGCTATAGCCGGCAGCACCTCCCGCTGGCGCAAATCAAAGGTTGCTCGGTCTATGGTTGGCACAGGCTCTGACAGATGCGCGGCCCGTATCATGGCCTTCGGGACATCCACCGGCGATTCCGGCACGGGGCCAAAAATCAGGACTTCGGCACCCAAAGCGCGAAAACGACTGACGGTTCGCGCCAAAGCGTCTTGAAAAGAAAGCTCAGCGCCGGTCGCGCGATCAAACAACTGGGCCGACGGCTGACCGTTATCCAAATTGCCGATAGGAGAGGCGTTGGTCGCCCACCGGCTGGCGAGCACGACAACTGGAATCCGCTCGGCTTGGACTAATTGCAACGCTCGGTCCTGATGCGCCCGGCAGCTATCGCGGTTGCTGCTACCGGACCGATCGACGTCCAGCAAGCTCGGGCAAGACGACATATCCAACACCAGGCCCGGCATATCGGTCAGCTGCTGCAGGCCCTTGCCGAGCACCCGCGCATGAGAATCCCCCCACAACAGATAGCCGAAGCCCTTGCTGGAACCAGAATAGGTACAGAGGTGAGCATTCGCTGGCGGTCTAAGCCCCTCAACAGACCCGCAGCCCTTAGGGTGGACGCTTATAAAGGCCGCCTCAGCCACCACCGCCCTGGCCGCTGGCGATAGGCGAAATGTCATTCCATCGCTGAGCGATATCGCCAAGGCTCCGGCACCCAGTACCGCGGCCACCCCGGTAATCCGCAATTCAATTCGGCCGCCTTGCTGCGCACCACGGAAGCGAGATTCAACAAAGCGCCAGCTAAGCCATGCCAGTACAATTCCAACCGCCAATATCCCGGCCCGCTCGAAACCGCTGAGCTTCGCGGGGCTATAGAGGCTGTAAAACACGATCAGCGGCCAGTGAAACAGATAAAGCGAGTACGAAATTCGGCCGAGAAACAACACCGGCGGCATCGATGCGACCCGCCCGGCCAGACCAGTCGCTGGCACCGCTGCCACGATCACCGCCGCCGTAGCCGCAACCGGCAACATGGCCGCAACGCCCGGAAACAACATCGCTTCGTCGATCAGTACGAACGAGGCGACTAGGCCCAATAGCCCGCCTGCGGCCAGACCTCGCTGCAACAACCCATGCGGCCGACACCGAGGCTCCAACCAGGCCAACAACCCGCCGGCGCCAATCTCCCAGAACCGGGCCATTGGCAGGTAGAATGCGTGCAGCTCCTCACGGAACCAATGCACAGCGATCAGGTTCTCAGCCAAGGATAGCAGACTGATGATAACCAATGCCCGCGCCAGACCATGGCTGCTGCGGAACCGGGTGACAGCAAACGCTAACAGCGGCAGCAGCAGATAGAACTGCTCCTCAATCCCCAGCGACCACATATGTGCAAGCGGCGTCTCATGAACCGACGGGGCGAAATAATCGACCCGATCGAAGAAATAGATGTTCGCGCCAGATGCCATCGTGGCGAGCGCGCTGTTCGCCAGCCGGATAAAGTCATCCGGCAGCATTATCACCGCCCCGGCCACCAAAGACGCGGCCAACGTCAGCAGCAACGCTGGCATGATGCGCCTCACCCGCCGTCCATAGAATGCCCAGGGCGAGAACCGCTGCTCGTCAAGCTCCCGATACAGCGTGCGAAAAATAACAAAGCCGGAGATAACATAGAACACGTCAACGCCGACGAATCCGCCGGGAATTTTTCCAATGCCCAGGTGAAACAGAAACACGGCCAACACCGCAACCGCGCGCAAGGCGTCGACATCGGGGCGATAGCCAAGGGCTGCGCGGTGGGCGCGAGCGATCTCAACTTCTGAACTCACGCCCGGATCAACTCCCTAGTCTTCAACGTCTTTGCCCGCTCAGAGTTTCGTCGCACTCAGAAGACCCACGTTGGCCCAGAGGTTGGTCATAACCTGACTATGGCGGTGTTCCGAAGACGGGCAACCTAAGCTCCCACCTATAACCCGGTCAATGACCTGAATGCCTACGAGCCCATCCATATCCCGCCGTCACAAAACCGCGGCAAACATGCCCGTCGCCTTGTCTGGCCAGGGCGTTAAAGTGCGCCGCATGAGCGATACATACAAAGCCCCCGTGCCGCGAACTGGTCCGCGATTGCTGGACCACATGGCCGCCGCCCAACCAAACCACGAAGCCGTCATCGATGGCGCCCTGCGCTGGAGCTATGCCGACCTGCAGAAACAGGCGCAAACCGCTGCTGCTGGTCTGGCGGCTCTAGGCATCAGGCGTGGCGACCGGGTGGCGATTCTGGCCGGCAACCGGGCGGAATGGGTGTCGGTGTTTTTCGGCATTCAGGGCCTGGGCGCGATCACGGTTGCGCTCAACACCTGGCTGACCGCGGCGGAGATCGCCTGGCAGTTGGAGCACGCCGGCACCTCAGTGCTGGTGGTGGAGCCTGATTTCCGCGGGCGGGATTTCGTTGGCGAGGTGCAGGCATTGCAGGCTGAGGGCCGGCTTCAGGGCTTGCGCGAAGTGATCGTGCTGGCGGAGACCGCTCCCGCTGGCATGCGGCCCTATGCTGACCTGCTGGCGCACGCGCCTTCCACCGACACCTGGGACTTGGCCGAGCCTGAGGACGTCTGCTGCATCCTCTACACCTCCGGCTCGACTGCCGCGCCCAAGGGCGTTCCGCTGACCCAGGGTGGAACGGTGGACAACATGTGGTCGATTGGCGAGCGCATGCACCTGACGCCGGCGGACCGGCTGTGGTTCGGCGTCTCGCTGTTCTGGTCGTTCGGCTGTGTTAACGCCCTGTTCACCGTGATGACCCACGGCGGCACCCAGGTGCTCCAACATCATTTCGAACCCGGCGAGGCCCTCAAGCTGATCGAAGAAGAGCGGTGCAGCGTGTTCTACGGCATGCCCAACATGGCGATTGCCCTGGAGGCGCACCCGGACCGCCCGTCGCGCGATCTCTCCTCGCTGCGCACTGGTGCCACCATTGGTACGCCGGAGCAGATCCAGCGCATCGTAGACTTGGGCGCGACTGAGATCTGCAACGTCTATGGCTTGACCGAAGGCTATGGAAATTCCGCCGTGGCAGATTGTAAAGCGGCGCTAGAACGACGACTGAATTCGTCAGGCGCGCCACTAGACGGCGTCGAAATTCGCATTATCGACGACGAGACCGGTACAGTGCAGCCGCAAGGCGAGATTGGTGAAATCCAGATTGGCGGGCGATTTACCGCCGGTTATTGGGAAGCGCCGGACATGACCGCCGCTAGCCTGAGTGATGACGGTTGGTTCCGCAGCGGCGACCTGGGCTTGCTAGACGAGCATGGCTGGCTGCACTTTCGTGGACGCCTGAAGGAATTGATCAAGACCGGCGGCATCAACGTCTCACCAGCTGAAGTCGAGGAAGTGTTGTTGGCGCACCCGGCGATAGCCTCATGCTTTGTAACGGGACTGAAGGACGCCAAGCTCGATGAAACGGTCGCCGCCGTGGTGATCCTGGAAGATGGGGTAGAGGTGACGGCAGAGGCTCTGCAAGCCCATTGCCGCGCGCAAATCGCGCCATACAAGCTGCCACGCCGCTGGTGTTTTACGACGCCGGAGACGCTGCCACTAACCTCCACTGGTAAGCTGCAACGCAACCGCCTGTTCGAGTTGTTTGAGGATCAGGCTGCCGTCTAACAACCGCTTTCGCGCGGGTTATTCAGCAGCAGCCTGCCCGGTCAGCACCAGATCGAACAATGGCATGAAGTATTCCGGCTCCTGCGCACCGCTGACAGCGTACGAGCCGTCAACGATGAAGCACGGCACGCCCTGAATGCCCATGCGCCGGGCCGCGGCGTCCTCCTCAACGACGGAGTCGTGATAGAGGTCGGTCGCCAGGAAAGCCTCGGCCAATTCCACATCCAGGCCGGCGCGCTCGACTGCCTCCAGCAACACGACGTTGGCGCCGATATCCTTGCCCTCCAGGAAATACACCTGGAACAGCGCTTCGACCAACTTCCCTTGAGGATCGACGCCGGATTGCTCCAGCGCCCAGGCGATCAGCCGGTGCGAGCGCACGGTGTTCGGCGTCCGCTCCATTAGGTCAAAGCGGAAGTCGATGCCCTCAACCGCGCCAACTTCGCGGATATTGGCATAGATGCGGTCGGCGTCGGTCGCGCCGAATTTGGCCTGCAAATACTCCGCCCGCGTGACGCCGGCCGCCGGCATCCAGGGGTTGAGCTGGAAGGCGCGCCATTGGATCTGTGCCTCAACGTCGGGCCGCGCGCTCAGGGCGCGTTGCAAGCGCTTCTTGCCGATGTAACACCAGGGGCAGATGGTATCGGAATATATATCGATGCGCATGGCAGATGGCTCCGGCTCGCAGTCTGGCTGTTTGAAGGCAGACCATGGCCGTCCGGGACGGTTTGGGTCAAGCCCAACCTGCCGTCGTGCGCGCAAAGGAGCTCTACAAGAATGACCACGAACCCCACCGCCCAAGCAGACCCAACCCGCGCCTTTCGCCTGGATGGCCGTGTCATCCTGGTCACCGGCGCCTCCCGCGGCTTGGGCCGAGGCTTTGCTGAGACCTTGGCCCAAGCCGGCGCAACCGTCGCGCTCGCCGCGCGCAGCCAGGACGCGCTGGCTGAGGTGCAGGCGGGGATTGAGGGCGCTGGCGGCAAAGCCTTCTGCGTACAGCTAGACGTGACGGACAAGACCCAGGTAGAGGCTGCTGTTGCCACCATTGTTGATCAGGCGGGGCGCATTGACGGCCTGATCAACAACTCCGGCATCGCCGTGACCCGCCGCCTGCTCGACGTCAGCGAGGATGACTGGAACAGCGTGCTCACCACCAATCTCACCGGCGCATGGTTCGTCGCCCAGGCCGCGGCGCGGCAGATGGTGGCGCAGTTTAAGGCGGATGGCAGCGGCGGCGCTATCGTCAACATCTCCTCGCTGCTTGGCATCCGCACCAATCCTGGTGTCATCGCCTATAACGCGGCCAAAGCCGGCCTCGACATGGTCACGCGACAGATGGCCAGCGAGCTGGCTCGCAACGGCGTGCGCGTCAACTCCCTCGCGCCCGGCTACATCCTGACTAACATCAACCGCGCCTATTTCGAGACAGACCCCGGCATCGCGCTGACCGCCCGCGTTCCCATGCGTCGCCTGGGCCTGCCCGACGATTTGAGCGGCGCATTGCTGTTCCTGAGTTCCGACGCGTCGCGCTATGTGACCGGGCAAGTGCTGGTGGTCGATGGCGGGCATGCGGTGGCGGGGGTTTGAGTTTTATTGCTGGAATCAGTCGAATGTTCCCGCTTGGCTTCCGACAACGTCTCGCCCTAAACTCCGGCCATGATTGAACGAGCGCAACGCAGGTTGGCGGCCATTGTGTCGGCTGATGTGGTCGGCTATTCGCGCCTGATGGGTGCGGATGAGACGGGCACGCTTGCCGCCTTGCGCGCCCATCGCGCCGAACTGATCGACGCCACGGTCGCAGAATACGGCGGTCGCATCGTCAAAACCATGGGCGACGGGCTGCTGTTGGAATTCCCCTCGGTCGTCGATGCGACGGCTTGTGCGGTCCGGGTTCAGACAAGCATGGCCGCGCGCAATGCTGAGGTCGCTGAAGACCAGCGCATCACCTTCCGCATCGGTGTAAACCTGGGCGACATCATCATCGAGGGTGACGACATCCTCGGCGACGGCGTCAACATCGCCGCCCGTTTGGAGGCTCTGGCCGAGCCCGGCGGTATCGCCATCTCTGGCCGGGTGCATGAGGACGTGCGCGACCGGCTCGAAGTCACTTTTACCGATACCGGCGAGCAGACCCTGAAGAACATCGCACGGCCCATGCGGGTGTGGCAGTGGTCCGCAACTGAGCCCGCCTCCCCTCCGCCAGTTCACAGCCAGTCAGGCACAGCGTCCCAGCCACTCTCCTTGCCCGACAAACCGTCCATCGCCGTGCTACCATTCGAGAACCGATCCGGCGATCCGGAGCAGGAATTCTTCGCCGACGGCATGGCCGAAGACATCATCTCGGCCCTTTCGCAGTTTGAATCCCTGTTCGTTATTGCCCGCAACTCGACATTCTCCTTCAAAGGCCAATCGGTTAGCACGGTGGGAGTGTCGGAAGCGCTGGGCGTTCGCTATGTGATCGACGGCAGCATCCGTAAGGCCGGGAACCGCATTCGGGTCGCGGCGCAACTGGTCGATGCTTCAAGCGGTAGTCCCATCTGGGCCGAACGCTATGACCGCGATCTGGAAGATATCTTCGCCGTTCAGGACGAGATAACTGAAGCGATTGTCAGCGCCGTCGCCCCGGAAATTAATGAGGCAGAGCGCCGGTATGCACAGCGCAAACCACCGGAAAGTCTTGATGTTTGGGGGCGGTACCAACGGGGGCTGACGGCGTACTACCCGTCAACTCAAGAAGGATTTCTATCTGCTATTCAGCAATTTGATCAAATCAATGAATTGGCGCCTGAGTTCGCGGAAGCATTCGCTTTAGCCGCTGACGCGCGCTGCCGGTACACTATTCACTATGGCGACCCCGGCGCTTTTCTGCAGGAGGCCGAGGCCAAGGCCCGAAGGGCCGTCGCGCTGGAGCCGAATAGCGCCGTCTGTGTGTGTTCGCTCGCCCGTGTTTATAGCTACCGTGGCCTACATGACCTCGCGATCACAAAGGCCCAGGAGGCGATTTCCCTGAATGAAAATTACGCCTTCGCCAATTACAGTCTCGGCTTTTATCTGTTTCGGGCGGGGCGGTTTGAAGAGGCCATTGCCCAAATCGACCGGGCGATCCGCCAAAGCCCGCGGGACATATTCTCAAGCGGATTTTATGGAATCCGCGGCATGAGCCTTTTTTGTCTCAGCCGGTATGAGGAAGCCGCGGAAGGTATACTTCGCGCCATGAACGCCCCCAATCCGCGACGTCGCATCCAAGTGTGGGCAGCCGCTGTACTGGTGCTGAGCGGACGGCATCAGGAGGCAAAGGCAGTGTTAGCTGACTATCTGCGGGAAGTCCCAACCGAGACGGTTGCGAAATTCCACCAGCACATTCTGGAAACCGTACCGCAGGCCGGCGATGCTATAACACCGCTCATCAATGCCGTTCGCGAGGCGGGATTGCCGGAATAGGCAGGCCGTTAAAGTCAGAGCCTTGAGCGCGCGTCGCATAACGCTTGGTCTCTCCCTCCCCCTCCAGCTAAACTCCGGCCATGATTGAACAAACCCAGCGCAGATTAGCAGCCATCGTGTCGGCCGATGTCGTCGGATACTCTCGGCTGATGGGTGTGGACGAGACGGGCACACTCGCAGCTCTGCGCGCCCATCGGGCCGAGATGATCGACGCCAAGATTGCGGAACACGGCGGCCGGATCGTCAAGACGATGGGCGACGGCCTGCTGCTGGAATTTCCCTCCGTCGTGAATGCCACCGCCTGCGCCGTGCAGATGCAGGAGAGCATGGCGCTCCGCAATGCTGAAGTCGCGGAAGACCAACGGATCGTGTTCCGCATCGGCGTTAACCTTGGCGATATCATCATTGAGGGTGACGATATCCTGGGCGACGGTGTCAACATTGCCGCCCGTATTGAGGCCCTAGCCGAGCCCGGCGGCGTCGCGATAGCAGGCCGGGTCTATGAGGATGTGCGCGACCGGCTCGACGTAACCTTCACCGATACCGGCGAGCAGAGCCTGAAGAACATCACCCGACCTGTCCGTGTCTGGCAGTGGTCGGCCAGCGAAGCGCCGGCACCCGCCGCACCGCCGGCGCAGGAACCGCTCTCTCTGACTTTACCCGACAAACCGTCCATCGCGGTGCTGCCATTCGAGAACCGCTCCGGCGATCCGGAGCAGGAGTTCTTCGCTGATGGCATGGCGGAAGACATTATCACCGCCCTCTCGCAATTCGAGTGGCTGCTCGTCATCGCGCGCAGTTCAACTTTCTCGTTCAAAGGCCGCTCGGTCAGCTCGGCAGAAGTCTCTGAAGCTTTAGGCGTCCGCTACGTTTTAGGGGGCAGTGTTCGCAAAGCAGGCAACAGAGTTCGCATAACGGCTGAGTTGGTTGACACATCGACAAGCAGTCCGATTTGGTCCAATCGATACGACCGTGAGCTTGAAGATATTTTCGCTGTCCAGGACGAGATTACAGAGGCAATTGTCGGCTCTGTTGCACCGGAAATAGATGAAGCCGAGCGCCGCCTAGCCCAACGCCACCCCCCGGAAAGCCTGGACGTTTGGGTCCGGTATCAGCGTGCGCTTATTGGATATTTTTCATCAACGAGTGATAGCCTCAAATCGGCGATCGAACAGTTTGATCAAATTAACGAGTTAGACCCCACTTATGCACCCGCTTTTGCCATGGCCTCTCACGTCCGTCTCCGGAGCGTTGTACTCTTCGGCGGGGACTGGGACGAGGCTTCGCAATTGGCGGAGGCAAAAGCCCGCGCAGCAATGGTGTTAGAGCCCCTTAATCCGCTATGCCTCTTGGCGCTGGGGCGTGTTTACAGCTTTCAAGAAAGGCACGAGTTAGCAATCACCAAAACCAAGGAAGCGGTTGCGCTCAATCCAAATTTTGCACTGGCAGTATTTTACCTCGGTTTCAGTTTGTTTCGCGCGGGAAGATTTGAAGATGCAATCGCTCACCTTGACCGCGCAATCCGGCTAAGTCCCCGGGACATGTTTTCAAGCGGATTTTTCGCCATTCGGGGGATTAGTTCATTCTGCCTGGGACGATACGAAGAGGCTGCCGAATGGGCACTTCGATCTTGCGATGCGCCCAACCCAAGACCACGAGTAGGCCTTTGGGCGACTGCCGCTCTGCAAAAGTCGGGCCGTGGTCAGGAAGCGCGAGCAGCATTGTCCGACCATCTGCGCAAGATTCCATCGGAAACAATTACGACCTTCCGTGCCTTTCTGCAGCGGAGCCATCCGGAATCAGCGGCGTCGATGGATGATCTGCTCGACGCCCTCCGCGAAGTCGGACTGCCGGAATAGGCCGGCCCAATGCCATGACCTGCCGAAATGATCACCCCTAAAAAAAACGCCGAAAGCCCTCAACGATGCCCCAGCCCGCCTATACCTTAACGCCCGAAATTGCTGACGTTTGGCCGTATCAACCTCGCTACAAACAGGTCAACGGCTGGCGCATGCACTATGTCGATGAGGGCGAGGGTGACCCGATTTTGCTGCTGCACGGCAACCCCACCTGGGGCTTCCTCTGGCGCAAGACGATCCCGGCGCTGCTTGCTGCTGGGCATCGGGTAATCGTGCCGGACCAGATTGGGTTTGGTCTGTCGGAGAAACCAACCAATGAGCGTGATCACAGTCTGGATAGCCACGCCTCCAACCTGATTTGTCTGGTGCGCCAGCTCGACCTGACCAACCTGACTGTGGTTTGCCACGACTGGGGTGGGCCAACCGGCTTCTCAATGGCATTGCACGAGGCGCACCGGGTGCGCTCGCTGGTCATCATGAGCACCTGGGCATGGCCCCGCCCGCCAGGTGAGTTTCACACGCGGATATTCCCCTGGCGCACCATGCACGCACCGCTGGTTGGCCCCTACCTGCTGGGCAAACACAACGCACTGGCCGGGCGCGGCACCTACCTCTCCGTTGTCGGTCGCGAACAGTTCCGGGATGAGGCGCAGGCGGTGTATGAGGGCGTGCTGCCGGATCCGGCAAGCCGCATGCTCACCTGGGTCTGGCCGCGCTGGATCCCCATTGACGAGTCCGCCCGTGCGATGGAGCGCTTTGAGTGGATGGAGGCAGAACTCTCCAAAACCACCTGGCCAAGCATGATCATCTGGGGCCGAGAGGACGAGGTGTTCGACGCTGATACCTTCGCCACCCGTTGGCAAAAAATCCTGCCCCATGCGGAGGGTCCGCACATGGTGACCGGCCGCCACTTCCTGCAGGAGGATTCCGGGGCAGAGATCGGGCTGTTGATCAGAGACTTTGTCGCCAACCTCGACGGAAAGGGAGCATAAGCCATGAGCGAAATCACTATCATCGATGCACCCGACCTCACCGGCAAACGCCAGGCCTTTGCTCTGCGCGAAGATCGGGTCGGCCATTACGACGAGTTCCGCGAATTCTTCTCCCGCACCTTCAACCTGGACACTGTCGGCCTGTCCAAGCCCGGCTATTTGCGTGCGCCGTCTGGCATGGAATACGCCGTGATTTTCACCGGCCGCAGCGGTGAGGCCTTTCCGGCAGGCGTGGAACTGTTCGCTCTGCCCGAAGCACTGGAGCCGCTGGACGATGACGCCGTCGACCGCGACCTCTGGGCAATCTTAGGCTGGATGATCGACGGCGTCGGCGCGCCATGGAGCCGCCAGGATCTGGAAACCACAGGCAAGGTCTACCGCATCCCTGCCATGCGCTGAGCCCCTTTTTCTCCCCTTGCCAAGGCCGAACCCCATGTCCCTGCCCGACCGCGCCGCCATCGAAACAGCCGCCGCCCTGGTGCATTCCCACATGCGGGCCACGCCAGAAATCGCCTGGCCCTTGCTGGCAGAGCGCCTGGGCACCAAGATCATCGTCAAGCACGAGAACCATACACCCATCGGCGCGTTCAAGGTGCGGGGTGGGCTGGTCTACATGGACCATCTACGCCGTCAGCATCCGGACGTCGCCGGCGTTATCACCGCCACCCGCGGCAACCACGGCCAGAGCGTCGCCTTGGCAGCGGCGAAGTATGGGCTGAAGGCCACGGTCTACATCCCTCACGGCAACTCCGTCGAAAAGAACGCCGCCATGCGCGCCTTTGGAGCAGAGTTGGTGGAGGAAGGGCACGACTTCCAGGCGTGCTACGAAGCCTGCGTCGCCCGCGCTGAGGCCGAGAACCTGCACCTGCTGCCCAGCTTTGCACCGCCACTGATCGCCGGCGTCGCAACATATTCTTACGAATTCCTCTCGGCCGCGCCTGATCTGGACGTGGTCTATGTGCCCATCGGCTTGGGCTCTGGCATTTGCGGCATGATCGCGGCGCGGAATGCCCTTGGCCATAAAGCAGAGGTGGTGGGCGTCGTATCGACAGAGGCGAACGCCTACGCCCTGTCGTTCGCGGCAAGGGAGCCTGTGGCAACCAACAGCGCTGATACCATGGCTGACGGCATGGCCTGCCGCGTGCCAGTGGCCGAGGCGGTGGCGATCATCAACGCCGGCGCTGCACGCATCGTGCAGGTCACCGACACCGAGATCAAAGCCGCCATGCGGGCCTACTACACCGACTGCCACCAGCTAGCGGAGGGCGCGGGGGCGGCTCCGTTAGCCGCAGCAATGCAAGAGCGAGGGCGGAATATGGGCAAGACCGTGGGCCTAGTCCTGAGCGGTGGCAATGTGGATATGGACGTGTATGCCAAAGTGTTGGGGGAGGCCTAGCCAAAGGGCCATCTCCTCCGCCATTGTCTCGCCCAAAATACCCCAATCGGAAACAACAGATCATGACCTCCCCACCCATCAGCCGCTTCCCCGTGCCCGACATCGCCAACCTACCCGAGGACCTGCGGGACATCATCCTGGGAGTCCAGGAGAAAGCGGGCTTTGTGCCCAACGTCTTTCTGGCCATGGCGCATCGCCCGGACGAACTGCGGGCGTTCTTTGCCTATCACGACGTGCTGATGGAGAATGACGGCGGGCTCTCGAAAGCTGAGCGGGAGATGATTGTCGTGGCGACGTCTGCCGGCAATGGCTGCCTCTACTGCGTCATCGCTCACGGCGCGATCCTGCGTATTAGGGCGAAGAATCCGCTGGTCGCCGACCAGGTGGCCATCAATTATCGGAAGGCGGATATAACGCCCAGGCAGAAGGCCATGCTGGATTTTGCCATGAAGGTCTCGACGGACTCGGCTTCGGTCGGGGATGCGGATTTCGAGACGCTACGCGGCCAGGGTTTCAGCGATGACGACATCTGGGATATCACCGCCATCACCGGCTTCTTCGGGCTCAGCAACCGCATGGCCAATGTGCTCTCCATGCGCCCGAACGATGAATTTTTCGCTATGGGACGCGGTGGTGGTAAGGCGAAGTAACCGGGTTGTCCAAGGATAGCGGCACTGAGTTACGAGTCGCCCGCCCCCTCACCTCAAACGCAAAATTGACCCCCTCCGTATTCACCGATACGGTCGCTAAAGGCATACCACAAGGAGCATGCCGCCTAGCATTTGCGGAGAGCGGAGATGGACAGAGTTGGTGAGAGCAGTGTGGCTGGCTTTTGCAAGCGACTGCAGGAGCTGTCTGCGGCGGTGGCAGAGGAAAGGTCAGGGCTGGATGCGACCGGTCGCCTATCTGACGAACTCTATCACAAGCTAGCGGACATCGGCGTATTCCGCCTCTGGCTGCCTGCCGCGTTGGGCGGAGTGGAGCTCTCCCCGCTGGATTACATGGATGTGGTGGAGGAGGCCGCGGCGCTGGAAGGGGCCATCGGTTGGCTGGTCAGCAATGGCGGCGGCATGGCGCGCACGGCAGCCTATCTGCCAATCGACTCCGCGCGGGAGATCTTTGCCGATCCTGCAGCATTCGTGGTCTCTGGTACTGCCGGGGTCGGGCGTGCCGCGCAAGTAGACGGCGGCTATCGCGTTACCGGGCGCTGGCCGTTCGGCAGCGGCTCACCGCATGCGACATGGTTTTCACCATTCTGCGCCGTCGAAGGGTCCGATGAGCGAATTTTGGTATATGCGCCCCGTGCAGATGTCGTTATGCACAATAACTGGCATGTTTCCGGGCTTTGTGGCACCGGCAGTGGCGATTTTGAGTTCCAAGATGTGTTTGTGCCGAACCGTTTTGCTCACCCCTATCAGCCAGAGCCAACACTGCCGGGCTCGTTCTATCTGGCGCCGACACGATCAGTATACACTTGGACAGTGGCAACAGTCCCTCTGGGCCTTGCGCGTGGCGCGCTTACCGAATTTGTGCGCCTTGCCACGCAGAGAAAGCGACGCGGCGATACTATTCCGCTGGCAAACCGCGAGCTCGTTCAGTCGGAAATTGGCCGCATAGAGGCGCGTCTGTGCGCAGCCCGCCTGTTTCTCCGGCAAGCGATGACTGATTTGCTGGCGGCCATCGGTGCAGATTCAGATTTGGTGTCGGAGCGTACTCACCTGCGCTTGGCCGCCACCTTCGCCAGCGAGACCGCACTCTCGACGATCGGTCAGTTGACTGAGATCGCTGGCGCCGTCTCGATAATGCAATCATGCCCGCTGGAGCGTTACGAACGCGACGCCCGCGCAGCCGCCAAACATCTCGCGATGAGCCCAGCTGCCTACATCACAGGCGGGCAATTGGTTCTGGGACAGGATATGTCGAGCGCACGAGTTTGATTTCCGAGCGCGAACAGTAGTGCCTGACCGCCATCATTGCGGGGCAGAGCAGGAGATCTACACCACGCGCGCATCACCCCTTAGGCTCTCTGCACCGTGAAACTCTCCCTCTCCGTCCGCGTCGCCGAGTCGGCCAAGCGCAAAGACGTCGCCGATCTGCCCATTGAGGCCCTGGCACCGCTCGCCAAGGCCGCCGGCTTCCAGGCCCTCTCCATGCGCGCCTCGGTCGTGTCCGTCACCTCGCCGCCGGCGCGTGTCCAGGCCGTCAAGCAGGTGCTGGCCCGCGAAGGCCTGACCGTCTCCATGGTCACCGGCGATATCCCGCTGGCCGCCAACAACGCCCAGGCCACCGACGCCATCCGCAATATCGGCCCTTATCTCGATCTCGCCGAAGCACTCGATTGCCGGCTGGTCCGCGTCATGACTCAACACGAATCCGACATCGCCCTGGTACAGCGCGCCGCCGATATCGCAGCAAAACGCAATCTGACCCTCGCGCACATGACCCATTGGGGCACCTTGATCGAGACGGTAGAAGACGCCCTGCGCGTCGTCCACGCCGTCAACCGCCCGAACTTCGGCGCGGTCTATGAGGCCGCCAACACCATGGCCTGCACCCCCAACTTCGACCCAGAGGCGGTGCGCCAGTTGGTGCCGCATCTGGTCAACGTCATGTTCCAGAACGTCCACAAAGACCCCGCCTCGCCCATCGGCTTTCGCTCCAACCGGCTGGGACAGGTAGGCCTGCGCTACGTGCCATTGGCCGACCGTAGCGTGCTGGACGCCGCCGCCATGGTCGGAACCCTGCGCGAGGCAGGCTATGACGGCTGGCTCACCGTCCACCAACCACTACGCGACGGCCAAACCGTGCCCACCGCCATCACCGAGGCGGCGGCGGTGTTTGGCCCGTTCATACGCCCCTGACACCGCCGCCGCTTCTGTTCAGCAACCCCACTATCTCATCCTGAGTAGCGGCGCAGCCGCGTATCGAAGGACGCACTAATATTAGCGGCGGGAATTATCGACCCGTCGTCAAGTTTCCTTCAGCCTTAGGTGGCGCCGCAGGCGCCCTCGAAGGCCGCCGGCGTTTCGAGGCTCACTACGTTCG
>CALKDI010000222.1 GCA_938084065.1 uncultured Alphaproteobacteria bacterium
TCAGGGTCAATGCCAGAGAGCCACCCACAAAAACCATAACCCTGTGAGACACTCTCAGGCATGGGTCCTGAATCAAGTTCAGGACAAGGTGGGAGGCCTCTGAATGTTTGGCTCTAAATATTCGCCGGGAAGTGGCCGCCATCCATCAGGATGTTCTGGCCAGTGATAAAGCCCGCGTGGACGCTGCACAGGAACGCGCAAGTCGCGCCAAATTCCTCAGCCGTGCCGAAACGGTGGGAGGGATTTTCCATCATCCGGGCTTTTTTCAGTTCTTCCTCCGGCTTGCCCGTCACCTTGGCAGCGTGGGAGAAATTTCCCTTCAGACGATCCGTATCGAACGGGCCGGGCAGCAAGCCGTTAATGGTCACGTTGTCTGGGGCAACTTCACGACAGATGGTGGAGCTGAAGCCGGTCAACGCCATGCGCGCGGCGGTGGAAAGGCCCAGGTTCGGCACCGGCATTTTCACGCTCTGCGAGGTGATGTTAACGATGCGGCCGAACTTACGCTCGGACATGCCGTCGATTACAGCGGTAATCATCTCCACGTGGCTGAGCAACTGCGCCTCCAGCGCCGCCAACCAACGCTCACGCGTATCAGTGCGGAAATTGCCGGGGGCCGGGCCGCCGGCGTTGGTTACCAAAATGTCCGGGTTCGGGCAGGCCTTCAGGATGGCCTCACGAATTTCCGGCTTGGTGATATCACCGGGGATGGCGGTAACCTGCACGTTGTAGCGGCCGCGGATTTCTTCAGCTGTCGCTTCAAGTTCGGAGGCAGTACGGGCGTTGATCACCAGATCACAGCCTTCCTCCGCCAGCGCCATAGCGCAGCCTTTGCCCAAGCCTTTGCTGGCCGCTTCGACGATGGCCTTCCGGCCACGAATTCCCATATCCATTGACGTTTGTCCTCTTCAGTCTTCGGTTAAATCAAGAAGCATTGCGCGCGCCAGCGGCACCGTAACCGGACGACGTTGGGCCAGTGAGGCCTTGTCCAATTGCGCCACCGCCGCTGCAATCGCCGCGCACGAACGCTCCAGCCGGTTGAGCATAAAGGCGATCACGGCGTCTGGCACGGTGATTTGCCGGTCTGCGAACAGTTTTGCCGCCAGCGCGCCCAAAAGACCATCGTCGGGCGCATCCAGACCGACGGACGGCATGGCACGCAGCCGCGAATCCAGGTCAGCCAACCCCGTGCTCCAAGCTGCTGCTGGTTGCTGCGAGGTCAGAAACAGCGACAGATTGCGGGCGCGGGCGGTGTTGATGAGATGCAACAGCCGCTGCGGCTCTTGCATTCCCGCAATGTCATCAATCGCCAGCGCTGTTTTCGGGTCCAACGCTTGCGCCAGGGTTAAGTCCGCCTCCGCCATCCGCGCCGCACCAGCCCGATCCGCCCAGATAGCTGCCAGATGGCTCTTGCCGCTGGCTGGCGGCCCGTGGAGCAGCAGGCTGCCGCTCGGCCAATCAGGCCAGGCATCGAGCCAGCGGACTGCGTCCCGGTTGCTGTCTGCCACCAAGAAATCTGCCGCGCCTAAGGCCGTGCGCACCGGCAGAGGCAACGGCAATTGTTCTGTGACAGGACGGTCAGTCACCGGGCAACTCGTGGTCATAGAGCCGGCTCTGGCGATATTGCATCAGCAGGAAGCGCACGACGACGCCAATCACCGCCGCCGTTGGCAACGCGATCAACATGCCGAGAAAGCCCATCAGCGATCCGCCGGCAAACAGGGCAAAGATCACCCACACCGGATGCAATTGCACCCGCTGCCCCACCAATTTCGGCGTTAGCAGATAGGCTTCAATGATCTGGCCGACAACGAAGATGCCAGCAACAATGGCGATCCGCAGCGGATCAGAAAACTCGATCAGCGCCAAGCCAATGCTGGCCACCAGACCAAACATCGAACCCAGATAGGGCACAAACGATACCAAGCCGGCCATTAACCCGACGGTAAAGCCAAACGGCAGCCCAACCATCGCCAACGAACCGCCATAGCCAAGCGCCAACAGCAAGCAGACCGACGATTGACCGCGAACGAAGCCGGATAGCATTTCGTCAACCAGACTTACCTGGGCTCGCACAGTCTGTCGGTGCTCCAGCGGCAGCAGTTCGTCTAGATGAGCGACGATCTTATCCCAATCGCGCAGCAGGTAGAACGCCACCACTGGTGTTACCAGAATGAGGGAGAAGAACTCGAAAAACGCGATGCCTTTGGCGAACACGCCCTGCACCAGCCCGGTAACGACAGACATGCCGCGCCCGAATTCTGCTGTCAGCGCGTCGCGCAGCTGCTGGAAATCCTCGGGGCTGAGAATGCCTTGCAGGCGCTCCACCCCTGCCACCAGCCAGCGTTGCAGGCCGGCTATGATGTCCGGAAAGCGTCCCGCAAGTCCAACAATCTGGCTTTGCACCACTGGAATTAGTAGCAGTAGGACAGCGACCGACAGCACCGCAAATGCCACCAAAGTAAACGCTGCGGCCCAACCACGGCCCACGCCATACCGCTCCAGCCAATCAGCCACCGGATCAAGAAAATAGGCAATGGCCAGCCCAGCCACAAACGGCAGTAGGATCGGCTGGAACAACCAGACCAGTAGAATAAAGGTCGCTAGGATCAGCAGCCAAGCGCCGGCCTTTTCCTTTACGGTCACGAGGCCATCTCCAGCGAGCGCCCAACCTTATCCATTGATTTGCAAGACCCAACCGCTCGGTTGTTGCACCAGACGCATGCCGTATTGATCGAACTCCCGCCGCACCTGCTCCAGGTTCGAGCTAAAGCTTAGCTGAAACTCTGCCACCCGTGCCGATAGGCGGGCGAGAACCGCGGAATTCAATGTTTTAACCTCAGAAATCCGACGCAGGGCATTGGCGTAGTCGCCGATATAGGTCAGCGGGACCGATATCCGAACCGAATTGCCGCCAGCGACGTCAGGGCGCCTCAGGTTGTCAGTCTTCCAGGCTTCCGATAGCGCGGTGGCCATGGCCTCTGCGGCGGTGCGGGTCAATTGCTCTGCCGCTAGCCCGGCCCTGCCGCCAGCGTTGCCGGAAAAGCTTTGCGTGATCGGGCCAGCGGGCGCCGCCCCATAGCCTCGCATCGAGACCTCCAGCATGGGCTTACCAGTGCGGGGATCAACCCTGAATTTTCCCAGGGCCACGACCGCACCACTCGCCCCGTAGGCATTAGCCAAATGCTGTAGGCCGGGACTATCGCCACTGAGCGCCTGATCGGCACTGAGTTGCAACTGCTCCTCAGCGCTGCCTCGGGCCATGACGGTAGTGGTCAAACCGTTCGCGCCAACACGCTCAGACCATGCGCTGTGCCAAGGATTCGGCACCTCCCACAATTGACGAGCCCCTGCCCACTCATAAATCGGCAGCAGCAACAGCGGCGGGCTGACGCGGTCGGTGAATGGGATCCGGCGTGCCGTCAACAATTGCCGAACTCGCGGTTGCGAAAAGGTGATGGCCAACTCTGCATTGTAGGCCGTGGCCGTCGTCCGCTCTTGCACAATATCGACGGACGCGACTAGCCCATCCATTTCCGGCGGGGTCAGGTTAGGCCTGGACGAGGCATAGGCTTGCGGCACAAGCCGGGCGTACAGATGACCAAAGGCAGCTTGTCGCGCCTCGATCAGGCCAAGCTCCCGTGCTTGCAGGCCCGTAGCCCCCACTTTGTTGATAGAAATATCGCGGACGGTATAGGCACCCCCCACCTGTTGGGCCTGTGCGGGGCCAAGCAGTGTTGCCAAAATCAGCCCCGCCGATGCCAGCACGATTTGCCACGATGTCTCACGAGCCAACCGCTTGCGTTGCATTGCCAAGCCCTTTCGCTATGGTCCCTGAATTCCCGACATCTTGGCGCCTTCCGGCACCGCATCGGGTCACGTTTGGTTCTTATATAGAGGCGAGGAGCGCATGTCCAAAGGCGGACGCCGCTATGCTGACGCTGGTGTGGATATCGAGGCGGGCGACGCGTTCGTTCGACAGATCGCACCGCTTGTTGCCGCCACCGCGCGGATGGGCTCACGCCCTGATTTGAAGGGCTTTGCCGGGGTCTTCGACGTGAAGGCCTGTGGCTATCAGGACCCGCTGATGCTCGCGGCTACCGATGGCGTCGGCACAAAACTGCGAATCGCGATTGAGACAGGCAAGCACGACACGATCGGCCAGGACCTTGTCGCCATGTGCGCCAACGACCTGATCGTGCACGGTGGCGAGCCGCTGTTCTTTCTGGATTACTTCGCCAGCGGCAAGCTGGAGCCGTCCGTGGCGGCAGAGGTTGTCGCCGGCATCGCCCGCGCCTGCAAGGCCGCTGGCTGCGCCCTAATCGGCGGCGAAACCGCGGAAATGCCGGGCATGTATGCCGAGGGCGACTATGACCTGGCTGGCTTTGTTGTCGGCGCGGTTGAGCGGGACGACTATATCGATGGCAGCCGCATAGGCGCCGGCGACGTGCTGTTGGGCTTAGCATCGAGCGGCGTCCATTCCAATGGTTACAGCTTGGTTCGCAAAGTCGTCAGCGATCTGGGTTTGGGCTGGAACGACCCGGCACCGTTTGCTGCGGGAAAATCTCTGGGCGAAGCGCTGCTGGAGCCAACGCGGCTCTATATCATGCAAGCCTTAGCCGCCACGAAAACGG
>CALKDI010000223.1 GCA_938084065.1 uncultured Alphaproteobacteria bacterium
TCAGCGCGGGTACACAGATTGCAGCGGCAAAAACAGCCAGCACAAAGCGAGCCCAGCCAGCCTGGGTGAGAAGCGGTTGACGGGAGGCTTCCATCTTACGCCTCCTCCGACCGGCCCTTGAGGGCAAACAGGCCGCGGGGCCGCCGTTGGATAAACAAGATCACAAGCACAAGCACCACCACCTTGCCTAACACCGCACCGGCGGCTGGCTCCAGGAATTTGTTGAGAACGCCGAGGCTCATGGCGGCGACGAACGTGCCAGCCAGATTTCCGACCCCGCCGAATACAACGACCATGAAGCTGTCGACAATATAAAGTTGACCCAGGTTCGGGCTGACATTGCCGACTTGGCTGAGCGCCACGCCGGCAATGCCGGCTACGCCCGAACCCAAGCCGAAGGTCAGCGCGTCTACCCGGCTGGAATCGATGCCCATGGACCGAGCCATGCCGCGATTCTGTGTGACCGCTCGCATCTCCAACCCAAAATGTGTCTTGCGGAGCACCAGCACCACCAATCCCAGCACGATCAGGCAGAAGGCTATGATGCAGAGGCGGTTATAGGTCAGGATGACACCGCCGATGATCTCGACACCGCCACTCATCCAATTGGGATTTGCGACCTCCTGGTTCGTGGCGCCGAAAATACTACGCACCGCCTGCTGTAAGATCAGGCTGACGCCCCAGGTTGCCAGTAGCGTCTCCAGCGGACGGCTGTAGAGGAAACGGATGACGCTGCGTTCCATCGCCATGCCGACAAGCGCGGCAACCATGAAGGCCACCGGTATGGCTGCGATCAGGTAAAGATCGAACACAGAGGCCGGTAGGAAGGCGCGAAAAACCTCCTGCACCACAAACGTGGAATAGGCGCCCAGCATGATCATCTCACCATGCGCCATGTTGATGACGCCCATTACGCCAAATGTAATGGCCAATCCAATAGCGGCGAGCAGCAGGATGGAGCCAAGCGAGATGCCCTGGAACAGGGCCAGACCGGCATCCAGCCAGGCGCGCTGGCTTTCGATCTTATCGATGGCCTTGGCCGCTGCAGCTTTCACTTCTGGCTGAGCATTGGCGTCACTCAACACTTGGCCTAGCAATGCGCGCACCGCCGGGTCAAAGCTGCCTGCCAGCCTATCAATGGCAGCGATCCGCTCTGCCGGTGTGCCCGCCGCCAGTTCCGCGGCGATCAGGGCTGTTTGCATGGCGGCCTTCACGTCGGGCACTTGTTCTGCCTCAAGCGCGGCACGCAGGCGGGCCAGCATGGTTGGTGAACCATATTTGGCGGCTTCTTCGGCTGCGGCCCGCCGGATAGCAGGGTCCGCGCTGGCCAGCTTCAATTGCGCGAGAGCCTCAGCGATGGCGCTACGAACGCCATTATTAACCTTGATCTTTTTCGTATCACGGCGCCCCGCTTTGCCGAGATCGGCACCTGAGAGCGGGTCGGTCAGAAAATACTCCCGACCTTCACGCCGGGCGGTTACGAGCGCGCCAGAATCTTTGCGCGTGTGCAGCTCGCCTTTGCCAAGGGCCTCCAGCAGTGGGATGGCGCGAGGGTCGCCGAGGGTGGCTATGGCCTCGATCTGGACAATCCGGTCGCTATAGCCGCCCTTCGGCAGATTTGCGGTAAAATCGGCGAGCGGGTCGGCGTGAGCAGGGAGACTCGTCAGCACGAGCAATCCCAGGAGTGTCGCCAGGAACAATCGCATTTGAATGCTTCTTATTTGTTTTGCGGGGCGTCTCGAAAAGGGACAAACGAAATGCGGAAAAGAAGCTGTCCCCCGAAAGTCCTACAGACCTCCGGGGGATGGCGTAGCGGGTCTTAGTTGGTCATCGTGCCGAACTTCGGCGTCTCGCAGTTGCCGCAGACCCAGGGGTAGGTCCAATCGGCGGTCAGCTTGGCGCTTTCCGGCAGGTAGTCGGTCCAGGCATCGCCAACGATCGGGCCGTTGGTTTCCCAAACGATCTCGAACTGACCATCAGCCTGGATTTCGCCGATCAGCACCGGTTTGGACAGGTGGTGGTTGGTGTTCATCACCACATCAAAGCCGCTGGGCGAGCGCACCTTCTGGCCATACATTGCCTGACGCACCGCATCGACGTCGGTCGTGCCAGCCTGCTCAACCGCCTGCACCCACATCTGGAAGCCGATCACGTGCGCTTCCATCGGGTCATTGGTGACGCGGTTTTCGTCTTTGATAAAGGCGTGCCATTTGTTGATGAACGCCTCATTCTCCGGTGTATCGACGCTCATGAAGTAGTTCCAGGCGGCCAGGTGACCGACCAGGTTGGACGTGTCGATACCGGCCAACTCCTCTTCGCCGACGCTGAAGGCGACGACAGGAACGTCCTCGGCTTTGATGCCCTGGTTTGCCAGCTCTTTGTAGAACGGCACGTTGGCATCGCCATTGATGGTGGAGACAACCGCGGTCTTCTTACCCTTGCTGGAGAAGGCCTTGATGTCCGCCACGATGGTCTGCCAGTCGGCGTGACCGAACGGCGTGTAATTGATCATGATGTCCTCAGCTGGGACACCCTTGGACTTGAGGTAGGCTTCAAGGATTTTATTGGTCGTGCGCGGATAAACATAGTCCGTACCGGCCAGCACCCAACGCTTGGCCTCACCGCCATCCTTGCTCATCAGATAGTCAACGGCGGGGATCGCCTGCTGGTTCGGTGCGGCGCCCGTGTAGAACACATTGCGGCTGCTTTCCTCGCCCTCATACTGGACGGGGTAGAACAGCATGCTGTTTAGCTCTTCGAACACCGGCAATACCGACTTGCGACTGACCGAGGTCCAGCAGCCGAACACGACATCGACCTTCTGCTGGGTGATCAGCTCACGCGCCTTCTCAGCGAACAGCGGCCAATTCGAGGCGGGATCAACAACGACCGCCTCCAGCTGCTTGCCCAGCAGACCGCCTTTGGCGTTCTGATCCGCGATCAGCATCAGCATGGCGTCTTTCAACGTCGTCTCGCTGATAGCCATGGTTCCGGAGAGCGAATGCAGCACGCCGACTTTGATTGTTTCGGCAGCATGTGCGATGGAGCCCGCGCTGAGAGCTGTGGCGGCAGCGCCTGCCATAACCCAGTTACGGACCGATTTGCTCAGTGACATTGGTAAAACTCCGTTGGAAAGTGGCAACATCCTAATTACGCAAGAAGCGTGCCAAAACTATTTTTTAAAAATAATTATGATATTTCAATATGTTACGATTTCAAAAGAAATCAGAAAATGAGCAAATGCACAAAATTTGTGCGTTTACTCATTTGAATTTAAAATCGCCTATATTTTGACCGCTTTCTCTGTTGGGGAGATGCTTTTGCCACAATATTATGGAAATTTGCCCAGCCCCAACTATTCATGAGAGCTCGGGGATGAGATCAGCGCAGGCGTTTTGCGCCCGCATTCTGCGGATTGCTACTGCTCGATTTTCCATGGAGTTGGGTTATGTCGGCGGCATTCTGGCCGCGCTACGTGCTGTACCAATCGACCCACTTCAGCGTTTCCCAACCCAGTTGGCTGCGGGCGACGGTGCGATCACCTGTTTCGGGGTGATGCGTGGGTGGTGGTTACTGCGGGCCGGTAGAACCGAGACCTCCGTTTCCCCAACTGAAGATGCCCGCCTCACAACATCAGGTCGGGTCGCTAACTATATCGCACTCTGTTGCGTGGTCGCCTGGAGAATATCCTGCTCACCTATCCTCTTAGGCCAAGCGCCAGCACGCTCATCTGAGGCTGTCTTCACGTGTCCCGAACGCATCCTTCTGGAACGCGCGTTGCTGCAGAAACGCAAGAACGCCCCCAGAGCCCTCGCATTCTATATGATTGCCCTGGCTCGCCTCGGCGAATCAGTCCTTCACTGCTGCCTGCATGCGAGCCTTCAGTGCCGCGGGCATTCCCCAGCTGTAGTCGCGTAGTACTACCTCATATAATCGCTTCAGAGCTACAGGTCCAAGAATACCGTCTTCGCCGGGTTGACCAGGTTGCAGCAGCTTGCCGGTGGCGCGGGCGAGTTCGGCGACGTTGTGGTATTCCGGCCAGGCCTTTTCTGCGGCGCGGAAAGCATCGTTGGCGGCTCGCAGGTCGCCGTCTAGCAGTGCCGCAAACCCTTTCCACTCCAGATTTGGTGCTTCACTCGCACCAGGAATCAGCTTGGCGATAGTCTGGCTGCGGGAGGCGAAATAGGCTTCTTGTTGGGTGATGGCCTGAGGCGCAGCGCGCTGTTGAAACTGGTCTTTGGGTGGCGAAATGACGACTGGCGGCGTCGGCTTGGGTTCGGGCGGTGTGGTTTCAACAACAGGCGCGGGCGTGGGTGGCACAGGTTGCTGTTCTGGAGCCGGCGCGGGCGGTTGCGGCTTGGCTTCAACCATTTGTGAGGCGAAATTGTCGGCTTCGTTGAATTCTGTGGCTAGGGCTTCTTTGTACCTGGTGAGGTCGACGCCGATTTGGTCTGAAACATCGAGCGATTCCCAGTACTGCACGAAGCGGATGCGCTCATCCAAGGTACCTTTGGTAGCGAGTTCGACGTAGCGCCCGAGAAAGTCTCGCAGATGCCGTTCCCGCTCGATGTTCAATTGGCCTTGCTGGTAGGCGGTGGTCCCCAGGAATGCTGCCAACGCTGCTGCACCCCCGCCCAAAAGCCAGCGAATCAATTCCTTACCGATGCCGTTCATCGTGGGCTCCTTTCGGTCGAATTAATCCTCTGGGCCCCAATAGCCGCGATAGACGCCGCGCGAGCGGGGGCCGGCTTCGCCACCGCCGGCGAGGATTTGGGCGTCAGTGCGGGCCGTGCGATGTTTGCGGGTGCGGAGCCAGTGGAACAGGTGCTCGTGCAGTTCCGCGCGGATGTTGGCATAGGCCGGGTCTTCACCCAGATCGTGTTGTTCGGCGTAATCTGTTTCCATATCAAATAGTTGCGGCGGCATATTCTCCCAGAAGGTGTATTTGTACTGGCCGGCGCGGACCATGTAGCCGCGGCATTCCGAGGCCGGCAGGTCCAGCGCCGCACGTGCGTCGCGCATGCTGTAGTCGGTCTCCGCGATGGCGGCGGAACGCCATGGAATGCCGTCGCCTTGGAACAGCAATGGCTGGAGCGAACGGCCCTCCAGGCGATGATAGCCAGGCTGGCCGCCCAGGGCCTCAACAAAGGTGGGGATGAAGTCGACGCCCTTGGTGAAGCTGTGGATGCGCTGGCCGCGGGTGGCGTCCGCCTCGGCGCGAGGGTCGTATATGATCAAAGGGATACGGACGGATTCCTCATGTAACAGCTCCTTTTCGCCCAGCCAGTGATCGCCCAGGTAATCGCCATGATCGGCGGTGAAGACGATCATGGTGTTCTCGAACAGACCGCGCTCCTCCAGGAACTGCCAGAGCTGGCCCATGTGATCATCGATCTCGCGGATCAGACCCATGTAGGCGGGAATGACGGTCTCGCGCACCTCATCGCGGGCGAAGGTGGAGCTGTCTACGTGCTGCATGTAGGCGCCGTGCACCGGGTGCGGGCGCTGACGCTCCTGGCCGGATTTGTTGGCGGGGATAACGTGCTCTGCCCCGTACATGTTGTGATAGGGCGCCGGTGCTACGTAGGGCCAATGCGGCTTTATATAAGAGAGGTGGATGCACCAGGGCTGGTCGCCCATCTCGTCGATGCACTCCATACCGCGACCGGTCATATAGGCGGTTTCGGAGTGTTCGGCCTTAATTCGGGCGGGCAGGGCAGCCCATTTCATCTCCCAGCCGGAGAGGATTTCGCCGTTTGGCCCCTCGGCGGAGTTTGCGAAGTCGTGCCAGGGGTTGTCGCTGTCATAGCCTTTCGACCGCAGCCACTTGTTGTAGGGCAGGTCCGGATTGTGGAATCCGGTCGGCTCCATGCCGTCGTCGCGCTCGTACGGCTCAAATCCGCATTCGGAGAGGTGAATACCAAGGGAGGAGTTCGGGTCGATGCCGAAGCGCTTCAGGTCGGCAGCGTTGGCCTGCATGTGCGTCTTGCCAACCAGAATTGAGCGCACACCCAGCGGTTTTAGGTGGTCACCCAACGTCCACTCATCGATTCGCGGTGGGACATTGTTCCAGGTCGTGCCGAGCGTGGACATATACCGCCCGGTGTACATCGACATCCGCGACGGCCCGCACAGCGGTGCCTGGCAATAAGTGTTCTGGAAGATGGTGCCGCGGGCGGCGAGGGCATCGATGTTCGGGGTCTTGAGATGCGGGTGGCCCATGCAAGAGAGATAATCCCACCGCAACTGATCGCACATGATGAACAGAATCAGACCGTGTGAAAACTCAATCGGGATTCCCTGACGGATCCGGTCGTGGTACTTTTGGCCATGGCACATATTTCAGGTGATGATCGGTCCCAGCTCCT
>CALKDI010000224.1 GCA_938084065.1 uncultured Alphaproteobacteria bacterium
TGTCGGGTCCCACATAGTCATCCACTGACTCCGGCAAAAGCAGGAGCTGGGACCGATCATCACCTGAAATATATGCCATGGCCAAAAGTACCACGACCGGATCCGTCAGGGAATCCCGATTGAGTTTTCACACGGTCTGAAGGGTTTTTGGCGGAGATTTTAGAACTCCATAAAGCTCAACGCATATCCAATCACCTGGAGGTTGAGACCTACACATGGGATGTGCTGCCAGCGGAATTAACCGTCGACGGGGTTGAAGCCGGCGTCGCTCGCGAATTGAATTGGGTGCGTGAGCGGCTGACATGAGCGGCGCAACCACCGCAACTTTGTGAACCTGGCTGGTGCTCGGCCGGGTGTCGAACCTGCCGACAGTGTGGTCGAACGGTCTGGCGGGATGGGTCTTGTCTGGCCAGCCGGCGGACTTTGCGGGCCTGTTGATCCTGCTAATATCGCTATCGCTATTCTACACAGGCGGCATGTATCTGAATGATGCATTCGATGCAGAGATCGATGCGCAAGAGCGCTCAGTCAGGCCGATTCCTATGGGGATTGTCAGCCGGAGTACAATTTTTGGCCTAGGCTTTGCGATGCTGGCCGGGGGCGTGCTGATCGGCTTTACCTTGAACTTCGGTGCTGGATTGGCTGGTTTGGCGTTAGCCGCCAGCATCGTGCTCTACGACTGGTTGCACAAGAAAGTCGCCTATGGCCCGCTCATCATGGGTGCGTGTCGGTTCTTCACCTATGTCATGGCCGCCTACGCTGCAGGCGGGAGCGCAAACGACGCGGTGTTGATCGGTGGCATTGGCCTGTTCTGCCACACGGTCGGCCTGACCTATGCAGCCAAGCAAGAAGCCTACAACACCATCGGCGCCACCTGGCCACTGTGGGTATTGGCTGTTCCCGTCGTGGTGATTGCTCTGCATCTGAACGGCGCAGTGCCGCTGGTGTTGCTGGCGATCTATGTCGCCTGGGGCTTGTACGCCCTGCGGTTTTTCTTCCGTAGGGCTCCGGGCGATGTGCCCCGAGGTGTAGTTGGGTTAATTGCAGGAATTTCGCTGTTTGATGCCGCGATTATCGCTACAACTGGTGCGACATTGGTTGCGGTTGTGGCTCTGCTGAGCTTTGCCGCGACGCTTGCTCTCCAGAAACTTGCACCGGGTACATAATGTCGTCTGAGAAATCTGGCAGCTATCCCATCCCTGGGATTGATGCCGCGGAAGTTCGGCGTCTTCACATTCAGGGTGAGGCGTGGGCGGAGGATTCGTCGGCGATGCTGGACCGCATCGGCATCGCGCCCGGCTGGCGCTGTCTCGACCTGGGCTGCGGCCCCAGGGGGATTACGCCGGAGTTGAGCGCACGTGTTGGCGATAGCGGCGAGGTTCTGGGATTGGACTTCAGCGAGCCGTTTCTGGCGCTGGCTCGGCAAACTGCGGCGGACAATGTGCGATTTGTGCAGGGCGATGCCTACGCGACGGGCCTGCCAGAAGCCAGTTTCGATTTTGTCCATATGCGTTTTCTCGCCTCGACGTCGGGAGAGCCGGAGCGGCTGGTAGCGGAGGCAAAGCGCTTGCTGAAGCCCGGCGGGATCCTGGCGTCGCAGGAGGCGGATGGATCAACCATGGCATGCTTCCCGCCGCACCCGGCCTGGACCAGGCTGATTGAGGCATTAGTTTTGGTCTTTGAGGGCGGTTTCGGCGATGACGCGATTGGGCATCGTATGTATCGCCTGATGCGGGCGAGCGGGCTGTCGGATGTGGAATATCGGCCCCGGACTATCGGTATTCGCGCCGGTGACCCCTGGATCGACTACCTGCCCGACACATCGGATTCACTGCGGAGCGTTTATATTGACCGCGGCCTGTTCACGGCGGCAGAGTTGGACGACACACTGGCTGCTTGCAGAGCGCACTTGGCTCACCCGGATACGGTGTTCCGGTCGGTGACCATGGTGCAATGTTGGGGCCGGAAGCCGGGCTAGGTCTGCGACAGGGTGCGGCGCACGGCGTCTTTCCAGCCGCTGTATTTGCGCTCTCGCGTTGCGGCGTCCATGGCTGGTTGGAAGCGACGGTCCAGCGCCCAGATATTTGCGAACTCAGATGGCTCTGGGAAAAAATCGATGTGCAGGCCAGCCAGGTAGGCAGCCCCTAATGCCGTCGTCTCCGTGATTATTGGGCGGTCGATTGGGGCGTTCAGGATGTCGGCCAGCCGTTGCATGGTCCAGTCGGAGGCCACCATCCCGCCATCAACCCGCAGCACTGTTCCCGCTGCCGGGGCCCAATCGGCGCGCATGGCCTCGACCAGATCGCGGGTTTGATAGCAGACGCTTTCCAGCGCGGCTCGTGCGAGTTCCTTTGGACCGGTTGCACGGGTCAACCCGTAGAGTGCGCCTCGGCATTCCGCATCCCAGTAGGGCGCACCAAGGCCGACGAAGGCTGGCACGAGATAGACGTCCTGGTTAGGGTCGGCGGCATCGGCTAGTGGTCCGGTTTCAGCAGCGTCTGCAATAATCCCCAATCCATCACGCAGCCATTGCACCGCAGCGCCAGCGACGAAAATTGAGCCCTCTAGCGCATAGGTAGGCTTGCCTTTGAGTTGGTAGGCGATGGTCGTTAGCAGGCGATTTTGCGACGAGACCGGCGTGTCGCCTGTGTTCATAAGTGCGAAACAGCCGGTGCCGTAGGTGGACTTCAACATGCCCGGCGCAAAACACCCCTGCCCCACTGCCGCCGCCTGCTGATCACCGGCAATGCCGGTAATGGGGATAGCTGCGCCGAAAATTGCGGGGTCAGTCATGCCGAACGACGACGCGCTGTCCTTCACCTCCGGAAGTATCGCTTCTGGGATGTTAAAGAGCTCCAAAAGCGGCTTTGACCATACACTTGCATGAATATCGTACAGCATCGTACGGCTCGCGTTGGTTGCATCGGTTGCGTGCACCTGGCCGCCGGTTAACCGCCACAGCAAATAGGTATCAACCGTGCCAAATGCCAAGCGGCCGGCCTCTGCGGCGGCCCTAGATCCAGTTATGTTCTCCAGTATCCAGGCCAGCTTGGTTGCCGAAAAATAGGGGTCGAGCAGCAGCCCGGTGCGGGCCTGGATCATAGGCTCATGGCCTGCGGATTTGAGGGCTGCGCAGGCGGCTGCCGTACGCCGATCCTGCCAAACGATCGCATTATATACGGGCTCGCCAGTGGCCCGATCCCACAGCAAGGCGGTCTCGCGTTGGTTGGTGATGCCGATACCTGCGATAGAATTTTTGGAGACGTCTGCAATTTTTAAAACATTCTGAATAGTATCGGATACCGATTGCCATAATGATGCGGGGTTATGCTCAACCCATCCAGAATTGGGGTAGAGTTGCGGGAACTCTTTTTGGGCGCGCGCTATTACTTTTAAACTTTTGTCTACGAGAACGGCGCGGCTGGATGTGGTACCTTGGTCAATAGACAGGATATAATCGTTCAATTATTTGTTCCGCAGAAATTGTTGGTTCAGCGATCTAGGATACCTGTTTGGTGCCATAGGTTTCCATCGCATTTTTGCACGGTGGAGTGATCACGATAGACCGACCTAGATCACACTCCTCCAGTGTCGCGGCTATGTCGGCGCACAAATAGACCCCAGAGACTTGGGGCCTCCGACCTTATTGACGCACACGCTGCGGAGGTTGCATTGAACTTTTGGTTCAAAATAGGAACAAATACCTGTTTTTAAGTTCGAACGTATCCCGATAGCGATTGCGCGACATCCCTAAGGATGGTTGCATATGCATGCATATAATCAGGTTGTAAAAATCAATCGGAGCGATTGTTTGTATACTTTATTCCCGTTTTGATTGTTGGATTTAGGCGGTAACAAAAGCTCTGTATCGTGCAATAGCTTACGTAATTATGCTACTGCATGAATATGTAAGATAATTTGCCGAACCAGCGAGCCGGCAACCGAATAAGGGAAGAAGATAAAGTGAAGTTAATCGCGTATTCAGCGGCAATCCTGATCTCCGCTACGTCGGCGGCATCCGCTGTCACATTTACTGCTGCGGATCTGTTGCACGGCTTTAACAACATCGTGCTGACTGATCGGTCGGGCGGTGCTGAAACCGAAGGTACGGTCTTTGTCGGTGGCAATGACAGCTCCTCTGCCAATGTGAACCCTGATGGCGAAGGCAATGTCGACTTGGGCGGCGAAATTGTTGGCGGCTATATCGTTGGTGGCAACGTCAGCGGCAGCACCAACCTGATCAATGGTAATGCGCAAATCGGTGGCGCTGTGACAGGTACGCTGAACAACAATGGCACCGGATCAGTCAACACGGGTATTGTCGGTATTCCGGTGGCAGACGTGCGGACCATCTTGGAGAACCTGTCGCTGGACCTAGCAGCCGAAGCGACAACGGCTGGCGGCACCGCGAACACTGGCGATACCAACAACATCAATTTCCAGAGCGGCGCTGGTGACGCGGACCAGATCCAGTTCTTTAACATCGCTGGCACCCGGTGAATTCCGACGCGACGTGCAACACCCAGGTTAGATCTGCTATGGATCTGACACGCAACGAGAAACGGTGTTGTCATGTCAAACTATACGCATCTGACGGCCAGCGAGAGAGATCAAATAGCGGATTTGAAGTCGGTCGGCAGCGGTGTTCAGGCC
>CALKDI010000225.1 GCA_938084065.1 uncultured Alphaproteobacteria bacterium
TTGTCGGGTCCCACATAGTCATCCACTGACTCCGGCAAAAGCAGGAGCTGGGACCGATCATCACCTGAAATATGTGCCATGGCCAAAAGTACCACGACCGGATCCGTCAGGGAATCCCGATTGAGTTTTCACACGGTCTGGACTGTTTGGGTTGTTTTAAGCGCAAAGCTGTAAATTCAGGCGATCAGCAGGCGGAATGAGTCTGCCGCTCCCACCAACAAGGCCTGGATTGTGACAGCAGTGTTTGGCAAGCCGCTGGGCTTCATCCGTCGATTTCGTCAGTGTGAACGTGCTGGCATCTCGATCATGATAGCCGCTGCCGGTACGGTTCTGGCGTTGTCGAGCTTGTTTGCGTTCGATGTCGCTCGCGCTCACATGGCCTTCAGCCGGCTGCAAACGGCCACCGATGCCGCGGCGCTTGCGGCCACGCGAGACATCAAATCCCCGACATTGAATAAAGATATCCAACAAATTTTCGATGCCAATTTCCCGCCGGGATATTTGGGCAGTAGCACAGCCGATATTCGGATGGAAATTGTCAGCAATGCTGGATCGGTTCAACGGCTGCAAGTGGCGGTGACCATCGAGCTGCCATCACCGATTACGGCGATGTTGCGACGCGCCGGCGGCGATTTCCAAACGATTTCCGCGGCAGCACAGACCGAACGGCGGGCGTTTGGTTCGGAACTGGCGTTGGTGATCAACAATGGCGATCTCATGCATGAGGGCAACCGCATGCGCAGCGCCCGGGAGGCAGCTCAGGCACTGCTCAACCATCTATACAATGGTCAAGAGACTGTGCCAGGCCTCTATGTCTCGGTCGTGCCGTTTTCCGCCAGGGTCAATATTGGACTGCAACATCAGAACTGGGCCCTGGACCCGACCACTCTGCCAAACGGTGCGCATGCCTGGAGTGATTATTCGCCGACCAATTGGAGGGGGTGTGTATTGGCCCGCCCAGCGCCATTCGACCAAACCGACGACCCGCCGGCGGAACAGGGCTTTGGGCCGTTGCTCTGGCCGTCGTCGGTAATCGGCGGACAGCCAGGGAAAGGCAACAAGACGAATTGGAGCTCGTATTATAAGAAAGGCCGCGACGGGAATGTATGGCCGGATAACCAGGGCGACGTAGTTGAAGAGGGGCCGCGCCAATCGCAGTATGGACCAAACTTGAACTGCCCTGACCCCATTACGCCGCTTTCTGCCGCGTATAGTGAGACATATGCTGCGGTGGACCGAATGGTTTCGTGGCCACATGGCGGGTCGTTTGCCAATCTGGGGCTGGTTTGGGGGTGGCGGACGCTGTCGCCACGGTGGCAGGGTGAGTGGCTGCACGGCGACCTCAGCCCGGTATCGCTCGACCGGCCATCTCTGACATCCGACAAGGTAATTGTGTTGCTAAGCGATGGTCAAAATGATTGGATCTATGAACATATGACTGCCTATGGCCGTCCAGATTGGGGTTTGTTGCCGACTGATGAATTGGATGACCGAATGTTGGCTGTTTGCGATGCCATCAAGGCTGAGGGAATCACCATTTTTGCCGTAACGTTCGGCCCTCGTGTCAGTAACAGCGATCAGGCGGCGCACACGGCGTGTGCCTCTCCGGCTGATAGCCACCCCTTGTTCGCTGGCCCGAAATATTTTCACGCGACCAGCGAAGAAGACCTTATCGCAGCGTTTGTTAGCGTCGGCGATCAGCTTTCCGAACTGCGGATCGTGCAGTAGCGAAACCGTGTCTAGGCCACTGCGCCTTCCGTGTAGAGCAGGTCGATCTCACCATTGCTGAGGTTCAGCCAGTCGGCCAAGACCTCACGGCTGTGTTCGCCCAGGTCTGGGCTTGGCACATCTGCTGGCAAGGGCGCGCCGTGAAAGCGGAGCGGTGAGCGTGGCAACGTGACCTCACCCAAAAGCGGATGGTCTTGTGTGAACAATGCGCCGCGGCCGAGCAGGTGCGGATCGTTGACGATCTCGGTTAGGTCGCGGATCGCAGCGCAGGCGACGTGTGCATCCTGCATGGCCTTTTCCGCCTGTTTCTTCGGCAGGGTTGTGGTCCATGCCGTCATGATCTCATCGACCGCAACATCATTGGCCGCGCGTGTGGTCGCGTCAGTGAAACGGGGGTCGTCGCGCAATTCTGGGCGGCCGATAACCTCCAACACGCTGTGCCAGTGTTCCTCACGAATGCAGAGCAGTGCGATATAGCCGTCCTGGCATTCGTAGACATTGTACGGCGCGGCGGCTTTGGCGGGGTGCCGGTTGCCCCGGCGTGGTACGGGCACTCCGTGATTCTCGAACATGCCGGCGAGATTGGTGGTCAGGACGGGTACAGCGGCCTCAACCATGGCTACCTCGACCACGCGGCCAAGGCCGGTGACGCTGCGCTCGTAGAGGGCAGTCATGATTGCAGAATGAAGGTGGATGCCCCCCAGGAAATCACAGACCGCCATGCCGGCTTTCATCGGCGATCCGCCCTCGGGTCCGGTCACGCTCATCATGCCGCTGGAGGCCTGGATGGTCAGATCCATTGCCAGATTATCCCGGTCCGGTCCGGTCGTGCCGAAGCCGGAGCCTGTTGCGTAGATCAGGCGCGGATTGGCCGTCTGCAACTCCTTCGCACCGCAGCCGAGGCGATCCAGCACGCCCGGTGCAAAGTTCTCCAGCAGGATATCCGCCTTGCGGGCGAGATCGAACAACAGCGCCTTACCCGCGCCGGATTTCAGGTCGAGCGCCAAGCCGCGCTTGTTTTGGTTCAGCGCGGCCATTGACCAGGGAATCGTGCCGGCTTCGCGTGAGCGGCCACGCAGCGCGTCACCGCGCAACGGCTCCACCTTGATCACATCTGCACCAGCTTGCGCCAGCAGCCAACCGGCATATGGGCCATTGTAGATCTGACCGAGGTCTAATACCCGGATGCCGTCCAATGGCATACGGTTGGGAAAGGTTGGAGCATCCATGTTGCGTTTCTCGCTAAGTCTTTGGTCTCACCGTGTCGCTGGTTATCGCTGCTGTTGTTTTACGCCGGTTCGTCGCCGACTTTGACCAGCAGTTTGCCGAAGTTCTCGCCGCTAAACAGCTTGAGGAAGGCGGCTGGGGCGTTTTCGATGCCTTCGACCACATCCTCACGGTATTTGATTTGGCCCTCTTTGATCCAGCGGGCCATGCGGACGGTCGCTTCGGGGTGGCGGCTAGCGAAGTCGAATACCAGGAAGCCCTGCATCCGCACCCGCATCGGGATGAAAAAGCGCATGTTGCGGGGCACCAATTCTGGCTCGGCCAGATTGTACTCGGCGATGCGGCCGCAGACGGCGACGCGGGCACCAAGCGCCAGGTTCTCGACCACTGCATCCCAGATGGCGCCGCCGACATTCTCGAAATAGACGTCGATGCCGCGCGGGCATTCGTGGGCGAGCGCTTTGGATAGGTCGTCGGTGCGGTAGTTGATGGCGGCGTCGAAGCCCAGCTCGTTGACGATATAGTCTGCCTTGGCCTGGCTGCCGACGAGGCCGACGACGCGGCAGCCCATGATCCTGGCGATCTGACCAACGAGGGCGCCGACCGCGCCCGATGCTGCTGAGACCACCACCGTATCGCCCGGTTGCGGCTGACCGACATCGAGGAAGCCGAAATAGGCCGTCATGCCCGGCATGCCCAGCACGCCATTGGCGGTGGAGATCGGCGCGAGTTTGGGGTCGATCTTGCGCAGGCGCTCATACGGCGGCACCACGTATTCCTGCCAGCCAAGGCGGCCTTCGACGATCTCTCCGACGCTATAATCAGGATGCTGCGAGGCGACGATCTCACCAACGCCGCCAGCCTCCATCACACCGCCAATTGGCACCGGCGGGGCATAGCTGGGGCCGTCATTCATGCGGCCGCGCATGTAAGGGTCGAGCGATTGATAGATCTGGCGCACCAGGATCTGACCTGGGCCGGGTTGCGGCACCGCCACTTCCTCCAACCGGAAATTCTCGAGGCTCACCATACCCTGCGGGCGTGAGGCTAGGACGATGCGGCGGTGAGTGGCTGGGATGGTCATCGGCGTGGTCGATCCAATCGGGTTTCGGCGTCTGCCAGCAACTTAGGCGAAATACGGCTTTTCGCGAACCCCTTCGTCTAACCGAAATATTGTCTGCATTGGCCGGTTGACGTTCCGCGCGTGTCGCCGCAGCATTGCAGGCAATGAATGATCAATGAGGAACCGCAATCCCATGCAATATATCCGCGTCGAGCAGGATGGTCCGGTTAAGACCATCACCCTGACCCGTGGCGAAAAACGCAATGCGCTCAATCTGGCTATGCTGGACGAGATGACCGCCGCCTTCCGTGCCGAGCCCGCACCCGCCGACCGGGTGATCGTGCTGCGGGCGGAGGGGCCGAGCTTCTGCTCCGGCATGGACCTGGCCGAGCGGCTGGAGAAGCCGGCCAAGCCCAGCGAATCGCCGATTGAGGTGATGCTGTACGCAATGGAAATGAACCCGCTGCCCATCGTCGGCGTGGTGCATGGCGACGCCATCGCCGGCGGCAACGAACTGGCGCTGCACTGCGACTTCGTCGTGGCGTCCACCAGCGCGCGGTTTGGCATGAGCCTGGCGCAGATCGGCTTGGCGCCGACCTGGTTCCTGACCAAGAAGCTGATGGAGGTTGCCGGGCCGGTGGCAGCGCGGGAAATCCTGCTGCTGGGTGATCCGCTACCCAGCACCAAGATGCACGAGCTTGGCATAATCGGCCGGGTGGCTCCGCCCTACGAATTGCAGCGCGAGGCGCAAAAGGTCATCGACCGGCTGGCGGCGAACGCGCCGCTGTCACTGCGGGCTATGAAGAGCATGATGGTGCGCCAGATGGCCTACCGCGATAACATCGAGCATGCGGAGCAGGACAGGCTGGTGAACGCGACGCGCGACAGCCAGGATTCGAAGGAGGGCATCCGCGCCCGGCTCGACAAGCGCACCGCTGACTTTAAGGGAGTTTGAGCCATGGCTGTTCGTATGACCAAAGACTGGCGTCCGCTGAACGCGGCGGAGGCCGATAAAGTGGCCGGTAATTTGGGCGTCTACCAACTGGCGAACGCGGCTGGGGACATACTCTATATCGGCGTTGCGGGCGGACGGTCGCTATTCGGCCTGCGCGGCGAAATCCAGGAGAAATCCTCTGAGCCGCCAGCGGGTGTGACCCAGTTCCGGCTGGAGGTGAACACCAGTTATCGGACGCGGCATCGGGAATTGCTGATGGCCTATCAGTTCGATCACGCCGGTAACTTGCCGCCGCTGCAACCGGCAGAGGATGGCCGCGGGCTTGGGAAGCTTAGCCCGGGGTGATGGATCTACATTCGTCATTGCGAGGAGCCATAGGCGACGAAGCAGCCCAGCGGCATGCGGTGCTTTATATCCTCTAGGTTGCCGCGGCGGCTTCGCCGCCTCGTAATGATGCAAATTTGGTAAGTACAAACGTAATAAACTATCGAGGAAACACCCAAATGGATCTCTCCCTCTCTGAAGAGCAAAAAATGATCGTCGACCAGGTCCGCCGCTTTGTGCGGGAGGAAATCTGGCCGTTGGAAGACAAGCTCGACCCGGATACCGACGAATTGCCGGAGGCGGATTACGAGCGGCTGGTCAAACGAACCCAGGAAATGGGCCTCTACGGCCTCGATATTCCGCCGGAGTTTGGCGGGCCGGATGTGGACATCGTCACCCGTACCCTAATCGCAATTGAGATGAGCCAGCACCGTGCCGGCCTCTATGCAGCCTGCTATGGCGTGTTTGGCGGTGTTGGCGGCCCCGGCCAGATGCTGGAGGCTGACGAATGGCAGAAAGAGAAGTGGCTCTATCCGACACTGCGCGGTGAGAAGAAGGCGTTCTTCGGCCTCTCCGAACCTTCCGGCGGTTCCGACCCGGCGCGGGCTATTCAGACGCGTGCGGTTGAGGATGGCGACGATTACATCATCAATGGCTCGAAGCTGTGGATCTCCAACGCGGACCGCGCCCAATACGGCCTGGTGTTCGCCCGCACCGACCCGGATAAGGGCCGCGGCGGCGTCACCTGCTTTATTGTGGATACGGACACCCCTGGCTTCCACGTGCGCCGCATCGTGCACACGCTGCGCTCCGCCCGTTACGCGACGGAGCTGGGCTTCACGGATATGCGCGTGCCGAAGACGCATATTCTGGGCAAGCTGAATGGTGGCTTCTCCATCGCCAATGACCGGCTGGCCCGCCAGCGCATCCCGTACTCTGCCGCCTGCATTGGTGTTGCCATCAAAGCGCACGAGTTGGCTGTCGAATACGCCAAGATGCGAGAGACCTTTGGTGCGGCCCTGGCGACGCGGCAGGCGATCCAGTGGATGCTGGTGGACAACGAAATGGACATCCGCGCCGCCCGCTGGCACACGCTGGAAGCCGCCAGCAAAGCCCATAATGGTGAGCCGTTTCGCATGGAAGCCTCCATCGCCAAAATCGCTGGCAGTGAGGCCGGCGGGCGTGTCGTTGACCGCTGCATGCAAATTCATGGCGGCCTCGGCGTTGCCAAAGACCTACCGTTTGAGCGCTGGTACCGCGAAATGCGCATCCGCCGCATTGGTGAGGGCCCGAACGAGGTGCAACGCCACATCGTCGCCCGTGACGTTCTGGGCATGGGCCTGCGGTAAGGGCTCTAACCTCCTTAATCCGGTTTGACTTCTTTTTGCGGTCTTACCGGGCGGCCATTGCAAGGCGGTTCTCCCAATACGGAGAGCCGCCTTTGTATTGAGGGCGGCCACTCAGGCTTTTCCAGCACGTCCCGCGCCATCGCCGGGCAGTTCGTCCGGCTTCATCAGCAGGATGATCAGTGGCCCCAGCGCCACGATCAAGCCCAGGTGCGCGAACGCCATGCCCCAGGCCAGCGTGCTTTCGCCGCCAAATGCATCCAGCACCAGACCGAAACACAGTGGCCCCATGATGCCGCCGACGAAGCCGATGGTGGAATGCATGGCCATCGTCGCGCCGCGGTAGGGCTCCACCGCGTTGCCAATGGCGCCCGCGGTGATCGTTGAGCTATCCCCCGCCACCGTCCAGCCATGGATCAGCGCCAAGCCTACGGGCAGAATATAGAACACGGCAGACGTAAATCCGGTGATCAAGCAAAGCGCAGCGGAGCTCAGCATCACAATGCTTGCGATCCGCCGCCGCCCATATTTTAGCGCCCACTCATTGCCGACAATGCTGGCAGGGGTGCCAATCAATGTCATCACCGCTGCAATCTCCGCCGCGCCAATTAACTGCCAACTCACGCCATGTTTGGCTGCGGCGTAGGTCAAAAATGCGACGATCCAGGCGCGCAGCGCGAATAGCTCCCAATTGTGCACCATGTAGCAAAGCGTATAAGCCAGCGACGAGCGGTTGCGCAGGACAGGTCGAAAATCCAGCAATGCCGTATCCGGTCGCTCCATCGTGTGCTTCGGGCGCGCCGATGGCAGCACGATCAGCACAATTGCGATGGCAATCAACGACAGCACGCCCGGCACCCAGAACGCCATCTCCCAGCCGCCCCACTCCGCCAGCCAACGCGACACGACATAGGAAGCGCCGGTGCCCAGCCCGAAACTGCCTGTGTACCAGGCGATGGAGCGACTGTGGGTGCCGCCCACCTGATCGCCCAAGGCTTTCAGGCCGGGCATGTAGGTCCCAGCCAGGCCCACGCCGGCCAGTCCGCGAAAGGCCATGGCACTCCAGAAACCATCGACAACGAACGCAAAGCCGAACGCTGAGATAACTGTGATACCCGCACTGAAAAGCCAAATTTTCTTGGCATCGATCCGGTCGGTCAGTGCGACCAACACCGGAACCGCGGCGGTATAGCCTATGAAAAACACACCGCCGATCCAACCGGCCTCGGTATTGCTCCACGACCAGCGCGCCATGAACTCCGGCAACAGTGCAGCAACGCTGGAGAAGCCCAGCATAGTTAGCACTTCGGCCACGCACATAGCCGTGATTAGCTGAACGGGAGAGAGTTTCACGGGCGCTGGGTCTTCCGCAGACGGATCAAGGGGTGATCTTGACGGCCTATCCCGCCATCGCCAAGAGCGCTTTGCTAAGGCTTATGACCGATAACACCGCCAACACCAAAATCACCCAACGTCGGAAGCGATCTGGGTCTGCGTGTTTGAACGTGATCGCTCCCAGCCAAGTGCCGACAATCATCGGCGGCACGGCTAACCCAGAGCGTGTGACCGTCTGCCAGTCTATTATGCCCTGATAGCTGGCCATGCCGGTCGCGAACAGGTCCGCCAGGCCCAGGAACACGATGATCGAGGCTCTGCCGACGCCAACCGCCAACGGCCCGGAATAGTAATACAAGACTACTGGTGGCCCACCCGCCGAGGTCGTCCCGGTCAAAACGCCGGCAACCAGGCCGACGCCTAGGGTTCCAGCGGTGCCTGGTTGGCTTTTCAGCCGAAAGCCAGAGCGCAGCATCAAACATGCGCCCAAAACCACACAGGCAATGATGGCTTGCATCGGTGCGGGTGCCAAATATGAGAGGATCCATAGCCCCAACGGCGTCGCTATAATGCAGCCTAGTAGCAATAAAGCCACGCTGCGCCAGGCTATCAGTCGCCAAATGCTAGGCATCAAGCCTGCCGTCGTTACAATTTCCAGCATCAGGATCACTGGCACGGCCTGACTGGCCGGCATGGCAAACGTCAGGCCAACCACATAGATCATCGACGAGCCGAAGCCGGTAAAACCGCGTACAAACGCGCCGACACCAATTACCGCGCACAGATAGACGAGTTCCACAAACTCCAAACCTGCCAACACCGCCGCGCTCCAATCCCGAAAAGCAAACCGCCGTCCGAAGCCTTGTGCTTGGGACGGCGGCTAAAGCTGCCTTTGCCCTTTTTGGGCTTAATGCGGCGCTGATGGAAGAGGCGATCTGCCAGGCGCCGCGCAGCATCATTGCGCGGCTTCATTGAAATTGGCTCCTGTATTGGTTTGAAGACGGTCCGATATAGGCCCGCCGTGGAAGGTTTTCCACCGTTGCGTGGCTGTCCTATCTCCAATAGCGTTGATGGCTCAATCTCGATAGCGCGCTGCGAACAATGGGTGGAGGCATCAATCATGGACACAGTCGGCGAAACTACGGTCGAAGGCTTCCGGGCCCGGCTACGAGCGCTTGAACCCGCAGTGGCGGCGGAAAGGCCAGACCTCGACGCTGCCAGACAGCTATCCGATGACCTGTACCACAAGCTCGCCGCCATCGGCCTGTTCCGGACGTGGCTGCCTGCTGCTTACGGCGGGGCAGAACTCTCCGCCCTGGACTTTATGGACGTGGTTGAGGAAGCGGCGGCGCTTGAAGGGGCAATTGGCTGGCTGGCCGGCAATGGCGGCGCCATGTCCCGCACCGCTGCTTTTCTTCCAGAAGAATCTGCGCTGGAAATCTTTTCCGATCCTGCCGCTTTCGTTGCTGCCGGCTCTGCTGTCTTCGGGAACGCGGTTCCGACTGAGGGAGGCTACCGCGTCACCGGTCGCTGGCCGTTCGGCAGCGGCGCACCGCATGCAACCTGGTTTTCCCCCTTCTGCGAGATCGACTCGCCGGATCATCCCTCCAAGCCAAAGATAATGGTCTACGTCCCGCGAAAAGACGTCATCCTGCACGACAATTGGTATGTCTCCGGCCTCTGTGGCACCGGTAGCGGTGATTTCGAGTTCCAGGACGTCTTTGTCCCGGACCGGTTTGTGCATCCGTTCGAGCCGGAGCCAACACAGCCCGGCACGCTGTATCGCGTGCGGACCCGGCATCTGTTCACCTGGTCCGTCGCGACCGTACCATTGGGCATCGCGCGGGGTGCGTTGAACGAATTCGTGGCAATGGCCACCAGGAAAAAGCGGATGGGCGATTCCATACCGCTGGCCGAGCGCGAACTTGTTCATTCCGAAGTCGGTCGGGTCGAGGCAAACTTGTGCGCCGCGCGTGTTTTCCTGAGGCAAGCGATGGTCGATTTGTTAACGGCGGTCGATGCCGGCTCCGATGCGATACCAGAACGTGTTCGTATGCGGCTGGCCGCTACTTTTGCCAGCGAAACTGCGCTATCGGCAATCGGCCAGTTGACGGCGATTGCCGGTACGGTTTCGATCCTGCGGTCGTTCCGTCTGGAACGCTACGAGCGCGACGCCCGCGCTGCCGCCAAACACGCCGCCATGAGCCCGGCCGCTTACATTCCGGGCGGGAAGTTCGTTTTGGGGCTGGACGTCTCGCAGGATCGGATATGACCGAAGCGGTCAGCGCGTTCAGGTTCCGTCCGACGACTCCGCACTTGCCCAGGTGCCACTAGCCGGTCCAAGCTGGAAAGCCAGACGTCCTGATCGGGACGCCAAGGGAGAAACGCCATGAAATTCGGAATTTTCTACGAGCTACAATTGCCCCGTCCCTGGGGCCCTGACGATGAGCGGATGCTGTATCAGAACGCTCTTAGCCAGGTCGAGCTGGCTGACAAGTTGGGCTATGACTATGCCTGGGAGGTGGAGCATCACTTCCTCGAAGAGTATTCCCACTCGCCTCAGCCAGAGGTGTTTCTTGCCGCCGCCAGCCAGCGAACCAAGAATATCAGGCTCGGGCACGGGATCATCCAGTTGCCATCAAACCATCCCGCGCGGGTGGCAGAGAAGGTCGCCTGCCTGGACCTGGTCAGCAATGGCCGGGTTGAGTTTGGCATGGGCGAAGGTGCAAGCATCACCGAACTCGGCCCCTTCGATCGCGATCTGGAGACCAAGCGAGCGGTTTGGGAGGATGCAGTGCGCTGCATCATGCCGATGTTTACGAAAGAGGGCTGGGAGTATGACGGCCCCTATTTCAAATTCCCACTGCGCAACGTCCTGCCCAAGCCCGTGCAGAAGCCGCACCCGCCGCTGTGGGTTGCTTGCTCTCAGCTAGAGACGATTGAGATGGCCGGCCGTCGCGGCATCGGTGCGCTGGGCTTCCAGTTCCTTAGCGCCGACATGGCCCATGCCTGGGTGCACGCCTACTACAATTCCTTTGTGAAGCGGCAGGAAAAGCTGGCCGACTACCAGAGCAATTGCAACATCGCCATGGTCAGCTATTTCATGTGCGCAGAGACGGACGAGGAAGCGCGGCGGCGGGCCGAGGGCGTGACGTTCTTCCAATTCTCACTGGCCTACTACAGCGGCTCCAAAGGCCGACAACGGGCCGACCCAGGCACAGTCAGCCTGTGGGATGAGTATCAGGCCTGGAAGAAAGCCAACCCCGAAGCCGCGGAGAAAGCTCTACGCGGCGGCCTTATCGGCTCACCCGAGACCATCCGCAAGAAGCTGCGCCGGTTCAAGGAAAGCAAGGTCGACAGCATTATCCTGCTGAACCAGGCGGGCCGCAACACCCACGAGCATATCTGCGAAAGCCTGGAATTGTTCGCCAAGGAGGTCATGCCAGAATTCCACGCCGATATTCCCGCCCACGAGGAATGGAAGCGCCAGGTCCTGGCCGGCGAAATCGAACTCGAGGAGCTTGATACGTCCCCATTCAAAGATCGGGCAGGCGTAGGCAAGGGCGTCAGCATTGATAAACTGGTGACGGCTGCGGAATAGGGCTTGCGAACACCGGCCCCGGATGGCGGCTCTGCCGCTTCCGGGGAGCTATTTCAAGCGTCTAACAACTCCGCCGCCTCCATCGCCGCATAGGTCAGGATGGCGTCCGCTCCGGCGCGTTTGAAGCTCATCAGGGCTTCCATCATGGCGCGGTCGTATTCCAGCCAACCTTGGATCGCGGCGGCCTTCAGCATGGAGTATTCGCCGGACACGTTATAGGCCACGGTCGGCGCGCCGAAGGTATCTTTCACGCGGCGGATGATGTCCAGATAGGGCAGACCGGGCTTGACCATGACCATGTCGGCGCCCTCGGCCAGATCCAGCGCTACTTCGCGCAGAGCCTCGTCGCTGTTGGCATAGTCCATCTGATAGGTTTTTTTGTCCGCTGTTCCCAGGTTCGCAGCAGAGCCGACCGCATCGCGGAACGGTGCGAAATAGGCGCTGGCGTATTTGGCGGCGTAGGAAAGAATACGAACGTGCTCGAAACCTTCGCCATCCAGCGCTTTGCGGATCGCGCCTATCCGGCCATCCATCATGTCCGACGGTGCGATCACATCACAGCCAGCGCGGGCCTGAACGAGGGATTGCTGGCAGAGAATCTCGACCGTGATATCGTTCTGCACATAGCCATCCTCAATCACGCCGTCATGGCCGTGGCTGGTGAAGGGGTCGAGTGCTGCGTCGCAAATTACGCCGATATCGGGCACCTTATCCTTGATCCGCCGCACCGCATCGCAGAGCGCGTTGTTCGGGTTCACCGCCTCGGCACCATCCGGGGTTTTCAAGCCCGGCTCGACCAGCGGGAATATTGCAACCGCAGGGATACCACGCTCGTAGGCGGCCTGCACGCTGGCGACAATCCGATCCGGCGAGTGGCGGAACTGACCGGGCATAGTGTCTACCGGCTCCATCAAGTCAGTGCCTGCGCGTACGAAGATCGGCCAGATCAAATCGTCCACTGACAGCTTGTTTTCGGCGACTAGGCGACGCGTCCACCCATCGCGCCGGTTGCGGCGCATGCGTGTTGTGGGATAACCAGCACTCGGGAAATGCACGACCATGACTTCGACCCTCTGACGCTTCGGATGGCAGACATGCTACAGTCATGTACGCAGCCCGCAAGATGAGCATTTCGCACAGGCCGCCCTTCAAGGCCAATCGGGAGCCAGACACGACCATGCCCTTTGACCTTAACGAAGATCAAATCGCCTTCCAGGATACCGCCCGCGCCTTTGCGGAGGAAACCTTTGTCCCCAATGCGGCCCGCTGGGATGCCGAAAAAGTGTTCCCAGTGGAGGAGTTGCGCGCCGCCGCCGCGCTCGGCTTCGGTGGCATTTATGTGTCGGAGGAGGTCGGCGGCTCAGCGCTATGCCGCCACGACGCCGCCGTGATCTTTGAAGAATTAGCGGCCGGGTGCACCTCCACCGCCGCCTATATCTCGATCCACAACATGGCGGCGTGGATGATCGACCGCTTTGGCAATGACGAGCAGCGCCAGCGGTTTCTGCCCGGTCTTTGCTCCATGGACCTGCTGGCCAGCTATTGCCTGACCGAGCCAAACTCCGGCTCCGATGCTGCTGCGCTCAAGACCAAAGCGGTGTTAGACGGCGACCATTACGTGCTGAACGGCTCTAAGGCCTTTATCTCCGGCGCTGGCGGCACAGACCTTTATGTCTGCATGGTTCGCACCGGTGACGATACGCCCCGCGGCATCTCCTGTCTGGTCATTCCGAAGGATGCACCTGGCCTCTCGTTCGGCGAGCAGGAGCGGAAGATGGGCTGGAACTCGCAGCCAACTGCCATGGTGCTGTTTGACGATTGCCGCGTGCCCGTGGCCAACCGCGTTGGCGCTGAGGGCGAGGGCTTTAAGATCGCAATGGCTGGGCTGGACGGCGGTCGCATCAACATCGGCGCCTGCTCCATTGGCGCGGCGCGGGCAGCCATGGAAGCCTCCCGGTCGTATATGGGTGAGCGCAAGGCCTTTGGCTCGCGCTTAGCCGACTTTCAGGCGCTGCAATTCAAGCTCGCGGATATGGCAACTGACCTGGAGGCTGCCCGGCTGATGATCCATCGGGCTGCGCAGGCGGTGGATTCTAATCACCCGGAAAAGACCATGTATTGCGCCATGGCCAAGCGGTTCGCCACCGATGCTGGCTTCAATATCTGCAACGACGCCCTGCAAATCCACGGCGGCTATGGCTATCTGCAGGACTTCCCGCTGGAGCGCTATGTGCGCGACACCCGCGTGCATCAAATCCTTGAAGGTACCAACGAGATCATGCGCGTGATCATCGCCCGCCGTTTGCTGCAAGATTTGAGCGGCTAGATTATACTCGCTCGGCGTCATCCGCACCCTATGGCGTCATTGTGAGGAGGGGGAGGTGGCGCCGAGCCCGACATTCTTATCACCAGGAACTGCCCGACCCATGACTGACGACATTCTGTTCGACCGCGAGAACACGCTCGCCCAGATCACGCTGAACCGACCCAAGGCGCTGAATGCCCTGACGCTCGACATGATCGACGCGATGGGTGAACGCCTGACCGCATGGGAGACAGACCCCAGCATCTCCTGTGTGCTGATCCGGCCTGCTGCCGGCGGACGAGCCTTCGCTGCTGGTGGCGATATCGAGCGGGTCTATCGCGAGCGAGGCAATCCCTACATCGCCGCGTTCTTCTGGAATGAGTACATCGTCAACTGGCGTATCCACCATTACACCAAGCCCTATGTCGCTTTCATGGATGGCATCGTCATGGGCGGCGGTGTTGGTGTGTCCGTCCTGGGCAGTGTGCGCGTCGCGACTGAGAACACGATGTTCGCCATGCCAGAGACTGGCATTGGCTTTTTCCCGGATGTAGGCGGCAGTTGGTTTCTGCCTCGGCTGCCAGGGCGGCTGGGCGTGTATCTGGCGATGACAGGCGGACGGCTGTCCGGTGCGGATTGCTGCGCGGTTGGTCTGGCTGACGCCTATATCCCCCAGGAGCGATTAGATGATGTGGCAGAATTGCTGGCCAATCTGGACCCAGGGGTTAGCCGCGAGACCGTGATGGGCGTGCTCGACGTTTTTGCTGAGAAGCCTCCGGCAGCTAAGATCACCGGCCAGCTCGCCCAGATCGACCGGCTTTTCGCGGCTGAGACGGTGGAGGAGATTTTCTCGGCCCTGTTCGCTGACACCAGCGAAGACGCTCAGAAATGGGCAAAGATCATGGCTACCAAGTCACCGACCTCGCTGAAAGTGGCGCTGGAGCAATTGCGGCGCGGCGCGAACATGACCCTCGCCGAGGCGCTGACCATGGAATACCGTCTGTGTCAGGCATTCTGCGCCGACCATGATTTTTTTGAGGGTGTGCGGGCATTGCTGGTGGATAAGGACAATCGCCCGATATGGCAGCCCTCAAGCCATGCCGGTGTCTCCGACGAGCGCGTGGCCAGCTATTTCCTGCCCGCCGCGGCGGGTGAGTTGACCTTCGCTCCGCCGATGCCTCGTGATCCAACCGAGGCCTAGTCCGCCAACGCGGCGCATTGCGGATTGGCAGGTGCGCCGCTAGGGTTCTGGGCAAGTATCACCCCCAAATAGCAAGCATCAAATAGGGTAGCACAATGGCGCGTATTGGATTTATCGGTGTCGGCAATATGGGCGGGCCGATGGCTGCCAACCTGATCAAGGCTGGCCACACCGTCACCGCATTTGATCTCTCAGCTACTGCTGTCGATGCCGCGGTCTCTGCAGGTTGCAGCCGTGCCGACAGCGCTGCTGCTTGCGCCAAGGGTCAGGACATCGTCATCACCATGCTGCCCGCCGGCCCGCACGTGCGGGCGGTCTATGGCGCTAAGGGTGAGCAGGGCAGTGTCATCGACTCGGTCGATCCCGGCACGCTGCTGATCGATTGCTCCACCATTGACGTTGCATCGGCCCGCACCGTGGCCGGCAATGCCGAGGCTTGCGGCTTGGAAATGGTCGAAGCTCCCGTGACAGGGGGCGTCCCCGGTGCCGTGGCCGGCACGCTCACCATGATTGTTGGCGGTCCGGCGGCCGCATTCGAGAAAGCGAAGCCCTACCTGGAAATCGTCGGCGGCAAGGTCGTCCATTGCGGCGAGGCTGGAGCCGGGCAGGCGGTCAAGATCTGCAACAACATGATGCTGGCGATCAACATGATTGGAGTCGCCGAGGGCATGTCGCTGATCCGTGGTCTGGGCATTGACCCTTCAGTGCTGGCAGAGGTCTCCACCGCGGGCTCCGGCAACAGCTGGGCGCTCACCAACTACAACCCCGAGCCTGGCCTTACCGAAGGCGCGCCTGCCAACAACGGCTATAAGCCAGGCTTTGCCGGCGCAATGATGGCCAAGGATCTGGGCCTTGCTGTCGGTGCGGGTGTTGAGACCGGCGTGCCGTTGGCATTGGGCAGTGCGGCTGCGCAGATGTTCCAGTTGTACTGCGCCGGCGGCATGGCTGGCGACGACATGTCCGGCATTATCCGCATGTTAAAATCCAAATAGCGCCATTAACCGCGTTGGTTCAGATCGTTTTCAACCCTTGGCTGTAGGGTCCCCAATACTGCAAGGGGAAATTGCAGCCAAAGGGTAAGTTCATGCAACACTATCTGGAATGTATCTCCTGGATCGAGCGGTTACATCGTTTGTTTCTGGAGGTAATTAAGGCCGAACTTGACGCCGTTCGCGTGCGCGATATCAACAACGTGCAGAGTCTGATCCTGTACAGCATCGGCGGCAACCAAATCAGCATCAGCGAGTTGACGCGCCGCGGGTATTTTCTGGGGTCCAACGTCTCGTACAACCTCAAAAAGATGATTGAGGCAGGCTATCTGGAGCAACAGCGGTCCACCCATGACAGGCGGTCGGTCCATGTTAGCCTGACCGAGAAGGGCCAGGATTTTTGGGACTTTCTCGATACGGTGTTCCAGCGCCACGACGAACTTCTGCAGGAAGCCGAAATTCATGAAGACGCGCTGGCGAGCGTCAGTGAGAGTCTGCAAAAGCTGGATCAATTCTGGAACCTCGCCCGCACCCGCGTGCCCCGTGCGGCGGAACCGCTGGTGGGTCGTCCGGTAACCGTTGAGGAAGCGCAGTCCTACTTTACGACAACCAAGCGCAGTGCGGTTGCGTATTGAGTTGCTTTGGACTTGGATCAATACGCAAATTGTTCTGCCGACAGTGGCCCATCCTGTATAGATAGGGGACTTAGTCTCGTGCTGCCGACCGGAGCCTTTGCGTCATGTCCCATCCTATCCGCGCCTGGATTATCCGTGGCGGTACCTCCAAGGGTATTTACCTGAAAGAGGCGGACCTGCCGCGCGATCCGGTTGACCGTGACCGCACGATCCTGGGTATCTTCGGCTCCCCGGACAAACGCCAGATTGACGGTCTTGGCGGCGCCGACCCGCTGACGTCGAAGTGCTGCATCATCGGCCCGCCGCCGAAGGACAAGCGGCACGCTGCTGGCTGCGACCTATCCTACACCTTTGGGCAGGTGGAAATCGACCAGCCGCATGTGGACTACCACTCACTCTGCGGCAACCTCACCTCCGGCGTTGCGGCGTTTGCGATTTGGGAGAACATGGTGCAGCCGACCGACCCGGTGACCCATGTCCGCATCTACAACACCAACCTGGATGCCGTGCTGCTGGCCGAGGTGCCAACGCGTAACGGTAAACCGTGCGAGACCGGCGATTTCGTCATGCCGGGCGTGCCGGGAACGGGCGCTAAGATTGTGCTTGATCTGGCCGCCACCGGTGGCTCCAGCGCTGGCGAGAGCGTTGGCGGGCTGCTGCCGACCGGCAATGCCATTGACGTGCTGGAAGTGCCGGGCTTTGGCCCGATTGAGGCGTCCCTGGTCGATTGCGGCAATGCTCATGTCTTTGTGCGCGCCGCCGATGTCGGCATCAAGGGCACAGAGACCGCGGCAGAAATTGACGCGAACGCGGAGCTGGTCGACCTGCTGGAGCGCATTCGGTCTCAAGCCGCCTACCGGATGGGCATGGTCGACGACCCCGCCAACGCCACCCGAAAGACGCCGGCCACTCCAATCCTGGGCATGATTGCGCCGCCGCAGGATTATTGGGACGTGCTCGGCAACAGGCAGGTGAAGGCGGAGGAAAGCGACTTCCTCTCACGCCTGATGTTCATGCAGCAGATGCACAAGACGTACGCCGGCACCAGCACCGTGTGCACCGGCGTGGCTTCTAAGCTGCCCGGCACCATCGTTTACGAAGCGGCTCGGCCCGACTGCCAGGACCGGCTCGCCACCTATTTCGGCCACCCCGCCGGCG
>CALKDI010000226.1 GCA_938084065.1 uncultured Alphaproteobacteria bacterium
TGCGTCACGCCTTGTCCAGCATCAGCTAAGGCGTCGGCATTTCCCTGTGCTGCTGCGTCCTGCGTCACGCCTTGTCCAGCATCAGCTAAGGCGTCGGCATTTCCCTGTGCTGCTGCGTCCTGCGTCACGCCTTGTCCAGCATCAGCTAAGGCGTCGGCATTTCCCTGTGCTGCGGCGCCCTGCGTCACGCCTTGTCCAGCATCAGCTAAGGCCACAAGATTGGACTGTGCATCAGCATTTCCCTGCTCAGCGGCTAAGCGGTACCATTTTGCCGCCTCGGCGGTATCCTGCGTCACGGCCCTGCCTTGCTCGTAGAAGATGCCAAGATTGTACTGTGCGTTAGCATTCCCCTGCTCAGCGGCCAAGCGATACCACTTCGCTGCCTCGGCGGCGTTCTGCGTTACGCCCCGGCCGAAGTTGAACATGAAGCCAAGGTTGTTTTGCGCGTCGGCATTCCCTTGATCAGCCAGTGGCAACCATTCCCGCAATGCCGTTGCGTAATCACCTTTTAGGGAGGCTGCCCACCCATCCTGGAAATCCGCCTGCGCTGGGCTTGAAAGGGTCAGCAGAAGCGCGGTAATCAATACAAATCTCATTGGTTGACCCTAATTTTGGGAAGAGCTGTTAAAGCCGCAAGATGTATGGTTTATCTCACTGCGAAACGCAACAGCATCAAACAAATCTAATTTGAACGTCTTTTCCAAGCTCAACAAGCATGACCTCGATTTGCCTTTTGAATGCGGGGCATTTCCGAGGGGTATAGTTAGCGTGTGGTGAACCCGACGCTTGAAGGCCGTCGAATAGCTTCGCCGCTTGCGTTTGCCTTGGTTTGCCAAAATACGTGTCCGCGTAATTTAAGCGGACATCATCGCCCGCTATTACGACAAGACTCTCACGCCGGGCACAGCGCCAGCAAGGTCGGGTTCACCACACGCTAACTCTGGATGTGAGTCAAGGTATGGATGACACAGCGCAGCCGATACCACCTGAGCGATGCCGAGAAGGACGCGCTCCTCGAGGATCAAGCGGCTTTGATCGAAGCGCAAGCAGCGCGGATCAAAGACCTTGAAGCTATGCTGTCGTCGCCGAAGAAGACTGCAAAGAATTCGCATACTCCGCCCTCCGCGGGTCACAAGGCGAACGCCAGATCAGACAAATCTGCGACGCGTAAACCTCGCCCATCGCGCCCGGGCACTACCCGCGCGTTGGCAGAAAACCCGGACGAAATCATCCAGCGGCGTGCCGGGTCCTGCGGCGGTTGTGGTGCGGACGTGTCGAAGCAGCGCCAGGGTGTCCGTCACCGCTATGACCATATCGATCTGCCACCGGTGGTGCCGCACACCACACGGATCGAGTTGCTTGGCGGGCGTTGCGCCTGTTGTGGCACCCGGTTCCGAGCCACTCCGCCGGACAGTATGATGCCGGGCACGCCGTTCCACTGCCCGGCAGGGCATTGCGAAGCAATGTCCCGAGAGGGGGCCGAACATCCATGCTTTGCTTTTGTATCTGCACCACAGCCATCATGTGGGCTTTGAACGGCTGAGCCGGATGATGGGCGAGCTGTTCGGGCTGGAGATCTCGGAAGGTGCCATTTCCAACGCCTTTCAACGACTGGCCGACCCGTTGGAGAAGGCGCGCACGGCGATCCGCGCGGCTTTGCGAGAGGCCCGTATCATCGCATCCGATGAAACGACAACCCGCATCGGCGGGATTACGCACTGGCAGTGGGTGTTCGTCTCAGACCGGGCCGTGCTGCACGAAATCGCGCCGCGCCGGGCCAAAGCGGTCGCAGAAGGCGTCCTCGGTGGTCACCGGCCCGATGTCTGGATCTCAGATCGCTATGGCGGGCAGCAGAATATGGCGGCAGCGCACCAGGTTTGCCTCGCCCACGTCCTGCGCGATGTCCAGTATGCGATAGATTGCGGCGATACGGTCGTCGCCCCAAAGATCCGAGATCTGCTGCGATGGACCATCCGCGTCGGCCGGCGACGAGACGAACTGCGCGACACCACCCTGGCCCAGTATCTCGCCAAAGCTGAGCGCAAACTCGATGGCCTGCTAGGCATCCCCGCCGCGCATCCGGCAGGCCGCGCGCTGCAGGCGCAGATCAAGGCTTGGCGCACCAAATTCTTTGTCTTCATGACCGACCGGCGCGTGCCTGCCACCAACAATATCTCCGAGCGCGAGATCCGCCCATCCGTCGTGTTCCGCAAAGTCACGAACGGCTTCCGGTCTGACTGGGGGGCAGGCGTTCACGCCGGATACAGATCCCTGACCAGCACCGCGCGGCTGCATGCTCACACCGCCATCGAAACAGTCCGCGCGCTCGTATCAGGCAGCAATGTCGCCGGAATGGACCGATTCCTGCCAGCCACGTGAGCAGTTACAAATGCTCCACCTCGAGTGGACAACTGACGCCGGGGAAACCGTCATCGGTGTCTACCAACTCATGGGCTGGACGACTGCGCCCAGAAAACTGAAGTCTCAGGTCGAGGCGGAGCTGTGGGTGCCGACGAAGGCGGAAGGGTAGTGTGCTCCAGGCAATGTGCCGACCGGCGGCGCTACTATGACATGCTCGAAATCCTGATGGATGAGTTTGAGCGAAGCCAAGGTTAGGATCTCAACGCCGGCCACCACGTCATCCTTCCCTAGGCAGCGCGGACCATATAGCCCTTACGCTCCTTCAGGCGGGAGAACGCCAAGAGGGCGTCGATTGCTTGACCTTCATGCCGGTAGGTCTGGTAACGGATCTGACCACCGGAGCCGACCCGACCCCATTCGCGGATCAGTGAGCAGCCGCCAAACAAATCTGGCTGCAACCGCATGGCATAATAGCGGTGCATGTTGGCATGACGGTCCGAGCGCACCAGGCGCACGGCGGTCGGGAAGAGTTCGGCTTGCAGCATGGTCATGGTCTTAACCTACTAGATGCAGGGTATTTTTCCAGATGGCCCACTGCATCTGGCGACGAAAACCTGTGGACAAGCGAGTTTGCTCTTGGGTATCGGCCCTCAGCCATCCACTACCTACCTTCACTACCTACCTTCACTACCTAAACCCCACTACCTACCCATGGCCCCTCACACAATCTTCACAATCCGCTGCTTGGCTTCGGTTGAGCCTTCAATATAGGCTTGCGTCGTTTGCAGGCTGGTATGCCCAGCAAGCTGTTGCACGTCTCGCAGCGAGCCACCGACCGTGGAAGGGGTAGATTCCGGTAGGGGGCAGGATCGTATCACAAGGAATTCTGTCGTCGCCGCTTCATAATATCGAGCACGGTATTTTTGCTGATCCCAAGATCGCGGGCGATCCATCGGTATGATCGACCGTCTTCCACGGCTTGAACGACCTTTGGCGCGAGCTTGTCGGATTTCGGGCGTTGGCCTGGCTGGCGACCGAGCTTCTTTCCTCGCGCCCTT
>CALKDI010000227.1 GCA_938084065.1 uncultured Alphaproteobacteria bacterium
CATCACAGTGAGCCTGGACCGCACAAACCCTTTCGCCAGCTCTGGTGCAGATGAGGCCTTCACCATTGCGGCCAGCACCCAAGTCCCGCTGGCAACCGGCGGAACGCTCTGGCTGGAGCAGACACGTGCTTGCTGGACAGCCGACGTGGATTCCGGCAATGCTCAAGGCCGGGCTGAGGCCGTGCGGTTTGAAGCCAATCAAGCCGCCGCCATTGAACTGGCCCGTCAGATCCGCCTGCGCCAGGCTGCTGGAGCCTTCATCGCCGATTTCCTGCGCCTGTCGGACGCGAAAGCCCAAGCCGCTATCATCCAGACCTTGCGCAACGCTTTTGTCGAAGACCCTGCGCTCCTGCGCTTCAATCCCAGCTTTGACCCGCTGGGCTTCTACGCCTTCAGCCGGGGACGCGTTGCCCCGGCTTTTGCTGGGCGAACAGCCGACGGTGGCCACACGCAATCTGTCTTGGCAGGCCTGCGGGCTCTGGTGCGAGCCGCCATAGCGAACCCCGCCAACCAGCAGGCGCTCTATCTGCCCGCCGCTGCCGTGGACGTCGCGCCGCGCTTACCGATCGCCCTGCAACAAGCGCAAGACCAGCTTGGCCAAAAGGCTGCACTTCAAACGGATGCATCGCTGCCGCGCGGCAGTTATGCTATCCGTCCAATCCAATAAGAGCCGCCCCGGCAAGAGCCAGCCCTATGACTGACCGATCAGATAATGTCATTCCCCTCCGCCCGTATCGCAGCGCGCCTTGCCCGATTTGCGCTAAGGCTGGCATTCAGGAATACCGACCATTTTGCTCCAAACGCTGCGCCGATCTCGACCTGCACAGATGGTTTAACGAAAGCTATCGTGTCGAGGCAAGCGAGCAACCGGATGACGAGCCGCCAGACGACGATGGCGTGGCATAGAGAAAGGGCCAGAACTCAATGTCTCTAATTTCCTGGCTGTTCCCGCGCAAGAAGCGGGCTGCGAAAGACCCCACACCCCAAGTCGTGGAAAAGGGCCCGCGTGACCCAATCCATTCGTTTGAAGCCCCTCTGGTCGGGGTTGAGCTGGAAAACCAGGATAACTCCGTCCGGCAGGAGATCATCGCCCGCACCGCGGTTGGCGCTGAAACCATTCTGGTGGCCCAAATGGGCGCCTTGAAGCTGGCCGCAGTCTTTGTCGCCGAAACCGGCGAGCAGCTGGGGTATTTGTCGCGAGAAGTCTCGATCAAGATCATCCGCGAGGCGAAAGGCTATGACTATGGCAGCCGCGTCGCCACCATCCACGAGCCTGACCCGGACAGTGGCATCCGCAACGTTACCCTGACGGTCGAGGTTTTTGAAAAGCCCGGTCGGCGGTAGCGCCCCAGCTCTCCCGTTTCCCTTTCCCTGAACCAAGTTCAGGACAAGTGGGTGGCTTTTTTTCCCCGCCTAAGTCCGCATCTCGTTGTTCATCCAGGCCTGGATCAGGCGATAGGCGATGCTATCGCGGCGGGGGAATTTCACGCCGTGTGCCTCTGGGTCGTCCATTTGCACGCGGTGCAGCCATTTGGCGTCCTCGATCTCGTCGTCCTGAAGGACGAGTTCCATATCCTCCGACTCCGCATGGAAGCCTAGCATCAGTGATGCGGGGAATGGCCAAGGTTGGCTGGCCCAATAGTGGACTTTCTCCGGCAAGACCGTAACGCCCACTTCCTCCAACACCTCGCGCGACACAGCCTCCTCCAGGCTCTCGCCAGGCTCGACGAAGCCGGCCAGGGTTGAGTACATGCCAGGGACCGGGAAATTGCGCGAGCGGCCCAACAGGCAGCTATCGCCCTTATAGACAAGCATAATCACCGCCGGATCGGTCCGCGGGAAGTGCGGGGCTTTGCAGTCCGGGTTGGTGCAATCGCGCTGGTTGCCCGCTTCGCTAGCCTCGGTCGGGCTGCCACAGACGCCGCAATGCTGGTGGCGGGCGTGCCAGTACATCAGGCCCCGAGCATGTGCCAGGATCGCACCCTCGTGCTGCTCAATGGCTGGGCCAAACTTGCGCAGATCGTCAAACGCGCCCTGCGCTACCAACAGCGGGTTCAGGTAGGGGTCGTCATGGTGCGAGACATCGACGGCGAAATAGGCTTTGCCCTCGCGAATACCCAGCAAGGATATGTGCTTGCCCGCGTCCAGCAGCTCACGCGCTTCGCCGATGGTTGGCAGAAGCGCGCGGTCATCTTCCGAATGGGCCAGGTTCTGATTGCGCCAAATTGGCACCAGCACTGTTTCCGGGTTCGCCAGCCGCTCTGCCAGCCAAGCCGGGTCCTTGCGGCGGTGGGACAGGCGGTCGAGCGGGGCACCAGTGTACCAGAGGCGTTTCGTCATAAGCGTGTTCCTTCGATCCTGGCTGCTGCCAGATTATTGGCCTAAAGGCTTATCGCAGAGCGCCGATTGCGGCAACAGGGTTCACGTGCCAGCCGCGCTACATGCCAGGGGTATCAGGTACCTGTCACAAACGCCCAAAGGTCGTCAGCACCGCGCGCTGCCACCATCTGGCCGAGCCGAATTGACCATTCCGCCTCATTCCCGAACTCATCGCGCCAGACCCACAGGCGGCGGGTGCGGTGGTGCAGCGAATGCTCATAGGTAAAGCCCATGGCGCCATGGGCCTGATGCGCGATGGCGGAGCCTTTGGTGGCAGCCTCGCCAATACGGACCTTGGCGGTGGCGATTTCCGCCATAGCAGCCTCGCTCCAGCCGCTGGTCGTCAGCGCACCGTCGGCGCAGATCGCTTCGGCCACAGCCTCGGCAGCTGCGCCCGCTGCGGCAGCCTCTCCGGCCAGTTCGGCCAGGGCGTGTTGCACCGCCTGGAACTTGCCGATAGGCCGGCCGAATTGCTCACGCTCTAGCGCGTATTGCACTGATTGGTCCAAGATGCGCTGCAACGCTCCCGCCATCTGGGTGCAGCGCACCGCCGCGCCAAAGGCCTGCAATGCGGCTTCGTCCAGGCCTGCCGGCGCTGGGTTGACGCTAACCGGTGTCACATCATCGAACGCCACATCGTCCGCCGGCTCTCCCGCCAGTGATGTGCCCGGTGCAATCGCGCAATCGCTGGCTTTCACCAAAGCGACCACGGATGCATCACCGTCCCGCGCCAGCACGGCGATATGCTCAGCATTGCGCCCGAACGGCACGGCCTCTGCCGAGCCCGCCAAGCGCCCGCCCGCCAACGTGACTGGCGCACCGTCATAGCCTGAAGCGGCCGTCATCGGCCCCATCGGCACTTGCAAGCCCGCCTGCCCCAGCAACCAGCCAGCCAGCAGTGTCTCCGCCAAAGGCACCGGCGTTGCATAGGCTCCAGCGACCTTGAGTACCGCAAAACCATCGGCCATCTCCGCACCAGCACCGCCGATTTCATCGGAAACCCAGGTTAGCGTCAGGCCGCTTTCCTCTAGCGCGTTCCAGAGGTCAGCCGGCCATGTACCTGCCTCCGCCTCATTGATTACACCCGGCTCGCAAAGATCCTGGCAGATGCGGTTGGCGGTATCGACGATGATGGATTCGGAGTCGGACATGGGTCTGAGAGCTTTTCCCAAAAGGCGGTGAATATACCCGCCAACAAACGCGGGCGAGCGGGCGCTGTCAAGCGCGCGGGATCACCCCTTAAAGCGCGGCTCCGGCACACCCTTGATGCCCAGGCCCTGAATGACGAACAGGCCGCCATCGTCCGGGCCTTCCACTTTCATGTTGTGGCTCTCGGATATGGAGGTGATGTAGATGTCCTCCAGGTCCGGTCCGCCGAACATGACGCTGGTCGGGCGGGAGCAGGGCATGTCGATCACCAGGTCCAGCTTGCCCGCGGGCGTCAGGCGCGCGACCTGACCGGACGTCACAAACGCCGACCAGATATAGCCTTCCGCATCCACCGTGCCGCCATCCGGCCAGGCGTTATGCTCGGCCTTGGTATCGACCAGAACGCGCTCATTCGAAACGCCGGCATCGCCATAATCATAGGTCGTGATGCGCGCCTTGCGGCTGTCGGAGAAGTAGAACGTCTTGCCGTCTGGAGAGAACGAGGGGCCGTTGGTGACGATGATGTCGCCCATCATGGTCTCCAGGCTCAGGTCCGGGTTCAGGCGGTAGAGCGTGCCATTGGCCTCTTTGGTGATCTTGGTCGCCATGGAGCCCGCCAGAAAGCGCCCCTGTTTGTCCACCTTGCCATCGTTCAGCCGGTTGCCGGGCTTATCCGGCTCCGGGTCGATGATGGGCGTGGTCTTGCCGGTGGTGAAGTCGAAGAAGTGAAACCCATCCTCCATCGCCAACACCGCCCCGCCTTGCTCCCGCAACGCCATAGAGCCGACGGTGGAGGGCACAGTCCAATCCTGCCGCTGCCCGGTCTTCGGGTCGAGCCGGTGCACAATCGGCCCGCGGCTGTCGAGCCAGTAAAGCGCCTGCTCCGCCACATCCCAGAGCGGACCTTCGCCCAGCTTATCGCGAGTGGTGCCGACGCGGGTGACGGTGTGGGTGCGAGTCATGGGGCGGATCCTTCGTGCCTGTGATATCGGGTGACCGTCCTGCCAGCCACCGCTCTGCCGGTATTGTGCGACGCCAACGGTGACACGGCAATCCAGCCCCCGCTTCCCGGAGAGCAGCGCTTCCCACACCTCCCGCCGTCATTGCGAGTCCGCGGAGCGGGCGTGGCAACCCAGCGGCCCCGGCCTCAGCGCCTTCTGGATTGCCACGCCCGGATTGCATCCGGCCTCGCAAAGACGGCATGAGCGCTATTGATCCGCCGCCGCCTTCTTCCGCAAATAGTTCGGTATCCAGGCATCCCGCGGCGCGAGTATTCCCTTCGACACCATCTCCTCCGCCACTGCCACCGCCTTCGCCCACCAGCCGACTCCAGGCTCCACTGTGCCGAGTTTGGCGTAGCTGGCGATCATATCGCGCTGCCACCCCGCATGGCTCGGATCATCCGCCGCCAGCCGCTCCCGAATGGCGAGGCTGTCGCGGAAGGCCTGCAGCGCCCCCGCCAGATCGCCCTGGTCGCGCAGCACATCGCCGATCTTCTCGTGGCTGACCGAGAGGTCGCGCTGCCACCCCGCATGGCTCGGATCATCCGCCGCCAGCCGCTCTCTGATGGCGAGGCTGGCGCGATAGGCCTGCAGCCCCCCCGCCAGATCGCCCTGGTCGCGCAGCACATCGCCGATCCTGTTGTGGCTGACCGAGAGGTCGCGCTGCCACCCCGCATGGCTCGGATCGTCCGCCGCCAGCCGCTCCGCAATGGCGAGGCTGTCGCGGAAGGCCTGCAGCGCCCCCGCCAGATCGCCCTGGTCGCGCAGCACATCGCCGACCTTGTTGTGGCTGACCGAGAGGTCGCGCTGCCACTCGGTGTTGTCGGGTTCGGCATCGGAAAGCCGCTCAGAAGCCGACAGGTAGGCCCTGTAGTGCCTGAGAGCGATCTCAAGATTGCCAGATGCCCGTTCGATTACTCCCAGCTCATGGGCAAGCACACCCCGCGTCCGTTCCGCTCCCTCCGGCAACTGCGCCAACGCCGCCTCGAACGTCTCCTGCGCCTTCGGCAGATTGCCCGCCTGCACATAGAGCCGGCCCAGATAGATCGAGTCCCATGGGTTGCTCCGGTCCAGCGCCACCACCTGCTCATACGCGGCGAGGGCCTTGACGGTGCTCAGCGGGCGGGCGAGTTGGCCGATGCGGCGCCATTGCGCCACGGCTTTGGCCCGCTCTTCTGCCGCCGCCACGCTCGTTTGCTCAGCCGCCGCGACGGCCTTGGCCGCCAAGCCTTCCAGAACCGCCAAGCCTTCGTCGGCCTTGCCGTCCTTGATCAGTTGCAAGGCGCGCTCGGTCTCTGCCGCAGCATCGGTGCCGGCGGCCTGCTCGGCGATTTCCGTGATGGCTTCCGCCGCTTTCGCCTGCGTCTGCGGATCGGCGGGCTTGCCGTCCGGCGTGGTTGTCTGCCGTTTCAGCAAGTCGCCGACCGATGCCGCCAGAGCGTTGAGCGTCTCCCGCTGCTGGGCCAGGCTTGCTTGTTCTTGGCGCAGGCGCTCCTGTTCCGCCGCGTTGCGCGCCGCTTCGGCCTTCAGGCGCGCGGCCTCCCCTGCCAGCCGCTCGGCTTCTTCCGCCAACCGCAGATCCTCCGCACTCGGCCCACAGGGCGAGACACTGGCCGGCAGCAAGTCCCAACTATTCACGGCCTGACAGAGCGGCGGCGCAACCCCGGACCAGAGCGTCAGCCACACTGACGCGGGCACAGCCGCGGACCATGCCAGTAACTTGAAGCGTTGCCAAAACCGTTTGGCTGTCTCCACCCTTGGTTGAGGCCTCCCACCGTCCTGCCCCATCGCACCCTCCTGCCGCGCTGTATTACTGAAGGAGTCCCGGATGCGCCATCCAGACACCCCAAACGCCCATGCCGGATGATGCCCGAACTGGCTCTAAGGGCGCAAGCGAAACAGTGCGCTTCGGCACGCATACTTGCTTTTATTCCTATTTTGGTCTACTATGACAACACCACACCCCTGGATTGCCACAGGGCTCCGCCCTTCGCTATGACGGCAGTGGGGGGAGTGACGTCAGACCGCCCAACCTCTCCCGCCGCCCGTGCTAACATATGTTAACCAGACCGTGTGAAAACTCGGCGAGGGTTGGTGAGATATCCAAATTTTCTTAAAATCATCGACTTTCGCCTGGATATGCCGATTAGGCACGGGATTGGGGTTCAGACCGCTCTCTGAGTGTCTCTGAAGGCGCTTTAGGGC
>CALKDI010000228.1 GCA_938084065.1 uncultured Alphaproteobacteria bacterium
GGTCTATCGCAGGCCGAGGCCGCGGGCGATGATGCCGTTCAGGATTTCCGTCGTGCCACCTTGGATGGTGAGCTTCGGCGCGATGGTCGTGGCGAACTCCAGCAGGTGCTCAAACGATTGCTGGTTGCTGGCGGTCGGCAGGGCAAACGCGGCCAGATCACGGGCCTTGGCTGGCAATGCCTGCTCCCACAGCGTGCCGAGGTTCTTGACGATAGAGCCTTGCAGCGTTGGCTCCAACCCTTCGGCCAGCATGCCATTGACCGAGACCGACATGCGCCTGAGTGTGTGCAACTGCGCCACCAACCGGCCAATGCCTTCGGAGCCGCGCAGGTCCGGCTCATCGCCCAAAACCCGCACCATTTCGCTCAGGATATAGTAGGTCTCCAAAAACCGTTCTGGACCGCTGCGCTCATAGGCCAGTTCGCTGGTGGCCTGTTTCCACGCCTGCCCAGGTTCACCCATGACGTATTTGTCTTCAACGAAGGCATCCTCAAACACCACCTCATTGAACTCATGCCGGCCAACCATGTTGATGACCGGGTTTGGCGTGATACCCGGCGTGCGCATCGGAACGACAAACTGGGTTAGCCCCTCGCGACGATTTTCCTTGCTGGGCGGTGCTGTGCGGAACAGGCCGATCATATAGTCGGCATTGTGCGCGTTGCTGGTCCAAATCTTGGCGCCGTTGATCAGATAACCGCCGTCGGTCTTGGTCGCCCGCGTGGTCGCGCCGAACAGATCAGAGCCAGAGCCCGGCTCGCTCATGCCAATGCAAAACGTGCAATCGCCGGAGATGATGGCCGGCAGGATCTCGTTCTTAATGTCCTCATGCCCGTACTTCATAATGGTCGGGCCGGACTGGCGGTCGGCGGTGAAATAGGAGGACGTCGGCGCGGCAACCGCCCGAAATTCCTCGGTAATGACATAGCGTTCTAGGAAGCTGCGCTCCTGACCGCCGTATTTCTTTGGCCAGGTGATGCCGATCCAACCTTTGGCGGCAACACGCTTGCCGAAGGGGCGGTTGAAGCTGGAGGCCTCATCCTTGCTCATCGGGTCAAAGGTGCCGGCGGCGATTTCCTCATTGAGGAATTCGCGGACTTCCTGGCGCAGCGCCTGGCATTCGGGGGGCAGGCGGATGGGGTCGAATTGTAGGACAGAAGCAGTCATCTCAGTCATTCCTTTTGCTAGAGCAACGCCGGATCAAATGGGACCATTTGGTCTGGGCAAGTTGCTCGCAATCTCTAGATCAGCTTATCGCGAAGCAACCAATGGCCAGAGCGCATCGGCGCCGTTCCGCGCAACGCTTTCACCCAAACGAACAGCCCAAACACTTTCGCTGCCAAAATCATCGCGCCAGGCCCATAGCCGCTGGGTAAAGCGATGCAACACATGCTCTTGCGTAAAGCCGATGGCCCCGTGGGCTTGGTGAGCAATGGCCGCCCCTTGCCCCGCAGCCTCGCCACACCGGATTTTGGCGCTGGCGATCTCCAGCAACATGGCATCATCGCCAGCCAGCGTATCACTGCTAGCTATGGCCTCCGCAGCAGAACTGGAGGCTGCCGTTGCCGCTGCAGCCTCACAAGCCAGCCGCGAGAGGTTGTGTTGAACCGCCTGGAAGCCGCCAATATTGCGTCCGAAAGCCTTACGCTCCTGCGCATATTGAACTGAGATATCCATCGCTGCCTCTAGCGCACCGGCAATCATCACTGACCGCGCCGCAGCACCCATCATTTGCAGATCATCAGCGCTGATGGAGACAGGTTCGCAGGCTACCGGCACGGCTCCGGCAAAATCCACGGCGCCTTGTGTATCCAATGCGATGTTGTGGCCAGGCGTAATCCGGCATTCGGAGGTTGGCACCAGAGCGACATGCGCCTGATCACCTTTATAGGCCAAGGCAGCGATGTGACCGGTCTCGCCCGCGTACGGAATTTGCAGCGCGATCCCAGACAAACGGCCATCCGCTTCAATTGTGACCCGGTCTGCACCTCGCTGCGGCGCAATCGTCATGGCACCGGCCGGGCAGGTAATGCCCGCTTTCTCCAGCATCCATCCGGCCAACAATGTCTCGCTCAATGGCAACGGCACGGCATAGGTTCCCGCGACCCGCAACACATCAAACCCGTCGAACAGACCAGCCCCAGCTCCGCCAACCTCGTCAGAGACCCAGGTTAGCGTCAGACCCGACTCCTCCAATGCATCCCAGAGCGGCTGTTTCCAGCGATCGTCCTTCGCACTGTTCAAAGTCTGTGGGTCACAAAGATCGCGGAAAATCCGCGTCGCTGTATCAACAATAATGGTGTCGCGATCCGCCATGCTTCCGTCGGCCTTCTTGCTTCGGCGTTGTCATCTCGGCCATTGTAGGCGACGAAGATGGCATGTCGTCAAAGGGAAAGTGCGGAAATGGTGCCGCCGGAGGGCATTGAACTACTATATCTTGTGGTCCTGTACCGTCTGGCAAAAAGTCTAATCTATTGAAATACATCATTACTGTTGTCCGGTGGGGTCTTGTATCGTTCTGTAGCATCCCATATATAGAAGGGGATAAAAAGGAGGATACAAATGACCACTCGGCACAAGCTATCAACCGTATTTGTGCGTGCAGCTGCTGAAGGTAAGCATGGCGATGGAGGCGGCTTATGGTTGCACAAGCGGTCTGATGGCGGTGGGCAGTGGGTTCTGCGTGTCACAGTGCAT
>CALKDI010000229.1 GCA_938084065.1 uncultured Alphaproteobacteria bacterium
AGGGCTCTACATCGCCGCCGGCTTCAACTCCGTCGGCATTGCGTCCGCCGCGGGTGCCGGCAAAGCGCTGGCCGAGTGGATCGCCGCCGGCGAGGCGCAGATGGACCTCGCCGATATCGACATCCGCCGCTTTCACGGCTGGGAGTGGAACAACACCTATCTGGCCGAGCGCGTGACCGAGACCGTCGGCACGCTCTACGCCATGCATTGGCCGTACCGTCAGATGACCACGGGCCGGGGCCTTCGCCGCTCCCCCCTGCACGAGGCGCTGAAAGGCGAGGGCGCCTGCTTCGGCCAGGTCTCCGGCTGGGAACGCCCGAACTGGTTCGCTTCCGAGGGTCAAAAACCCGAGTACGAATACGCCTACGGTCGCCAGAACTGGTTCGAAAACCATCGTGCCGAGCATATGGCCGTGCGCGAAGCCTGCGGGCTGTTCGACATGGCCAGTTATGGCAAGCTGCTGCTGCAAGGCCGCGATGCGGAGCGCGTCATCTCACGGGTCTGCGCAAACGAGATGCGCGTCGAGCCGGGCCGGGTTGTCTACACCCAGATGCTAAACACCCGCGGCGGCATCGAATCGGACCTGACCGTCGCCCGCCTGGATAGCGACCGGTTCCTACTCGTCACCTCCTGCGCCACCACCGCCCGCGATAAGGCGTGGGTGGAGGATCACATTCAAGCAACTGACCACGCTTTCCTGACGGACATCACCTCCGGCCTGGGTGCGTTCTCTGTCATGGGGCCAAACGCTGTTGCCTTGCTAGAGCAGGTCAGCGGCGAGACCCTCGACGACGCAAAATGCCCTTTTGGCCATTGGACTGAGCTAGAGATCGGGTTCGCCACCGTCCGCGCTATGCGGATAACTTATGTCGGCGAGCGCGGCTTCGAGCTCTACATGCCGACAGAGATGGTCGCCCACGCCTATGAGGCCGTCCGTGCTGTCGGCCCCGACCACGGCCTGAAACTCGCTGGCTACCACACGCTAGATTCGTGCCGCATCGAGAAAGCCTTCCGTCACTGGGGCCACGACATCGGCCCAGACGACACGCCTTTGGAGGCTGGCCTCGGCTTTGCAGTGAAAAGCGAGGCCGCCTATATCGGTCGCGACGCCATCGAACGCCAGCGCCAGGAAGGTGTCACCCGCCACAAGCGCCAGTTTCGCTTGGAAGACCCCAGCGTTCACCTGTTCCACGACGAAGCCATCTGGCATGACGGCGAACTGGTTGGACGGATCACCAGCGGCAATTATGGGCATGCTTTGGGAGCCTCAATCGGAATGGGATACGTGCCGAAAGCCCTTGCCCATGCCGAAAATTTCGCCATACAGGTAGGCAACCGAAAGCTTCCCGCTTGCGCCAGCCGCAGACCCCTTTACGATCCGCGTTCAGAGCGGGTTCGTGGCTGATCTTTGCGCGTAATGAAAATTACAACCATTGGGCGGAAAACGACATAAATAGATCATGACAGGCCGAAATTTGTAAGATAATTTCGCGTCAGTTGAAACCGATGCAGAGTAAGGAGTCCCTCGCCATGGCTGAGGCAGGGTTAATACCATTCGACGATCGCGACGGCGTTATCTGGCTGGACGGAAAACTGGTGCCGTGGCGGGATGCAAAGCTGCACGTATTGAACCACGGCCTGCATTATGCCAGCGGCGTATTTGAGGGCGAGCGTTGCTATACCGGCAACATCTTTGCCAGCCGGGAGCATTCGGAGCGGCTGCACAATTCCGCCCGGATCCTGGACTTCGAGGTGCCCTACACGGTTGATGAGCTAGAGGCGGCAAAGTACGCCACCCTCAAGGCCAACAACCTGACAGAGGCCTATGTCCGCCCCATCGCCTGGCGCGGTGCCGAGCAGATGGGCGTGTCGGCTCAGGGCAGCAAAATTCACGTCGCCATCGCGGTTTGGGAATGGCCCAGCTACTTCTCGCCGGAGGCTTTGATGAAGGGCATCCGCATGAAGACCGGCCCCTGGTGCCGTCCGCCGCCGAATGCGGCGCCGGTGCACTCCAAGGCTACCGGCCTCTACATGATCTGCACGCTGTCCAAACATTGGGCTGAGGCGCAGAAGATCGATGACGCGATGATGCTGGACTGGCGCGGTTTTGTGTCCGAAGGCACAGGCGCCAACATCTTCCTCAACATCGACGGCAAGCTGCACACGCCGACGCCGGATTGCTTCCTAAACGGCATCACCCGCCAAACGGTGATGAAAATCGCCAAGGAGCACCAGATTGAGGTGGTGGAGCGCCACATCCCGGTCGAAGACCTGGCCAAGGCGACGGAATGTTTCGTTACCGGCACCGCAGCAGAGGTGACGCCGGTCGGCTCCATCGACGACAACAACTTTATCGTCGGCGAGATGACTCAGACGCTGGTAAAGGCCTATTCGAACTTGGTGCGGGGCGTCTAGAAGCCTGACCTCCCCCTAGAGTTTTTGATTATGGCCGCCGCCATCGCTCATTAGGGGGATGGCGGCGGTTTTTTTGTGCTGTAGCCTTCACCTTGTCTTGCTGTTAGCGTGTGGTGAACCCGACCTTGCTGGCGCTGTGCCCGGCGTGAGAGTCTTGTCGTAATAGCGGGCGATGATGTCCGCTTAAATTACGCGGACACGTATTTTGGCAAACCAAGGCAAATGTAAGCGGCGAAGCTATTCGACGGCCTTCAAGCGTCGGGTCGTAGCCGAGACGATGGAACCGGGTGTTTCAGTTTCAGCGGTTGCCCGTCGCCATAGTCTTAACGCCAACATGGTGTTTGTGTGGCGTGACGATCCACGGTTC
>CALKDI010000230.1 GCA_938084065.1 uncultured Alphaproteobacteria bacterium
TCGCATGATCCTCCTCTGGAGGATCGTTTCAACCGCGTTATGCCCCAATCAGCAATGTGGGTTGCTCGCACTTGAAGTTACCCATAAGTGGTGTGTCGTATTGATTCACACACCAAGTTTAGCGTTGTCTGCGAGCTATTGGGTACTGTAACCTGACGTCTGGAAATTCACTTGGCGCTGGCGCGACGAGCCTGTGCTGGGCCGGCCCCGGCACGGGCGATCCACTCTGGTATTCCATGGAATTGCAAAACCACCCATGGAGAAACGCGAATGGACGGACATAATGATACGACGGTCGAGGCTCTCTTGGAACATCTGATCCAACACGGACCGAATGACATTGCAACAGTCTTCGCACAGGCCTTCGAGTTGGCCATGCAGATCGAGCGCGAGCGCTTTCTCGGCGCGGGTCTCTACGAACGCACGCCCGGGCGGCAAGGCTATGCCAACGGCTACAAGCCCAAGCGCATCGACACGCCCGCAGGCACCGTCACGGTCGGCGTTCCTAAGACTGCTGGCCATGCCGGCGCACCGTTTTACCCGCAGTCTTTGGAGCGCGGTCAGCGTTCAGTGCGCGCGGTGATGCTGGCGGTGGCAGAGATGTACATCAAGGGCGTGTCCACCCGTGACGCGGAGGCGGTGATGCGCGAGTTTGGCATCGAGAGCCTGTCGTCTTCGCAGGTCAGCCGCGCCGCCAAGCTGATCGATGAGGAACTGGACGCCTGGCGCAGCCGGCCCCTTGGTGTGACCCGGTATCTGATGCTGGATGCCCGATACGAAAAGATGCGGCACGGCGGCGTGGTTCGTGACGTCGCTGTACTCTCGGCAATTGGCATCGGCCCGGACGAGCGCCGCAGAGTGCTGGGCGTCTCCGTTGCCCTCTCCGAGGCTGAGGTGCATTGGCGTGCCTTTCTTGAAAGCCTCCAGGCGCGTGGCTTGCGCGGCGTCGAATATGTCGTCTCTGACGATCACGCTGGCCTGCGGGCAGCGCGCAGGGCCGTCTTCGGCGCCGCTACCTGGCAGCGGTGTCAGTTTCATCTGGCCCAGAATGCCATCCATCACGCGCCGAACACCACGATCCGCAAACGCATAGGCACCGAATTGCGCGCGGTCTGGAACGCCGGCACCCTCGCCAAGGCCGAAACCGCCCTTGCCGATCTGGTCGCAGATTACCGCGACACCGCTCCGAAACTCGCTGCATGGCTGGAGCAGAACGTGCCCGAAGGTCTCGCGGTCTTTTCCCTGCCCGACCACCATTGCCGCCGCATGCGCACCTCCAACCCGATGGAGCGCGGAGTGCAACAGGAATTGAAAAGCCGCACCGTAGAGGTGAGGGTCTTTCCGAACGAGGCCTCGCTCGAGCGCCTGGTAAGCGCCGTGCTGGTCGAGATCGATGAGAAATGGGCCGCCGACACCAAAGCCTACATCAAATGGGAATGCCAGGATGCGTGATCACGCCAGAGAGGAAGTGCGGACAACTCTTGCAACCAAGGACGACCTGCGCAAACTGGCCATGTGGATCGCGGGCATGCTCGTCGGCCAAATCGCCGTCATGACCGGCGTCATGGCTCTGATCGTCGGCCAGTGAAAATTGATAGGTTGTGAGGCAACGGATCTGATTTGCGAGTTAGGGAAGGCCGATCCCTCTTGAAAACTTATGCCTCGCGCTCGATCGCAACGACAGCCGTCGAAAACTGGGTTTGAATGTGGGCGTCGTGCCTCCCCAACGCGTAAGTGATCTCATCGAAGTACGAGTATCGATTATAGACCCCAGCAATTCCGCCAATCGATCCGGATGCATGGTTCAGGATCTTTTCCGTCACATGAATGGGCACGCCCAGTCGCGCCAGGTTGGAACTGAATGTCCGCCGCAGATCGTGCAAGGTGTAGTCCGAGAACAACAGCCCGGTATCGAAGCGAGCCTTGCACTTGCTCCAACCGTTGAAAGGCTTCTCAGCGTCAAAGCAGGGGCCGGAGGTTCGAATCCTCTCACTCCGACCACGCATGAATTCCCCAGATCCCCACATTTCGATTTCAAACTAATGTCCGGGCTAGCCTTGTGCTAAGCTTAGTCCTTAAATGGCGCATAGGCGCTATCGCAGGTATAAGGACATCATAATGGCAGACAAAATCAGGGTCGGAATCGTTGGCGCTACTGTAACTCCGGGCGGCAGTGGCTGGGGCGCGAATGCGCACGTTCCGGCATTGCAGGCTCTGCCGGGCTTTGAGCTTAAGGCGGTCTGTACGGCGCATGAAGATACGGCGCGCGCCTCTGCCGAGAAATTCGGGGCCGAACTCGCCTTTCACGACATGGATGCGATGGTGGCTCACCCGGATGTGGACCTGATCGCGGTCGTTGTTCGCGTGCCGCTGCACAAACAACTCGTCATGCCGGCGTTTCAGGCGAAAAAGCCGGTGTGCTGTGAGTGGCCTCTGGGTGCCAATCTGGCTGATGCGACAGAGATGGCGGATGCCGCCAAGGCCGCCGGTGTGCAAACCCTGGTTGGCTTGCAAGCACAGAGCGACCCCGCCGTCATGTACGCCCGCGACCTCATCGCCAACGGTGATATTGGCGACATCGTCACCGTAAACCTCAGCGTGATCGTCAACGCTATTCCGGAGCGCGGCGATGGCCGCATCTGGCAGGGCATTCGCAAGAATGGCGCGAACCCGATGACCATTCCGGGCGGTCACTCCATCGACGCCCTGTGCTTCATGCTGGGTGAGTTTGCTGAGGTCAGCGCGCGAGTAACAACGCGCATTCCCATGTGGAAGCATGCGGTGACCGGCGCCGATTTCCCAGTGGATGCGCCAGACACCGTCACGGCCACAGGCGTGCTCAAAAATGGCGCGGAGGTCTCGTATCAGGTGGCCAGTGTTCCGCACAATGCCAGCGGCACGCGCATGGAGATCTATGGGCGCAAGGGCACGCTGGTGCTGACCTCAAAGTCAGTCAATATCGGTCCCAGCCAACTGTTCATGGCGGTTGGCAACGCGAAACTGGCGGAGATCACCCCGCCGGCCAGCTATACCCTGATTCCCGCGGACATGGCTGCGGGCCCAGGCCGAAACGTCGGGCAGGCCTACGCGCGGTTTGCGCAGGCTATGCAGTCTGGCGCGACGGCATCGCCGGACTTCAATGACGCCATTCGCCGGCACGCGCTGATCGACGCCATGGAGCGCTCGCACACCGAAGGTAAGGTCATTAAGCTGGCTTAAGGTCAAAACGCGCAAGCACACAATAATCAGAAGAGGAAAACGCTATGGTTTACGAAAGCATGATCGCCGAATCGCTGTCGATCCAGGGTCACAACGGCGAGTGGGTTTCGGCCTATTCGGCGCGTCCGATGGGGGCGGGGCCGTTCCCCGGAGTCGTCCTGATCCACCATCTGCCGGGTTGGGGCGAGTTCTACCGCGAGATGACCCGCAAGTTCGCCCATCACGGCTATGCTGCGGTCAGTCACAACCTGTACCACCGTGTGGGTGAGGGCAGTGCGGATGACGTGGCCGCCAAGGCGAGAGCCGAGGGTGGCGTCGCCGATGACCAGGTGATTGGCGACACAGAAGGCGCAGTGCAATGGCTGAAGAACCAGCCCTATTGCAACGGCAAGGTCGGCGTCATTGGTTCGTGCTCCGGCGGTCGTCAGACGTTCCTTTATGCCTGCAACACCAACAGCATCGACGCCGCGGTGGAACTGTGGGGTGGCCGCGTGGTGCAGGCGGCGGACGATCGGCCAGAGAAGCAGCCGATGCAGCCGATCGACATGACCAAGGACCTGTCTTGCCCGCTGCTGGGTATCTTCGGTAACGAGGACCGCGCGCCTAGCCCGGAACAGGTGGACCAGCACGAGGCCGAGCTGAAAAAGCACGACAAGGACTATGCCTTCCATCGCTATGACGATGCCGGCCACGGCTTCTTCTACTACCACCGGCCCATGTACCGGGTG
>CALKDI010000231.1 GCA_938084065.1 uncultured Alphaproteobacteria bacterium
GTCATGCCGGAGGTGTTCGGCCAGCTGATTGCCATCCAGGATCGGCTCGAAGCCCACTACCGCGACATGCAGGATATCGAGTTCACGGTGGAGCGTGGCCGCCTCTGGATGCTGCAAACCCGCTCCGGCAAGCGCACCGCCAAGGCCGCGCTGAAGATCGCAGCCGATATGGTCGAAGAAGGCGTCATCTCCAAGGAAGACGCTGTCAGCCGAATCGATCCGACCTCACTCGATCAATTGCTGCACCCCACACTCGATCCTGATGCGGAGCGCACGATCCTGGGCCACGGCCTGCCGGCCTCGCCCGGTGCTGTATCCGGCGCAGTGGTGTTCTCAGCCGACGAGGCGGAACGACGAGCACAGGCGGGCGATGATGTTATCCTGGTCCGCATCGAGACCAGTCCGGAAGATATCCACGGCATGCACGCCGCCCGCGGCATCCTCACCAGCCGTGGCGGCATGACCAGCCATGCGGCGGTGGTGGCTCGCGGCATGGGACGGCCCTGCGTGGCGGGTGCTGGCGATATCCGCATCGACTATGACCTGCAGCAGTTCTACGCCGGCGAGACCGTGGTGCGCGTCGGCGAGACCATCACCCTTGATGGCGCCACCGGCGAGATCATGGCGGGGCGCGTCCCCACCCTCGACCCCGAGGTCTCCGGCGAGTTCGCGCTCATCATGGGCTGGGCCGACGAGATCCGCCGCCTGGGCGTGCGCGCCAATGCCGAGACGCCCGCTGATGCCGACACCGCCCGCCAGTTGGGTGCGGAGGGCATCGGCCTCTGCCGGACAGAGCATATGTTCTTCGACGCCGACCGCATCATCGCCATGCGCGAGATGATCATGGCTGAGGATGAGAAGGGCCGCCGCGCTGCGCTGGCCAAGCTGTTGCAAATGCAGCGGGACGACTTCGCCGACCTGTTCCGCATCATGAAGGGCTATGCGGTCACCATCCGCCTGCTCGACCCGCCGCTGCACGAATTTCTGCCGCACCAGCCGCACGAGGTCGACGCCCTGGCCAAAGCCACTGGCATCACCGCGGAGGCCGTGCGCCAGCGCGCCATCCGTCTGGCCGAGAGCAACCCGATGCTGGGCCACCGCGGCTGCCGCCTGGGCATCTCCTACCCGGAAATCACCGAGATGCAGGCCCGCGCCATCTTCGAAGCCGCCGCTCTGGTCGCTGCCGAGGGCATTGAAGTGCTGCCGGAGGTGATGGTTCCTCTCGTCGCCACCAAGCGCGAGTTGGACATCCTTAAAGCCGTCATTGACCGCGTCGCGATTGAGGTAGCGGCGGAAAATGGCCGGGAGATCGCCTACCTCGTCGGCACCATGATCGAACTGCCGCGCGCAGCTTTGCGCGGTGGCGAGATTGCAGAGAGCGCAGACTTCTTCAGCTTCGGCACCAACGACCTGACCCAGACCACGTTCGGCATCAGCCGCGACGACGCTGGCGGCTTTATGGAGACCTACCAACGCCAGGGCATCGTCGAGCGCGACCCCTTTGTTGGCCTGGATGAGGAGGGGGTCGGCGAACTGGTGCAGATCGGCGCCGAACGCGGACGGGCAGCGCGCGAGGGCCTCAAGCTAGGCATCTGCGGCGAGCATGGCGGCGACCCGGCGAGCGTGCACTTCTGCCATCGCATCGGCCTGGACTACGTCAGCTGCTCGCCTTATCGGGTGCCGATAGCGCGGCTGGCGGCGGCTCAGGCAGCGATTGCGGAGAAAGCGTAGGGACGGCCTGGTCTCGCCCGAGCTTGCCGACCATGATTGAAGTCACGCCCTCCATCAGCCTCGGCGAGAGTGAAATAGAGGAGCACTTTATTCGCTCCCCTGGCTCTGGCGGGCAAAAGGTCAACAAAACTGAGAGCGCCGTGCAGTTGCGCTTCAATGCGCGCAGAAGCCCCGCCCTGTCGAACGCGGTGTTCCTGCGCCTGAAGCCGCTCGCGGGCCGGCGCATGACCAAAGACGGCGTCATCGTCATCACCGCCAACCAGTTTCGCACCCAGGAGTTGAACCGCCGCGACGCGCTGGACCGGCTGATCGCTTTGATCCGCGAGGCAGCGACCCCGCCGAAATACCGGCGGCCGACCAAACCCTCCAAAGGCGCCAAACAACGCCGCCTCGACAGCAAGACCCGTCACGGCAATCTGAAGAAGGTGCGGGGGAGGGTTCGCGTCGATTGATGGAGTGTGGGGGAATGGCGGGTGGCAATTGAGGTCGGGGATATGGGTGTAAAGCACTCAAATTTGGCGCAAAACGGGCCTGTATCGGTAAATGCTGACAGGCATCAGGAACGTCATGTCCTACCCACTTGGTTTCGAGACGCTGCGCTGTGTTATCGAGCGCCTCGCTACTAACCTCCGATAGAATGCGGTATCTGATGTGGGCCATTTTTGGTCGATATTGGCCGATTCCCTGATGCAGCCATAAGTAGAGTTTCTTTGGTGGGCAACATCGCCCGGGTTTTTGGCGCTAAGGGCAGCTCCGCGGACGAAGCGGTCAATCAGCTCCGCGTTGCCATACGTCACTTTCGGCCCTAACCTGCCTTTGATTTTGTGTGTCAGATGCTACGTTGCGTCCTGTCAAACCGGCCGTTCACTGCCGGTGCAAATGGGTCGGGAGTTCGCGCGCCTCGTGCGCAACGTTTTCGCCAAACAAGTCCTGATGGCGATGCATTCCGACGGCCTATTCAGCTGCGTGAGCCTGTTCTTTGCCAACGACATGAGCTAGACAACTGATGCAAAACTGGCGTTGGTCATAGGGTACTGAAATGAAGGTAATCGAGCGTATCGGGCAAGGTCAGGGCTTACGCATGAAATTTTCCGG
>CALKDI010000232.1 GCA_938084065.1 uncultured Alphaproteobacteria bacterium
GGCAGCCAGAGCCCGCCGCTTGACCTCCACCGGATCGGAACAGGCCAAATCCAACCCGCCTAGCCCCTCTCCCCGGCCGTCGGTGGCTTTCACAAACCGCAGCGTCGCGTCGTACAACTCAAAGCAAGGGTTGGCCTGGGCATCCACAGCCAGAGTGCGGTCCAGCACCTCTGCCCAGCGGCGGGCGAGGCCTTCTGGGTCGTAGCTCTGCATCTCCGCCGCGCGGAAGCCGGTGATCAGCTTGGAAGGCTCCATGTTTGGCCATTCCTTGCCAGCCGGATGCCAAGGCTGGTCCGGACGATCCGGCTCTCCCGGGTGCAAGTCGTTGCGATCGACCGAGAGGATCGCGCCACCCACATCGCGCGGATGCAGTTGCACGCCGCGGAACTCGCCATAGTCCATCTCAGTCGCGATACGCACGCCCAGCTCCGGCAGACGCTCATAGAGGCGCGGGTGCAGGTCGTCGGAGGCTTGGAGGATCACCATATAGCCGCCATCGCCCTTGCGCCGCTCCAGATAGCGGCCAGCGGCGGTTTCCTCGGGCTGTTTGTCGGCCACGGGCGCGACCACTTCCAGGAAGGAAAAGCCAACCGGACTAAGGAAATTCTCCAGCCCCCAGCGGCCAACCGCCGGGTCACGAAAGCAGACGGCCAGGTCCAGCACGTCGGCAAAGGCTTTTTCGGTCGCGGCCAGGTCATCGGCGACCAGGCAAATTTGGCGGAGGCGCAGGCTCATTTCACTCGTCCTTTGTTGAACAGGTGGATGATGGAGGAGTAGTCCAGATCAGCCAATCCCTCTTGCTCAGCCATCGCATAGAGCATCGCTGCCTGCGCGCCCAACGGCGATGGCTGGCCCGTTTCGACCGCTGCCATCTGCGAGAGGCGCATATCCTTCAGCATCAGCTTGGTCATGAAGCCGGGCTTGAAGTCAAAGTTCGCGGGCGATAACGGCGTCGGGCCTGCCACCGGCAGATAGTTCGTCACGGCGAAACAGGAGCCGGACGACGCGGCGACGACCTTCTGCAGATCCTCCGCCGTGATACCCAGCCGCTCGCCCAGGCAGAACGCCTCTGACACAGCGATCATGGTGATGCCGCCTATCATATTGTTGCAGATTTTGGCCGCCTGACCATTGCCGGAGCCGCCACAGTGAACGATGGTCTTGCCCATCTTCTCCAACTGCGCGCGGGCTGCCTCAACGTCCGCTGCATCACCGCCTATCATGAAGGTCAGCGTCGCCGCATCTGCACCCACAGTACCGCCAGAGACTGGCGCATCAATCATGCGGAAGCCGCGGGCTTTGGCTGCTGTTGCTACTTCTCGGGCAGACGCAACATCGATGGTGGAGCAATCGATGAACAACGTGCCCGGCTCAGCCGTATCCAGAATGCCGCCCTCGTCCAGATAGGCCGCCTTCACGTGCTTGCCTTCTGGCAGCATGGTGATGACCGTCGCGGCCCCCTCCACAGCTTGTGTTGCTGATTGGCTCGGCACAGCACCGCCCTCTGCTGCTGCCTGCATCGCCGTCGGCGAAAGGTCGAACACCTTCACCTCCTGCCCGCTTTGGGCGAGATTGCGGGACATGGGCCCGCCCATATTGCCGACACCGATAAAGGCCGTGTGGGTCATCGCGTTGTTCTTTCTGGGGTAGGATTATTGCAGTGACGGATGTTAGCCGGCACTGCCCCCCTACGTACAGGCTTTGCGCACTATCTCGTCGCCGATTGCATCGGCCAAAAATTTGGAAGGGTGGCTTGATCACCGGCGCACAGAGGCCTCTAATTGCGGCTTTCACACCCAGGGAGAACTCCAGAATATGGATGTCAGACTAGACGGCCGTACGGCCATTATCACCGGCGGCAGCAAGGGCCTCGGCCTCGCCATGGCGATGAAATTTGCTGAGTCCGGCGGAACCGTGGTCATCGCCGCGCGCGATGCCGCGACGCTGGCCGAGGCAGAGGCATCAATTAACGCCAAGGTACAAGGCGCAGCCAAAGCCATCCCAACCGACGTTACTGACCCAGCCCAGTGCAAGGCGCTGTTTGACGGCGCAGTCGCACAGTTCGGCAAGGTGGATATCCTCGTCAACAACGCCGGCCAGTCGCAGACCGGCAAATTCCTGGACGTCACGGACGAGATCTGGGAGGCCGATATCGCCCTCAAGCTCATGGCTCAAGTTCGCATGAGCCGCCTTGCCATGCAGGCCATGATGGATCGCCGGTGGGGGCGTATTATCAACGTGCTGAATGTCGGTGCTAAGGCACCTCGCGCTGGTGGAGCGCCGACGGCCGTAACACGTGCAGCAGGCATGGCGCTCAGCAAGGTTCTGGCGGGCGAGGGCGCGCCGTTCAACGTGCTTGTGAACGCCATGAATACAGGCTTGATCGTTTCTGACCAACACGTCCGCAGATGGGAAGCCGGCGACAAGTCCAAGACGCTGGACCAATTCCTGGCCGATATCGGCAAGAACCTGCCTATGGGACGGATGGGATCATCTGAGGAGTTCGCCAACCTCGCCTGCTTCCTGGCAAGCGACATGGCTGGCTACATCACCGGCACCTCCATCAACGTCGACGGCGGCTCTAGCCCCGTCGTCTAAGCCGTCGTCTAGGCTTTAGCCTTCCGGTTGGTCCGCCACGCAGAGACAGCGGGCCAACCCAGGCTGAGCACCGCTAGACCGAAGAACAGGCAGACAATCGGGCTGTGGAACATGTGCCACCATTGGTGATCCATCAGCACCATAGATTGGCTGAGCGTCTCCTCTAGCATCTTGCCGAGGATCAGGCCCATCACCAACGGTGCCGCACCAAAGCCATGGCGGCGCATGATGAAGCCAACGATGCCAGCGACCAGCATCACCCACACGTCAAAGAACGACGCACTCAGGCTATAAGCGCCGATCATTGAGAAGCCGAACACCATTGGCCACAAGAACGTGCGCGGGATTAACGTAATTCTGGCGAACACTTTCGCGCCCAGCAGGCCAATTGCCAGGAAGGCTATGTTGGCTACGGCCATCGCGCCAAAGATAGCGTAGACGAAATGCGGTGTCTCTTGAATGAGATACGGGCCGGGGCGAAAGCCGTGGGTGATCAGTGCGGCCAGAATCAGCGCCGTGGTGCCGCTCCCAGGAATGCCGAGTGCCAAAGTCGGCACCATGGCTCCGCCAGTGGCTGCATTGTTTGCTGCCTCTGGGCCAGCGATGCCTTCTGGAATGCCGGTGCCAAACAGATGCTTGCGCTTGGACCAGCGCTTGGCTTCGTTGTAGCCCATGATCGCAGCGACAGTGCTGCCCTCGGCCGGCAAAATGCCAATGAAGGTGCCAATGCCGCTTGAGCGCAGGATGGTTGGCAGGATCAGGCGCAGGTCGGCGCGGCTGGGCAATTTCACTACCACCGACTTGATACGCTCCAACACTTTGTCCGCTGCTTGGCTTTGCTGCAGCATCTCTGAGACAGCGAATAAGCCGATAAGAACCGGAACGAATTCAATACCTTCCGTCAACTCTGGAATGTCGAATGTGAAGCGTTCAATACCAGTGGAGAGGTGGGTTCCGATTGTCGCGATGAAAACGCCAATGCCGCCTGCAATCAGGTTGCGCAATGACGATCGCCCGCTAATAGACGCCAGCATCGACAGCGCAAACACCGTCAGCGCAAAATACTCTTGTGGGCGGAAGGAAACGGCGACCTTAGCCAACAGCGGCGTTGCCACGATGAAAACGACCAGGGACAGCAATCCACCGATCACGCTAGAGAACGCAGCAATGCCAAGTGCGCGGCCCGCCTCGCCCTTCTGGGCCATGGGAAAGCCGTCAAACGCGGTTGCTACAGCCGGCGGAGCACCGGGTGCATTGATGAGGATGGCCGTGATTGAGCCGCCGAATGTACCGGCGCAATACAGCGCCGCCATCATGCAGATGGCCGATACCGGCTCTAGTGTGATTGTGAACGGCAGCAGCAGAGCAATCGCCAGCGGCGATGACAGGCCTGGCAATGCGCCGACGACCACGCCGATCAGCACGCCCATCATTACCAGCGCGATGTTGTTAAGGCTGAAGGCGAGCCCCAGACCTTCGATTACCGGTTCCATCAGGCTGGCTTTCTTTTAATGGAAGCTCAGGCCGAAAATGCCCGGCTGGAAGTAGATTTTGAATACTTGGGTGAACAGCAACATCACGGCGGTTGGGAAACCCAAGCCGAAAGCAGCCATGAGCAACCAGCGCCGCTCGCCCCAAAGAGCAGGCAACACACAGCAGGCGACAATTAGGGTTAGATAGGTGCCCAGATGCTCCGCCAAACCAACGATGACCAACGCCACCACCATTGTGATGTAGGCGATAGGTTTGACCATTCCTTTGCGGTCTTCCTCTAATCCACTATCACCGCTGCCGCCGCTCCGGGCGACTCGCCAGGCGTGCTCAAACGGCAGTAACAGAGCCAGCACCCCGATGACCCACAGCAGCAGGCGCGGAAAGAATTCTGGCGTGACGCCGCCATCGAAAAGCGCCGAGACTTCCTCAAACGTTGTGCTGAGGTAGAAGAATAAGGCGAACAGCGTCAATATCACGAGGCTCAGCACCAGGTCCGATGAATGGACCCAGCGCCGAGCGCTCGCAGATTTTGCCCCAGATGACTGAGAGCCAGAAGACTGAGACATCATCAATCGCTACTTAATCAGGCCAAGCTCGATCATGGCAGCGCGGGCATTCGCATACTCTTCCTTGAGTTGCTTATCCCAAACAGTTGTACCAGCGACACTCTCCTTCGGGTTGAGACCGGAGGATTTCAGATAGCCGCCGAAGGTTTTGTGCATCATCGCTTTGGTCAATGCCGCGGAGAGTTTGTCAATAATCGGCTGTGGCGTGCCAGCCTTCACCGCATAACCGCGGGTGGTCGAGGTCTTGACCTTGTAGCCTAGCTCAAACGTGGTCGGCACGTCCGGGAAATCGCTGAGACGATTTTCAGCCATCACCACCAACGGGCGGAACGTGCCGTCCTGTACCTGGCTCAAAGCCTCCGAAACATTGGGCAGAGTGGCATCAATGGCACCGCTCATCAGCGCCTGCACCATCTGCGCACCGCTGCCGAATGGCACGGCCTTAACCTTGATACCGGCGGCTTTGGCGAATTGCAGCAGACCGATATGCTCGGTTGAGCCAATTTCGCCGACGCCCCAGTTCAGTGGCTTGTCTTTAGAGGCGGCGATCAGGTCAGCCAGCGTATTGAACTTGCTGTCCTTCTGCACTGTGATGAAAGTGGGGTCATCCATGGCGCGGGCAACACCCACCATGCCGTCGATCTCCATCCCACCTTTGCCACGAGCAATCGTGTAGAGGTGCGACTGCGTCAACGCCATCAGCGTGTAGCCGTCAGCCGGCTTGCTGGCGACATAGGACTGAGCCGCCGAGCCGCTGCCGCCGCGGCTTGGAGACGACAATCATATCCGTGCCCAGTTCACGTCGCGACCGGATCATCATCATGCGGGCAGTGGTATCGGTGCCGCCGCCGTATTTGGCGTGGATGACCACTTCGATGGTTTTGTCGCCCGGAAATTCATCCGCCGCGATCGCTGGTATGGCCAAAGCCGCTGACAGAGCGAGACCGCCCAAAAATGCTTTCCACATGACGCTTTATCCTCCCAAGGATTGGTGTGTCTGGTCGCATTGTGATGGCTTGTCGGCCAATTGCAACCGGCCTTTCCATTCTGTTGCGATCCCCCATGTCACGCCCGATCACGGAAGGTTTTGCTGACACTTGGGCCGGCCCCTGTCACATCACAAAGGGGGTCAATACAAGCAGAAAACCTGGAGACTAACGATGCTCCACCGCCACTTCATCTGGGCCATAGCGTTGGTGCTTGGCCTGGCAACGCCCTTGCAAGCCGCAGAAAATCCAGATGCCAAGGTTCTGCATATGCAGCCGTTCGGTGAATGGGAGGCTTGGTGTGTCAAACGCGCTGCCGAACCGCAGCCTGATTGTTTCGTCGTCAATTCGATCGTGTACCGCCCTCGCCCGAACTTCGCTGCGATAGTATTGCGGTTTTACCCGCCGGTTCTTTCGAACAAACAACCACGTGTCGTATTGGGGATGGAGGGTCAAAGTCTGCTGGCTCGTGGGTTCGTCCGTGTTGATGGGCAGGACGTGGTGCAAACGACGGATTGCCTGCTGCCCGGCACCTGCACGCTTGGCGATGACCGTGCTGCAGCCCTCATCACTCGCTTTCGTGCTGGTAAGCAGGTCGCGTGGCAGCACCACGATTACGGCGCACACCCAATTGATATCAGCATGGATTTGGATGGGTTTTCGAAGGCTTACGAACAAGCGACCGTTTGGGCCGGAAAGCTTTAAGCGGCTTTCTCACCAGCTTCGGATTCACCCAACAGGTGATCTAGAAAGCCGGTGGTCCAAGCTTCCATGATTGGGTCGCAGGTCGGGTAGTCTGCCAGTTGATCATCACGCTGTTGCGCGCCGGGCATGTGCAGCATGTGGCCGCCACCGACGCTCCACCGCTCCATTATTTCTGGAGTGACCTCCGGGTGGAATTGGACGCCATAGGCTTTGGGGCCGTAGCGGAAGGCCTGCTGAGGGAAATGCTCATTGGTGGCCAGAAGATCGGCGCCGTGCGGCAGGTCAAAGCCATCGCGATGCCATTGGAACATCTTCATCGGGCCGTCGAAATAAGCCCTGCCTTCCTGTGTTGGAAGGATCGGCGTGTAACCGATCTCTACCCGACCTTCTGGATGGGGCCAGACGCGGGCACCGAGGACACGGGCTAGCATCTGTGCACCCAGACAAATGCCGAGGAAAGGCTTCTCGTCTTCCAGAATGCGCGGCATCCAGTCAAGTTCCTGGCGGATCGCCGGAATATGACAGTCCAACGCGCACATTGGCCCGCCGAACATCATGACGGCAGCATAGGGCTCCAGGCTATCTGGCAGGGCCTGGCCAATATTCGGACAGCGAATATCCAGCGGATGGCCCCGCGCCATGAGCATCTGCCCAACCCGACCGGGATAGGACAAGCGCTGATGCACGATCATTAAGATAGGAGCTTGCATGGTCTCATATGATAGGTGCGAGTCTCTCGCAGAACAATCACACCAACGTCGCGGCACGACGATCAAGTCGCTTTCGGGGCGGCCGCCATCTGCGCCAGCGTTGTGATAACTACGGCTAGGACCAACAACCCGCCTGCGACCGGGAACACCCAGGCCGCGCCGCCTGCATCAACCAGCGCGCCAAAGGCCACGCCAGCCAGGCCGGAGCCTATGGACAGGCCGACGAAGACAAAGCCGAAGACTCGACCGCTCGCGCCGGGTGGGGTAATGGCGCGGACCATCAGGTCTCTTGCGGGCAAGACGACGCCAAAGCCAAAGCCGGAGCCGATGAAGATCGCGAACAGCAGGATACCGACGGGCGACAACACTGGCGGCAGCATCATCAACGCCGCCGCGAAGATCAGGCATATGCCGGCGACAAGGCCATGCCGCCCGAACTTCTCGGCAATAACCCCGCCGACGAGGATTCCGGCAGCGATAGCGAACTGGTACGCGCTGAGCACCTGCGCCGCGCCGGCCTCATCGGTCAAGCCCATCACGGTCATGGCGACCACGCCCTGACTGCCAATGCCGCCCATCGCCAGCCCGTAGGTTGCGAGGAACAGGAAGTAGAGCAGTACAGGTGTTGTCATCAGCACCGACTTCGGTTGGCTGGTGCCGGCGGTAGGTTTCGGCGTGGGGGCCTCTCCGGCCAGGGCATCGCCTTGCACTAAGATTGCGACGGCAGCTACCAATCCAGCGAGCCCTACGACGATGAACGCCGTGCGCCAGTCAAACGTTACCGCGAGCACAACGATGGCTACGGGGGCAACGCCTCCGCCGAAGAAGCCGGAGAATGTGTGCAGGGAGTAGGCTCGGCCCAGGCGTTTTTCGTCGATTTTGGCGGCGATGATGGCGTAGTCGACCGGGTGAAACACGGAGTTGCCGATGCCGGCCAACACCGCGAACGCGGCGAACATCCAGAAGCCGTCAGCAAAGCCAATCGCCATGATCGCCAACGCGTTGAGCCCCAACCCTGCGGCCAGCATCTGCCTGGCGCCAATCTTGTCAAGCAGTGCGCCGACGGGAGCCTGTAACACGCCGCCGATCCAGGCATAGCCAGCGATGGCTCCGCCCAGCATGGCATAGCCGACATCGAACTCACGCGCGAACACCGGCAGCATCGGCGGCAGGCAGAGGATGTAGAAATGGCTGAGAAAATGCCCGATGCCGATCAGGGAGAGCACGCGTGTCTCGCTGGCGGGTTGGGCGGCGATGGCGGTCATCTTGGGCGGGCCTTTCCTGGCACAGACTAGTCGGAACCCTAGGCCAAGCCCCGGCACTCGGCCAAGCCTGTTTTCCATTTTTGACGGAAAGGTCTGTTGCTTTGTAATGATGGATGCAGCAACCTTGGCGAGTATTCTGTATTGCTGATACAATTCACCTGTCTGTGACGCCTCAAGACTCTTCATCCAGAGCCCGGCGAACGCCGTGCCACGATGAAAGACACCCTTCGACAGGCTCATGATGAAGAGCTGGGAGCTGGATAGTGTCGACGAGGTTGCTACCGGATTGATCGCAATCGCGTCAGGAGTTCCTGTGTGACCGCCTATAGCTCTGCCCTGCTGCTAGTTACAAGCCAAGCCGCGAGGCTGGCCGGGCCAAGCGCGGCGCTTTTGCTGTTGGCGGCGATGTGGCCAGCGGAGGCATTCGGGCGATTTGCTGGTGCCTATGCCCTGGCGTCTCTGCTGGGCTTGCTGCCGGCAACGGGGCTATCAGCGTGGTTGCTAGACCGTAGTGCTCGGGAGGCAGGAGCCGCGAGGGGCATGCTGTGGCGGGCTTGGGCGATGATGGCCGGGTTGGGTGCGTTGGCGATGATGGTGGCCGTCGGGCTTTCGGCAGTGATGCCTGGATATGGCGGTGCAGCGCTGCCTGCTTTGACTCTGGCAATGCTCCTGGCTGGGGCGGCGGATAACGGTTTTGCGGCTCTGCGTGGCCAGCGGAATGAGGGGCCCGTCGCCGCTATCGCCGTACCGACGAATCTAGCGCTGTTGGCTGCCGCGTTCGTGCTGCACGAACAAGGCGCGGAGACAGTCGCTGTCGCCTGGGTCTTGGTTCGCAGCTCGCAGGTCGCGATGCTCGCCTGGAGTACTGCTCGGTTTCTGCCGCCGTCCACTGGACCTGCTCCGTCATACCGAACAATTGGGCCGTTCTTTGGCAGCCAGAGCGCGGGCGTATTTTATGGGCAGGCCGATACACTGTTGGTTCATGCGCTGGCGGGAGAGGTTGCGGCGGCGCTCTACACTATTGCGGCGCGGCTGCTGCAACTGGCCAGCTTCGCCGCGCAGACCCTGGCGCAATGGTTTCAGCCGCGGCTGGCGGCGGAGGTCATGGATAGTCCGGATTGGTTGGCGCAGCGGCGGAGGCTGTGGCTCTGCTTGGGCGTGATCTCAGCAGGGGGATTAG
>CALKDI010000233.1 GCA_938084065.1 uncultured Alphaproteobacteria bacterium
GCTGACACCTATGCCTGTCCCGGAGACCATGTGTTGAAGGCAAAGCATCGCCGCACGGTTCGCGACGACGTTCATCTAATCGTCTACGCCAACGCCGCCGCCTGCAGGGCGTGCCCGCTCAAGCCTCGCTGCACAGACGGCGCGTCGCGCAATGTCACCAGATACGAAAATGAGGCTGTGCTGGAACGGATGGCGGCGCGCCTTGCCGCCCGCCCGGAAGTGCTCGATCAACGTCGCGAGAGCGTCGAACATCCCTTCGGATCTGTGAAGCAATGGATGAACCAGGGGGCCTTCCTGATGCGCAGACTGGAGAATGTCCGCGCCGAGTTCAGCCTCACGGCAATCGCCTACAATCTGCGCCGAGCCATCACCCTTGTCGGCATTCCGACGCTGATCGCGGCCGTGCGGGCCTGAATTGCGGTGTCGTCAGCAAATATCAGCCCTAAAGCGCCTTCAGAGACACTCAGAGAGCGGTCTGAACCCCAATCCCGTGCCTAATCGGCATATCCAGGCGAAAGTCGATGATTTTAAGAAAATTTGGATACCTCACCAACCCTCGCCGAGTTTTCACACGGTCTGTTGCGTTTGTATTGGATCAGTAATAGAACATAGATCGAACAATATGAGATTTATGGTCCGTTCCTATGCCAATGAGCCCAGCAAACCGTGAAGCCCTCGCCCGCCAGATCGCGTCTTTAGAGGCCGAGGGCGGGTCGCCTAATACAACGATAGCGACGATACCGCTGCAATGCCCTGCAATTGATGCTGTTTTGCCCGGTGGCGGGCTGCGGACAGGCGCGGTGCATGAATTGCTGGGTCCATCGATCTCTGAAGGTCCGGTTGCTGACCAACGGGGTGCCGATCAACGAGGTGACGGCGCAGTCATGGGGTTTGCCTGTGGTCTGCTCACCCGGTTGATGCAGGCGCCTGAAGCAGCCGGTCCGGTTGTCTGGTGCATGAACCGTCACCTGGAACATCGCAACGGCCTGTTGTCTGGCCAAGTGTACGCGCCGGGCTTGCATGCCTTTGGCATTCCCATGCAACGGCTGCTGTTTGTCTATTGCAATAACGACCAGGAGGCGCTGTGGGCGACGGAGGAAGCCGTGCGCAGTGCGGCAGTTGGTAGTGTGGTGGCGGAGTTGCATGGGCTGGAAGCACTGGCAGCGCGACGGCTGCAATTGGCAGCACAGGCCTCAGCGACCACTGTGCTAGCTATCCGTCCGGGCTATGCGGCAGCGGCTGGCAGCTTTGTTGAGACCCGATGGCGGGTTGCCAGTCTGGCCAGCAATGTGAGGTCTGAGGGGGAAGAAAGCGCCGCGCAGTCCGTCGCTGCGCACTGGCATGTGAACTTGTTGCGCGCACGGCGTTCTTCGGTGACGGGGAGTTGGTCAGCGCGATGGTATGACCGTCGGCTTTTGGCTAAGCCTTACAACGCGGACTATACCGAGGCGGATGTGAGCGACAGAGGATCGGTCGTGCGATTGGTTGTCTGATTGCCGAGATAGCACCAATTGCCCTGGCGACAGGCTGGAGCGATGGCCATAGAACCGGGCTCAACCGACCGGATACGACCCAAACACTCAGCCGATATTTGCTGACACACGGACCGAACGTGATGCAATCGACCGACACCATCATAGCGCTGGCCAGCGGCAGCACCCCTGCCGGCGTGGCGGTGGTGCGACTATCGGGGGATCAGGCGTTTGCGGTATTGCAAGCTCTCACTGGGCAGGCGTTAACCGGGCAATCTCTGCCGGAGCCACGGCGGATGGTTCTGCGCAATGTGCAGGATCCGCGAACTGGTGAGGTACTGGACCGGGCGTTGGTGGTTCGGTTTGCTTCGCCCAACAGCTTTACCGGCGAAGATGTGGTGGAATTGCATCTGCATGGTGGGCCCGCCATCGTTGCCGGTGTGATCGCAGCTATCCTGGATCAGCCCGGCTGTCGTCAGGCGGTTGAGGGTGAGTTCACCCGCCGAGCGTTTGACCATGGCCAGCTCGATCTTACCGCGGTCGAGGGCCTGTCGGACCTGGTTCGGGCACGGACGGCGGCACAGCGGCGGCAGGCGCTCTCTGCTGCGGGCGGGGCTGCACACCGTGTTATCGAGACGTGGAAAGACCAGCTGTTGCGCGCGCGCGCTCTGGTGGAAACCATGATCGATTTCGTCGATGAGGATATCCCCGACGACCTGCTGGCCGGTGCTCGCAACCAGGTGCAAGGCGTTCGCCAGGAGATGGCGACGGAGCTGGGTAAGGCGCAGGCGGGGTTTGCGGTCCGAGAGGGCCTGCATGTGGCCATCGTTGGCGCGCCGAATGTCGGAAAATCCACTCTGTTGAACGCCTTGGCAGGCCGTGAGGCTGCTATTGTCTCATCCATTGCCGGCACGACGCGGGATGTGGTGCAGGTGACGTTTGATTTGGGCGGTCATCTGGTCGTGGTCTCCGATACCGCCGGCATCCGCGAAACGATGGACGAGATTGAGGCCGAGGGGGTGTTGCGTGCCCGGCGGGCTATGGCTGAGGCGGATTTCTGTATTGAAGTCCGTGACCTTTCAGAGCCGGCGAGCTCAAGCGCAGCAATTGTCTCACCGCCGATTGTTTCAGCGGAGGCTGCCGGCGTTTTGTTCTGGAACAAGGCCGACCAGCATAACGGCGCGCCACCTTCGGACGGCATTAGCGGCTCGGCTAAGTCTGGCGTTGGTGTTGATAGGCTGCGCGACTTAATTGCTGAGCAGGCAAGACGGTTGGCCGCGGATGGCGAAACCGCCGTGATCCAACGCAGCCGACACCAAACCGCAATTGCCGAGGCGGCTGCAGCGCTGGCTTTGTGGGATGATCCGTCGCTGTCGGAGGAGATTTTGGCATCAGCTCTGGAACGTGCTATTGCCTCGCTCGGTCAGGTGGTGGGCGCTGTCCATGTGGAGCATATGCTCGATATCATTTTCCGCGAGTTCTGCATTGGCAAATGAGGGCGGAGCGGGCTGTGGTGGGTTTCACGTGAAACTCTCAAGCGCGGCACGAGGCGATGATCACGTGGTAATGACCACGTGGCGATGATGAGGTTTGAAGCGATGTATGATGTGATTGTGGTTGGTGGTGGCCATGCTGGCTGTGAGGCAGCGGGCGCTGCAGTGCGGGTCGGTGCCAAGGTGGCACTGGTCACGCATCGCTTTGATACTCTGGGCGAAATGTCGTGCAACCCGGCCATGGGCGGCGTCGGCAAAGGCCATTTGATCCGCGAAATCGATGCGCTCGACGGCATTATGGGCCGGGCGAGTGATGCTGCTGGCATTCAATTTCGCGTGCTGAACCGCAGCAAAGGCCCGGCGGTGCATGGTCCACGCGTGCAGGCGGATCGTGAGCTTTACAAACAGGCCATGCAGCAGGAATTGTCGGCCTTAGAGAATTTGACGATTGTCGAAGATCCAGTGGTCGCCCTCATCATCCGCGATGGCGCGGTGCAGGGTGTGCGACTTGAATCGGGACCAGAGCTTGCTACCGGCGCCGTGGTGATCACCACGGGAACATTCCTGCGCGGTGTGATCCATTTGGGCGAGGAGCAGACACCCGCCGGCCGATTTGGTGAGCCTGCCAGCCTTGGCCTGTCGCAGGCTTTCTCAGATGCGGGGTTTGCGCTGGCGCGGTTGAAGACCGGAACCCCGGCACGGCTGGATGCACGCAGCATCGACTATGGGCAGTGCGCTATCCAACTGGGTGACGATCCGGCAGAGCCCCTGTCGACGATGACCGACAAGATCACCAACCGCCAATTGCCTTGCCATATCACCCGCACCACGGCGGCGGGGCATGCGATTGTGCGGGAGAACGTGCATCGCACGGCCATGTATGCCGGTCGGCTGGCTGGTCCAGGACCGCGCTATTGCCCCTCCATTGAGGACAAGGTGATGCGCTTCCCAGACAGGGACAATCACCAGATTTTTCTGGAGCCGGAGGGACTGAACACGTATCTGGTCTATCCGAACGGTATCTCCACATCTCTGCCGGCAGATGTGCAATTGGCGTTTCTGCGCACCATTCCAGGTCTGGAGGCGGTTCAGGTCGTGCGGTCGGGCTATGCCATTGAGTATGACTATATCGATCCGCGGGAGTTGGCGCCGACGTTGGAGACCAAGCGGTTGCGCAACCTGTTTCTGGCCGGCCAAATCAACGGCACCACTGGCTATGAAGAGGCGGCGGCACAAGGGCTGGTTGCTGGCCTGAACGCGGCGCGCAAGGCATCTGGTCAGGATGGCGCGGTATTCGACCGGGCCGATGGCTATCTGGGCGTGCTGATTGATGACCTGGTCACCCGCGGCGTCGATGAGCCTTACCGCATGTTTACCTCCCGCGCGGAATATCGCCTGTCGATGCGGGCTGATAATGCGGACCAGCGGTTGACGGCTAAGGGTGAGGCGCTGGGGCTGATCGGGCCACAACGGGTCAAAGCCTTTGCGGCGAAGATGGAACAACTGGCCAATGGCATGCAAGACGTACGGCAGGCAAAGGCTTCTGCCGCGGTTTTGATACAGCACGGCCTGATTGAGAAAGCCGACGGGCGTACCCGTAACGCCTGGGAAATCCTGGGCCGCTATCGCTCGGAGCCGGAGCGTGTGCTGGCTATCTGGCCGGAATTGCGGGCGATTGCGCCGGCTATTCTGAACCAGTTGGCGATCGAGGCGCATTATGAGGGCTATTTGCACCGCGAAACCCAAGATATTGAGCGCTTCCGCCAGGATGAGCACCTCGACCTGCCGCTGGACCTGAATTATGACGAGGTGACGGGTATCTCGACCGAGGAACGGCAGAAATTGGGACGGACCAAGCCGGCCACTCTGGGCGCTGCCGGTCGTATTCCTGGCATAACGCCTGCAGGCGTTATCGCGCTGCTGCGCCATGTGAAACGCAGGCCAGCACGCACGGCGGCCTAGGAATTGGCGATGTTGTCAGAGGCTGATGCGCTAGAGGCGATGCAGGCGATTTATCCCGTGTCGCCGGTGATGGCCGGCCGCTTGCGGATCTACGCGGACCAGCTGCGGATGTGGCAGCGCAAGACCAATCTGGTGGCGCCATCTACGGTCGATAGCCTCTGGATCAGGCATTTTCTCGACAGCTGGCAGATCCTGCCGGTATTGCCGCAAACGCCGGCCCGCCCGATTGTCGATCTGGGTAGCGGCGGTGGTTTTCCGGGCCTGATTTTGGCGCTAGCGGAGATGGGTGACGTACACCTTGTGGAAGCGAATCACCGGAAGGCTGGCTTTTTGCAATACGTTGCCGCGCAAATGGGCGTGCCGGTCAAGATTCATGCTATGCGGATAGAGGACCAAAAACTGCATGCCTTGGCCCCTGCTGCCGCCATTACGGCGCGGGCGTGTGCATCATTGGGTCAGTTGCTGCGCTGGGCCCACCCCTTGGTTGACCCGGACACACAGTTGGTGTTCTTGAAAGGTCAGTCCTGGCGTTCAGAGATCGTTGCTGCGGAAGCTGCCTGGTCGTTTGACTGGACCAGCACCCCTAGCGTTACTGAGCCCGACGCAGCCATTGTGACGCTAACCCAGTTGGAGCCATGCAACCCTGATGTCCTCACCTGACCCCATGCGCATCATCGCTATCGCCAATCAAAAAGGCGGGGTTGGCAAGACGACGACCGCGGTCAATCTGGCCGCATCGTTGGCCAACACGGGAATGCGTGTGCTGGTGATCGACCTGGATCCGCAAGGCAATGCCTCAACCGCATTGGGCGTTGATCGCCAACAGCGTCGGCACACGATCTATCATGCGCTTTACGGCGATTGCTCTTTGGCTGATGCGACTACGTCCACTGCGGTCGAGGGCCTGGATCTGGTGTCGGCTACGGTCGATCTTGCAGCGGTTGAGGTGGAGTTGTCGGATCGGGAGGATCGGGAGGCGTTGTTGCGGGGTGTGTTGGGCCAGCTCAACCATCTTCCGCCGGCACAACAGCCGCAATTTGTGCTGGTTGATTGTCCACCGACCTTGGGCTTGCTGACTATCAACGCGCTCGCCGCCGCGGACAGCCTATTGATACCGCTTCAGGCAGAGTTCCTGGCGTTGGAGGGGTTGAGCTATCTGCTGCGCACGGTGGAGACCATTACGGGCAAGATCAATCCCGGCCTGACGATTGACGGCGTGCTGATGACCATGGTCGACAAGCGCAACAATCTCAGCACCGCGGTCTGCAATGATGCGCGCAGTCATCTGGGCGCATTGGTGTATGAGACGGAAATTCCGCGCAATGTGCGGCTGTCAGAAGCGCCGTCGCATGGGCTGCCAGTGGCGCTGTACGACCCAAAATGCACCGGTGCTGTCGCCTATGATGCGTTGGCGCAGGAGTTTCTGAACCGTCACCATCTGTGGCAACAGGAGGCGGGTTAATGGCAGGCGATGGATCGGCAAAACCAGGCTCTCCAAGGGATAAGACTACGGGTCGCGGCAAGGCGTCTGGTCGCGGCATGCCGTTAGGGCGTGGGCTGGCGGCTTTGCTGGGCGATGTCGCAGCACCCAGTGGAACGCAGGCCGGATCAATGACGCTGCCGATAGAGCGCCTGTCGCCGGCGGCATCGCAACCACGGCACCATTTTTCCGATGAGGCGCTGGCGGAGCTGGCGGCCTCGATCAAAGCCCATGGCATCATCCAGCCTTTGGTGGTGCGGGAGCGTGCGGATCAGCCGGGCGATTATGAGATCATTGCGGGTGAGCGCCGGTGGCGGGCTGCGCAATTGGCGGGCCTGGATCAAGTGCCAGTTGTCAGCCGCGAGTTGACGGATCAGGAAGCGCTCGCCATCGCTTTGGTGGAGAACCTGCAGCGCGAAGACCTGTCGCCTATTGAAGAGGCGGAAGCGTTTCGGCGTCTTTTGGAAGATTTCGGCCTGACTCAGGACAGCGTTGCCAGCCTGGTTGGCAAAAGCCGACCGCAGATCAGCAACACGTTGCGCTTGTTGCGCTTGCCGCCGTCGGTCCGAGATATGGTCAGTGATGGCCGTCTATCGGCTGGCCATGCGCGCGCCCTGGTCAATACCGCAGATCCTGAAGGCTTGGCAGAGCGCATTGTTCGCGAAGACCTGACGGTTCGGGATGCTGAGCGGCTGGCACAAGCAGGCGCGCCGCCGCCCAGCAAGGGTGCCGGCAGACCGCCTCGTGATCCGAATATCGTTGCGGTTGAGGATGAATTGACGACGGCGCTTGGCTTGAAAGCAGCGCTGAAGGTCAAGGGTGAAAGCCGCGGGTCGCTGACCCTGCATTATAGCTCGCTGGAGCAGCTGGATGGTCTCTTGGCCCTGCTGCATGGGCGCATGAACTGACCAGCCCATCGTTGACCGGCCCATTGTTGATAGGTACGAGGAATTGAGAATGACGGTGCACCAAACCGATATTGCCGTGATCGGTGCTGGCCCTGTGGGGCTGTTTGCAGTGTTTGAGGCAGGCATGCTGGGTCTGCGCTGCCATGTGCTGGACGCCCTGGGGGCTGTCGGCGGGCAATGTGTGGCGCTCTATCCAGAAAAGCCGATCTACGACATTCCAGGATACCCAGAGGTTGAGGCCCAGGCGCTGATTGACCGGTTGGCGGAGCAGGCGGCACCGTTCGAGCCGGTCTATCATCTGGGCCATGCGGTAACTGGGTTGGAGCCGGCAGACGGCAATCGTTGGCGGGTGACCAATGCTGACGGCACTGTGGTTGATGCTGGCGCGGTTATCATCGCCGCTGGGGTTGGCGCGTTCGGCCCACACCGCCCGCCCTTGGATGGGCTTGAGGCGTACGAGGGGTCCAGCGTCTTCTATCTGGTGGATCGGCGTGAGGCTTTTCGGGATAAGCGGGTGGTGATAGCCGGCGGCGGCGATTCTGCTGTCGATTGGGCCATATCCCTGACGGAGGTCGCGGCATCGGTTGCCGTTGTCCACCGCCGCGATAAGTTCCGGGCCGCGCCGGAAAGTGAGCGCCGCCTGCGCGCGCTGGCGGCGGAGGGCAAGATTGAGATGGTGGTGCCATACCAGCTCGCTGGCTTTGAGGGGAATGGCGGCCAGCTTGAGGCTGTCATCGTTCAGACCCTAAAGGGCGACCGCCGGAGTGTGCCAGCCGACGTGCTGCTGCCATTCTTTGGGCTTTCGATGGATTTGGGCCCGATCGCGGAATGGGGATTGGCGCTGGAGAACAAGCATATTGCGGTGGATCAGGCGACTTGCGCCACCAATCGCTCTGGCCTGTTCGCCATCGGCGATATCGCCACATATCCCGGCAAGCTCAAACTGATCCTGACCGGTTTCAGCGAGGCTGCCATGGCGGCCCACGCCATCCACCCGCTGCTGCGGCCAGACGAGGTGCTGCGGTTCGAGTATTCCACGACCAAGGGCGTGCCGGGCTAATTTGATCTGACCTTGCAAAAAGCGATAAACTGTCGCACACTTTTTGGTGAACAGCGATGAGGCTGTTCTACAACCGTTCCGTAGCCAAAGGAGTGTGGAGACATGATTGTGCGTCAAATCCTCAAATCGAAAGGCTCGACGGTCGTGGCGGTTCCAATGGTGGAGCCTGTCGCGAACGTCGCAACATTGTTGGCGGATTCCCATATCGGGGCGGTGCTGGTGTGCAACGCTCTGGGTGAGCCGGTTGGTATTCTGTCGGAGCGTGACATTGTCGAAGGCTTGGCACACCGCGGCACGCGGGTGCTGGAAGCGACGGCAGAGTCGGTGATGACGGTGGATTTGGTGACATGCTCGCCGGATGATCATATCGACGAGCTGATGCAGGTCGTGACCAACCGCCGGGTGCGGCACCTGCCGGTGCTGGAGGACGGCCATCTGGCCGGGATCATCTCAATCGGCGACCTGGTTAAGGCCCGGATCGGCGAGTTGGAGACCGAAGGCGAGGCGTTGCAGCGCTATATCGGGGCTGGTGCCTGACCATTCTTGGGCTGATCAGGGCCTGAGGCTTACGTCAGAACGCAATGCACCTGTCTGCGTCAGCCTCTAGAGCAGATCCCGATCCGTTTGGATCGGGTGAATTTGCTCTATATCTATTAGCTAGAGCATCTTATTCCGATAAATTGATCGCGATAGCGATTCAATTTGATCGGAAGATGCTCTAGCCGGGGCCGGCGGCAGTCGTTACCTTGAGACGCAATGATCTTTATCGATTGCTCAAGGTTCACTGCCCATGCCCGGCCCCCTAGATGGTTTTCGCATCCTCGATCTTTCTGCCGTAATTTCCGGCCCCTATGCCACGATGATCCTGGCGGATCAGGGGGCGGATGTCATTAAGGTAGAGCCGCCGGAAACCGGTGATTTCACGCGGTCGGCAGGCAACCAGCAGGGCGGGCTTTCTGCCAGCTTTCTCAACAACAACCGCAACAAACGCTCAGTGGTGCTGGATTTGAAACGGCCGGACCATGTGGAGGCGCTTAAGCGGATCGCGTCGACCTGTGATGCTATGGTGCAGAACTTCCGACCGGGCGTGGTTGAACGGCTGGGCATTGGCTATGACGATATGAAGGCGGTGAAACCGGATCTCATCTATGTCTCGATTTCCGGTTTTGGCGAGGTTGGCCCTTGGTCCTACAAGCCGGTTTACGACCCGATTATCCAGGCGCTGTCCGGTCTGTGTTCGGTACAGGGTGGCTCAGACGAGCGCCGCCCGCGTCTGTTGCGCACGATTGTGCCCGACAAGGTGACAGCGCTGACAGCCAGCCAGGCGATCACCGCGGCATTGCTGGCTCGGTCCCGCACCGGTGAGGGCCAGCATGTGCGGTTGTCGATGCTGGACGCAATTGTTGCCTTTTTGTGGTCGAGCGATATGGGCTCGCAGACCTATGTCGGCAAGGATATCTCTTTGCAGCGGGCCGCCAGCTTCCTGGACCTGATTTACGAGACAACCACCGGCTATATGGCGGTTTCCACCATGACGAACCCGCAATGGCAGGCCTTTTGCCGTGCGTCTGGAAATCCTGAGTGGATCGACGATCCGCGGTTTGCGACAACGGCCCTGCGCGACCTCAACATCGATGCGCGCCTGGAGCTGATCCAGTCGGCAATGATTACCAAGAGCACAGACGAATGGATGGAAATCCTTGATAAAGCGGGAGTGCCCTGCGCGCCGGTGCTGCATCGCAAGGAGATGATCCATCACCCGCAGGTGGTCGCCAACGGCATCGTCCAAGAATATGAGCATGAGGAAGCCGGTCCGCTGCGTCAGGCGCGGGTAGCAGCGCGCTTTGAGGGCACGACGCCAGAGCATCGGTTCGGTGCACGCATGCTGGGTGCGGATAGTGCCGGCGTACTGGCCGAGATTGGCTACAGTGCGGCGGAGGTTGAGGCGCTGTTGGCCAAAGGCTAAGGAAACAGCCCTTTTTCGGGCAAATTCACGAAGAGATTTTCTGGGAGATACACCATGGCATCGAAACTGTTTGACCTCTCCGGTCGCGTCGCACTTGTCACGGGCGGCAATGGCGGTATTGGCCTGGGCATGGCTCAAGGCATGGCAGATGCCGGGGCGACGATCATGGTCGCCGGGCGCAATGCCGAGAAAAACGCCGCGGCGGTCAAGACGCTTCAGGCGTCTGGCGCCCAGGCGGCTTCCGTTGAGGTCGATGTGACGGATCCGGACTCGTGCGCCGCGATGGTGGCAGCAACACAGAAACAGTTTGGCCGGGTTGATTGTCTGGTCAACAACGCTGGCACCTCTATCCGCAAGCAGCCGCAAGATTATGATCTAGCGGAATGGCACACGGTGATGAACACCAACCTGACCAGCGCTATGGTCTGCTCACAGGCGGTCTATCCGCTGATGAAGGCGCAGGGTGGTGGCAAGATCGTGATGATCGGCTCGATGATGTCGATTTTCGGCGCGTCCTATGCGGCGCCCTATTCGTCGAGCAAAGGCGCTATTGTCCAACTGGGCAAATCGCTGGCGTGTTCCTGGGCGCTGGACAACATCCAGGTCAATACTGTCCTGCCCGGCTGGATCGATACAGAGCTGACACAACGGGCGCGAGAGCAGGTCGATGGCCTGCACCAGCGCGTGCTGGACCGCAGTCCGACTGGTCGCTGGGGTAAGCCGGACGACCATGCTGGCATCGCTGTGTTCCTGGCGAGCCCGGCCTCAGACTTTGTGACAGGCACCGCCATCCCGGTGGATGGCGGCTTTTCGATCATGGTTTGACGTGTATGGACGCCCCTTTGGATGCAAGCGATTTTGAATTCTGGTTTGGCATGCCGAGTGGGCGCTGACGTGTATTCGGCCTCCAAGTGCGGCTTTGTGTTGCCACGGGCCTTTATGGG
>CALKDI010000234.1 GCA_938084065.1 uncultured Alphaproteobacteria bacterium
TCAGCCGCTTGACCGGGGGCAAAACCGGCCGGGTGCGGACTATCATTTTCCCTGGCGGCAGCGCTGACTCTGGTGCCAAGACCAGCTCAAGCGCTAAGCCAAAAACCGATAGCATCGCAAAGATCATCCCAAAGGCATCAGATACCCCCGCCTCAAGCCCATTAGCAGACACCACAAAAACGCTGAAACCCATAGCAGAGCCTGCGCAGGATGCCTCTACTGCCGTTCAGGCCGCAATTGCCCCAGCGGCCAAGATCCCGGACACCTCTGCACCAGTTGTCATTCCGCCAGCCGCTCCCGCCGCTCTCCGCGCGAAGGCTCCGGAAGTCAGCACGGATCAGCCCGCCAGCACCTCCAGCCTGTCCATCCCAGCTCCACCGGTCACTGGTGTTATAACGGCGCCCATTCCGCCAGTTCGCGGCGGAACCATTCCCAATACTGTCATCAGCGCCAGTACCATACCCGCCGCAGCGGCCGCGGTTACGAATGATGCTAGCGCGAAGCCAGACGCCTTCGGCGCGCCTGTCCCGCCGCCGCGCAAACACTTGGCGACTTCTGATGACCTGCTGCCCCGCCCGCGGCCGCAAGGGGCACTGTAATGTCTGATACCACCGATATCGATACTGATAGCCCAGCACTCGACCTCATAGACGCCGGACCAGGCCTGGTCGCAGAGGGTCTAGGGAAGAGCTATAAGCGGCGTCCGGTGCTGCGCGACGTATCGCTCAACGTGCGCCGTGGTGAGGCCGTTGGCCTGCTCGGGCCGAATGGTGCCGGCAAAACCACATGTTTCTACATCATCACCGGGCTAATCCGCCCGGACTTTGGCCAGATCAGCCTCGATGGTGAGAACATTACCCATCTGCCCATGTATCGGCGTGCCCGGCGTGGCATTGGCTATCTCCCGCAAGAACCATCAATATTCCGCGGTCTATCAGTCGAAGCCAACATCCGCGCGGTTCTGGAGGTTGTCGAGCCAAACGCCAACCGCCGCGAGGCGCTGTTGGATGATCTGCTGGCTGAGTTTTCAATCACCCGTCTACGGCACACATCGGCCACTGCGCTATCAGGCGGTGAGCGGCGGCGGGTGGAGATCGCACGGGCGCTCGCTGCACGCCCCAGCTTTATCCTGTTGGATGAGCCATTGGCAGGCATTGACCCCATCGCCGTAGGGGAAATTCGCGAGCTGGTTTTGCACCTCAAACGCCGAGGAATTGGCGTGCTAATCACCGATCACAACGTCCGCGAAACCTTGGACCTTGTCGATAGGGCATACATCTTGCATGATGGTAATGTTCTCATGGAAGGCACCGTGGGAGAGATCGTTGCGCATGAGCGCGTTCGGCAGGTTTATCTGGGCGAAACCTTTACATTGTAAGCCTTTTTTGGGTTTACTCTTGACCAACGATCACCACGCGCCAACCTTAACGATCCTAACACCCAATTCAGGAGGCAAGGCGTCAACCGTCGGATCAGTGGCCCTTGTGCGCGCGGCAAATGCCCGCATAATTTCATTCAAGACGCCACAGATAAACCATCCGAGGTGATCGCGGCACCGGCACATCATGGCAATCAATCAACGCCTAGATATCCGGCAAAGCCAAAGTTTGGTAATGACGCCGCAATTGCAGCAAGCGATCAAGCTGCTGCAGCTATCCAATGTTGAGCTGAATGAGTATGTCGAAGCCCAGTTGCTGGAAAACCCGCTGCTGGAGCAAAAACCAGCTGAGGATGATGGCTCCTCCCCCGAACTTGCCCCGACCCTGCCAGAACGCGAACCGCGCGACTCCGCAGAGGTAATCCGCGATGACGGCGTGTTTGAGCGGTCGCTAGAAGGCGGCGATACGGATTTCTCAAACGTTTGGGATGACGGCAGCCGCCCAACCGATGGCCCGACGGGTGATTGGCGGGAAAGGTCTGCTACCTCTGGCGATACCGGCAGCGGTGGTGGCTGGGAAGCCTATGCAACCAAGCCCGATAGCCTGCGCCAGCACCTGATGAACCAGATCACGCTGGAACTTTCTGACCCGGTCGAGCAACAGGTTGCCATCGCCATCGTCGATCAACTGGACGACGCCGGCTACTTCACCGGTGATTTCGCTGAACTGGCGGGCCTAACAGGGGTCGATACCAACACCGTCGCCTGGGTTCATTCACGCGTTCTGCGCTTTGACCCCATCGGCATCGGCGCGCGCTCTCTATCCGAATGCCTGCGCTTGCAACTGACGGAGCAAGGCGACATGACGAAAGCCATGGGCCTGCTGCTGGACAACTTGCCGTTAATCGCAAACCGCGATTTCAAGCAGCTGGCCCGCCTTTGCAAGGTCAGTCTGCCGAGGCTGAGCCAGATGGTCGACAAGCTGCGCACCTGCGCACCCAGACCGACGGCTGGCTTTGACTATGAGCCTGCAGTAACAGTCATCCCTGATGTGATTGTCCGCCGCGATCGCGATCAGGAATGGGTTGTGGAACTAAACCCCGACGCCATGCCCCAGGTTCTGGCCAACCATGAGTATTATGCCATCGTCAAAGCCAACTCGCGCACGCCCGCCGATATCGAGTTCGTTACCCATCAATGGCATTCGGCGAACTGGCTGGTTAAGGCGTTGGACCAACGCGCCAACTCTATTCTGAAGGTTGCCAGTCGCGTTGTGCAAACCCAGCGGCAATTCCTGGAAGAAGGCGTTTCTGGCCTGCGCCCCCTAACCTTGCAAGATGTCGCGACAGAGGTGGAGGTGCACGAAAGCACGGTGAGCCGGGTGAGCAATGGCAAATACATGGCCACCCCGCGCGGCGTTTTTGAGCTGAAGTATTTCTTCACTGCCGGCGTCGGCACCGTTAACGGCAGCGAGAGCCAGTCGGTTCAAGTCGTCCGCCATCGCATTCGGCAACTGGTCGAAGGCGAATCTGCTGACAACGTGCTGTCCGACGAAAACCTCGTCGAGCTCCTCACCAGCGATGGTATGAAGGTGGCACGCCGCACGGTAGCAAAATACCGCGAATCCATGAATATTCCCTCCTCTGCCCAACGCCGCCGTTTGCTGCGGCTGGAGGCAAGCTAGATCGTGCGCTGCTGCTCTATCCTTACTTCCAACCCAAAGGGTCCAGAATGGAAATCACCCCTGCCGGAAAAGGCGTCGCTGTCGGCGAATCGCTTCAGAAGCATATGCGCGATCACCTTGGGGATGCTGTTGGCAAATATTTTGAAAGCGCCGTATCGGCCCACGTGACGCTATCCAAGGACGGCGGCAATTTTCGCAGCGACGTGACTGTCCATGTCGGTCGTGGCATCGACGTACAAAGCCATGCCAGCGCTGGTGACCCGTATCAGGCATTCGATCAGGCCGCCAACAAGGTCGCCAAACGCCTGCGCCGCTTCAAACGGCGGCTGCGTGACCATCGCTCTGATCAAAATCAGGATCCAGGCCTGCCGGCACAACGCTATACCCTAGCTGCTCCTGTAGACGAGGATTCCGAGGGGGCTGACCTTTTAGCGGTGCCAGATGACGACAACGCCTTGGTAATTTCAGAGGATAAAACCTTGGTTTTGGCCATGTCTGTGGCTGAGGCCGTAATGTATCTTGACCTCGGCGATCATGAGGCGTTGATGTTTCGTAATCGCGCCAGTGGGCGTCTCAACACGGTGTACCGTCGCTCGGATGGTAATGTCGGGTGGATCGATCCAGAGGGTGCCTAGCAGCCAACGGATCGGGTCAGTCTAGTCAAGGTGGTGAATTCGGTTTGCCTATGCAACTGAACAATATATTTGCTCCAAATGCCGTGATCACGGCGCTGCCAGCATCGTCAAAAGCACAAGTCCTGCGGGCTTTGGCTGAGGCGGCTGCGGTTGCTAACGACCTGGATCCGCAAGAGATTTTTGAGATCTTGCGGGAGCGGGAGCGACTGGGCTCCACGGCAATAGGCGAAGGCGTTGCGATACCTCACGCCAAAGTGCCTGGGCTGGATCATCTGGTCGGCTGGATTGCCAAACTGGAACAACCGCTGGAATTCGACGCTATCGACGACAAGCCAGTCGATCTGGTGGTTATGTTGCTAGCGCCAGAATCTGCGGGCGCTGATCATCTGCGCGTGTTGGCACAACTGTCGCGCATGGCAAAAGACCACCAGCGTTGCGCCGCCCTGCGCGGCTGCTCCAGTGCTGAGGCGCTGTGGCAGACTTTGACCCAAGAAGACGAGCGCCGCGCCGCTTAATCAACCGGTACCGTCAGTCCCGAGGGAGACGATACACATGACGCGCGACGATGAATCTTCGCGCTTTGGTCGCCGCGCCAGGCGCTATGTCGGCACATCCAGAACCGTAGGGTCGCTGGCGGCAAAGGTCGCGGGCGAACACTATCTCGGCCTGAAAATGGATCGGGAAAAGCACGCTACAACCTTGCGCAAGGCGCTCGGCGGTCTAAAGGGACCGTTGATGAAGGTGGCACAAATCCTTGCCTCCATTCCCGACGCTTTGCCGAAAGAATACGCGGAGGAACTGCGCCAGCTCCAAGCTAACGCGCCGCCAATGGACTGGCTGTTCGTGCGCCGCCGCATGACTGGCCAACTCGGCGCCGGCTGGCAAGATCGCTTTACCGAGTTCGGCCCAGAGGCAGCGCACGCCGCCAGCCTCGGGCAAGTGCATAAGGCGATATTACCTGACGGCCAGACCGTCGCCTGCAAGCTCCAGTATCCGGATATGGCCAGTGTTGTGGAGGCTGACCTCAGCCAACTGAAGCTGATCTTTTCGCTCTATTCCCGCTTCGACAAAGCCATCCAGACCGAGAATATCTACGAGGAAGTTTCTGCCCGCCTGCGGGAGGAACTGGACTATGAGCGCGAGGCCAAACAAATGCGCCTCTACGCCAACATGCTGGCGTCTGAGCCAGGCGTGCATGTGCCAGAGCCGATAGAGAGCCTCTCTACTGGCCGCTTGCTGACTATGACCTGGCTGGATGGCGTGCCATTGCTGGAGGCTGCCGAACGCCCGCAGGAAGAGCGTAACCAGATCGCCTACAACATGTTCCGCGCGTGGTACGTGCCGTTCTACGAATATGGCATCATTCATGGCGACCCGCACCTGGGAAACTACACCGTGCGGGCGGACAACAGCGTCAATCTGCTGGACTTCGGCTGCATCCGGGTGTTTCCACCCAGCTTTGTCGAAGGCGTCATCGATCTCTACAAAGCCATCCGCGACAAGGATGAGGCATTAGCGGTCCACGCTTACGAGACCTGGGGTTTTGAGAAGCCTTCGAAAGACCTGATCAACGTTCTGAATTTGTGGGCAGAGTTCATCTATGCGCCGCTGATGGAAGACAAGGTCCAGAAAATCCAAGAAAGCGAGAGCGGCCATTACGGCGCGCAGGTGGCAGATAAAGTCCACACCGAATTGCGCAAGCTGGGCGGCGTCCGCCCACCACGCGAATTTGTCATGATGGACCGCGCCGCCGTCGGCCTAGGCAGCGTTTTCATGCACCTGAAGGCCGAGATCAACTGGCATCAGCTATTCCACGAGCTGGTAGGTGACTTCAACACCCTAGCCCTCGCAGAGCGCCAAACAGCAGCACTGGCGAACGTGCAGTTAGAGCGGCCTGTATAAAGCCGCTCTAACGATGCTCGCTAGCTCATGCCCAGTTTCTTGGCAATCACATGCAGCATGATCTCGTTTGCGCCACCGCCGATGGCCGCCAGCTTCATGTCGCGGTAGGTGCGGCTGATTCGGTTCTCGTGCATGAACCCCTGTCCGCCCCAAAACCGCAGGCATTCGCCCGGAATCCATTCCGCCATCTTGCCCATTTTGTATTTCGCCATCGATGCCAGCGTGGTCACGTCCTCACCGGCTGAGTAGGCCTCCACAGCTTTGTGGAGCAACGCCCGCAACGCCTCGATTTCCGTCTGCATCTCGGCCAGTTTGAAATGCACGAACTGGTTTTCAATGATCGCCCGGCCAAACGCCTTGCGCTCGCGTACATAGTCAACCGTATCGCTGATGGCGTCCTCCATCAGGCCAATAGAGCGGGCGACGACATACAGCCGCTCTTCCTGGAATTGCTGCATCTGATAGCCAAAGCCCTTGCCCGCCTCGCCGATCAGATAGCGCGCTGGCACACGGACATCGTCAAAGAATGACTGCGCGGTATCTGACGAATGCAGTCCCAATTTTTTGAGCTCATGCCGGGTGACGCCGGGCAGATTCAGCGGCACAACGATTAGAGATTTGTTGCGATGGGGGCCGTTGTCCTGGCTGGTGTTGACCAGCATGCACATCCAATCGGCCTGCATACCGTTGGTTGTCCACATCTTCGAGCCACTGATGACATAGTCATCGCAATCGCGCCTGGCATAGGTCTTAACATTCGAGACATCGGAGCCAGAGCCAACCTCCGACACGCCTAGGCTGCCGACGATATCGCCGGCGATTGTCGGCGCCAGCCACTCACGCCGCAACTCGTCGGAGCCGTGCTTGGCGAGCGCTGGGGTGCACATAGTCGACTGAATGCCAATGGCACTGGAGATGCCATAAGCCTGAATATGACCCAACTCCTCAACGCACGCGATCTCAAACGAATAATCCAGATCCAGGCCGCCATAAGCCTCCGGTCGGGAAATCCCCAAGAGGCCGGCATCGCCTAACGTCTTCATCACCTTATGTGCTGGAAACCGACATGCATCCTCCCACTCGTCAACGAATGGGTTGATGTGCTCGTCGACTATGCGTTTGGTTGTACGCTTCAGCTCGAGATGTTCATGGGTCCACTGCATTCAGAACTCTCCTTTTACGATCTCTCAGCAAGATAGCCGATGCCGCATGGTTCGCGCGACACACAAAAAAACGGCCCCGAAATCGGAGCCGTTTTCTTTTTTCAGCTGCCGTTCAAATCCAGGGTCAAGCGCCCCAGACATAAACGCAGGCAAACAGGAACAACCAGACGACGTCAACGAAATGCCAGTACCAGGCCGCCGCCTCAAAGCCGAAGTGGTGATCCTCCGTAAAGTGACCACGTGAGGCCCGGATCAGACACACCAACAGGAACACAGTACCTATGAACACATGGAAGCCGTGGAAACCTGTGGCCATGTAGAACGTCGACGAGTAAATGCCCTCGCGGAACCCAAAGGCTGCGTGGCTGTACTCGTAAACTTGCAAGCTCGTGAACAAGGCGCCCAACGCCACCGTAATCGCCAGCCCACGGATCACATCACGACGGTTGTTGTGCAACAACGCGTGGTGAGCCCAGGTCACTGTGCAACCGGACAACAACAAGATCAACGTGTTGAGGAATGGCAAGTCCCAGGCGTCGAACGGCTGGATATGCGCCGGCGGCCAGATCGAGCCAATCTGCTCCGTTGGGAACAGC
>CALKDI010000235.1 GCA_938084065.1 uncultured Alphaproteobacteria bacterium
GATATTCCACCGCCCGCTTTGACTGCAGATGACGAGCGCTACCCGGTCAACGACCCGCGTTACCGCAATCTACCGAAGGAGATTGTGCCGCTAACCGAGAGCCTGAAAATCACAATTGAGCGCGTCCTTCCGTATTGGGAAGCCGAGATTGCGCCAAAGGTTCGCGACGGCAAGCGGTTAATCATCTCCGCCCATGGCAACTCCCTGCGCGCGCTGGTTAAGCATCTGGACGAGTTGTCGGACGAGGAAATTCCCCTGGTCGAAATCCCGACCGGTGTGCCATTGGTCTACAAGCTGGACGCGAATCTGAAGCCGCTGGAGAAGTTCTATCTGGGACAGGGCAAGGACTGACGGGCATCCGTCACTGTCGCCGGGCGGTCCACCGCGAGCATAGAGAAAGGCCGAAGCATTCCTGCTTCGGCCTTTCCTTTAGCACAAACGGTCAGAAGCGAAGCGTGCGGACCTAACTATTGCCCACAGCCGCCTTGCCAGCATTCTCACCAGCGATCTTGCCAAACACCGCGCCGGCCATCAGGCCCGTGCCACCCGGATAGTTAAACCAGAACAGGCCGCCGACATTCTCGCCGGCCGCATAGAGGCCGGGGATTTCAAGCTCTTCCGTATCCATCGCCTGACCCTGGGTGTTGATGCGGATGCCGCCAAAGGTGAAGGTGACGCCGCAGGTAGTCTGGTAGGCCTCGAACGGGGCCTCATCGATGGTGTTCGCCCAGTTGGTCTTGTCGATGGCCAAGCCTTCGGTACGGCGGCCGTCTTTAACGTTCGGGTTGTACGGAGTGTCGGTCTGGACCGCCGCGTTATAGGCCTTGATCTCGCGCAGGAACTGCTCGGCGTCGACGCCCTCCAGCTTCTCCGCCAGCTCTTCCAGCGTGTTGGCGCGGACCTTAGTCACCTGGCGGATGCGGTATTCGTCGCGCAGCGCCGGGATGATCTTGTTGTCGAACACCTGCCAGGCCATCTGCTTCGGCTGCTCCAGGATCACCCGGCCGTATTTGGCATAGGTGTAATTCCGGAAATCGTAGCCCTCATCCACAAAGCGCTTGCCGTCGGCGTTGATCATCACGCCCCAGGGGTAGGAGTGCTTCTGGAAGTTGTCGCCCACATCCAGGTCGCCGAATTCCGGCGCGTTGTAATCCCAACCGACCGCGTGGCAGCCGCTCCAATTGCCATAAGGGCGCGCGCCGGCAGCCAGCGCCATATTGATGCCATCGCCTGTGTTAAAGCGGGTGCCGCGCACCTTTGCCAGATCCCAGCCGGGGCCGAGATAGCGCGTACGCATTTCCGGGTTGGCCTGAAAGCCGCCGGCAGCCATCACCACGGCGCGCGCCGCGATATCAATGGTTTTGCCACGCTCGCCATTCTCTTCCCGCACACGGACACGCGCGCCATGCACGCCGTCGTCATCATGGATCAGCGAGGTCGCACGAGCACCGTACATCACTTTGATATCGTTCTTGGCGCAGGCTTGGGTCAGCGATTCGACCAGGCCAGGGCCACCGCCAACAGCTGAGACGACCAGGCCGCCCCAGAACTTGAACTTGCCGTCGATCTTGAACGCCTGTTTGCCATAGATCGGCAGGAAACGAACGCCTTTGGTACGCATCCATTTCATTGTGTCGAGCGACTTGGTCACCAACAGTTCGCACATGTCGGGGTCGGTCTTGTACTCGGTCAGACGGCCCATATCGTCGTAGAATTCGTCTTCGGTGTAGGTGCCGAAGTCGGTCATCGCGACCTCATCATCGGACAGGTCTGGGCAAAGCGCGCGGATGTCATCGACGTCGTTGAACACCGTGCGGATATTGCCGGCGGTGAAAGCGGAGTTGCCGCCGGCTTCATCGACTGGAGCGCGCTCCAGCACGATGACACTCGCGCCCTGCTCGCGGGCGGAAAGAGCCGCGCACATGGCGGCATTGCCGCCGCCGATGATCAAAACGTCTGTCGAAATCTCTGCCATGGTCAGGTTCTTTCTTAATGAGACCAAAATTCGTTGCGGTTATAGCGATAATTGGATCGGTTCGTCGAGAATGAACAGACGCACTGGACTCTTGCACGCATCTGCGAGACCATTTTCGTCAAGCTACTAACTGGGGAGTTGATCGGCATGCGGATCGTTGGAATAGCACTAGCACTTGTGATGATGATCGGTCTGGCCCGCCCTGCCAGCGCAGAAGGCGACCCTCGCCCGGCTATATGGGAGTTTCTGACGGTCGAGCGGTATACCCAGGCGTTGCTGCAAGTCGGCGTCATCGCGCTGCGCGATCAGGTGGATTTTACCTACACCGATATTTCCGCCGACTTTCATTCCTCGACCATGTCGATGCACGGCCTGAAGATCTACCCGCCAATGCCATGGCCAGCGGAGACGCCCTGTGTCATCTCGGCTGAGCGGGCGACGATTACCGGGGCAAATCCAGCCCAGTGGGATACGCTGCGCCTGCGTCTGGCCCTGTACGGCGCCACGGCAACGCCAAGCTGCCTCCCCTCGCCTGTCGATCAGCAGGTCGTTGCGGTCGGCATGGATCAAATTGACCTCAACCGATTCGAAGTCGAGATCGCCTACACCGTCGGCCCCGCACGCTTGCAGATGACAACCCATGTGAGCATGGCGGAGTTGGCCGCGGTTAGCGTGAACCTGGACTTCGATTATTTCTCCGTAAAGCAAGAGGATGACGTCGTCGCTCTGCTATCGGCAGCTTCAGTCTCCATCGAGGACTTGGGTCTGTGGGAAAAAGCTAAGCCGATGCTGCCGCCAGAGATGACCGATCCGAATGCTGTCGCGCAACTGATCCAGGCAGGCCTGACCGAAGCGCTGAATGAGGCGAACCCAGGCCCAGCCGGACCGCAGACACTGCCGGCTGATCAGCAGGAATTTGTAGCCTCTGCCGTACGGGAGGTGCGCCGCTTTGTAACCAAGCCGGGCACGATTGTCATAGAGGCGCAGCCGGATCACCCAGTCTTTATCAACGCAGACATTGCTGAGGATTTTCCGGGCCTGTTTGAGCAACTCAAACCGCGTGTATCAAACCGCGCCAGCAGCCGTGTGGCGCTGATCAACACGGCCAAACTGCGCGCCGCTATGAATGCGCCAGAAATGCTGAGCGATGATGAGCGCCGCAGCATCGGCCTGGCGCTGATTACCGGTGTTGGCGCGCCCAAGTCCGCGACCGATGGCCGGGCGTTGCTTGCGCCGATGGCCGAAGCAGGTGACGGCGTTGCAGCCCTTGCGATCGCTGAGGCATTAGCAATTGATGACCCAGCGGCGGCGTACCGGCTGGCGCTACAGGCAGGTATGAGCCAGACAGCGGGCGCGACTCGCCTGTTGGACGACCTGGAAAAGCGGTTGACCACTGGCGAGGTTTTGCAGTTGCAGGGAGAGGGCTTAACGCCTCCGTCAGACGACGCTTTCGCCTCGCTTTCCGCCATGCGTGATCAGGCTGTGGGTTATCTCAGCGGCGTTGGTAACCGGCGCAGCTACAAGCGGTCGATGTTCTGGGCTTCGTTAGCCGCCGCGACGGGCGATGCGGCGGCGGCCAGGATCATAGCCGATATCGAGGACCGGATGCGCTATCGCGGCGCGGCTGCCGCTACCGCTTGGCGGGCTGAGGCAGACGACGCAGGCCGCCAGGCTCTGGCCGCATGGCTGGACAAGGGCTTGGCTGCGAAGTTTGCGACGATGCGGTGAGGTTCGTTAGGCGCATTTGGCCGGTATCAACAGGTTCAGGGCGAAGATTGGCACGGGAGGCAGCCTGCCCCCCTGCACAACACCTGAGATCAGGCAGCCTGCTTTAAGCTGTTAGCCAGATCCATCACCTGCTCCAGCAAGGCTATCCGTTCGCCCGTCGGCAGCTTGTCGTCGCCACGGATGCTGAGCATGTTGACGCCGACGTCCTGGTATTTGCGGAAGCGCTCCAGGATCATATCGGGCGTGCCGACGGCCTGGAACTGGGTCACCATCGCGTCAGGCACGCGTTTCGCGGCCTCGTCGCGCTTGCCTTGCTTCCACAAGGCCTGGATGGCCAGGGCGTCTTCCTGATAGCCGGCCCGCTGGAAGGCCTCATTGTAGAAATTGGTCTGGGCCGAGCCCATGGCGCCCATCTGGAACGCCACCGGCATGCGCTTACTGTCGATCAGCTCCTCAACGTTCTCACCGAGCGTGACGCTGACCCCGGCAGAAATCTCGATATCACTCAGCGACCGTCCTGCGCTCTTGGCACCTTTCGCAATATAGTCCAAGTGCGCGCCTGGATGATCCGGCGAGAATGAGGTGCCGAGCCAGCCATCGGCGGCAGCGCCTGTGTATTCTAGTGAACGCGGGCCCAGCGTCGCCAGGTAAATAGGGATCGGACAAGGCGGGAATTCGAGGCGCAGCGCTTTACCCTCGCCGCCCGGGCGGGGGAGTTTGAAAATTTCGCCGTCGTACTGAATTTTCTCGGCGCGGAAGGCCATGCGGCAGATATCGACCGTCTCCCGCAGGCGGGTCAGCGGTTTGGCGAACGATACGCCCTGCAGGCCTTCAACCACTTGCGGCCCGCTAACCCCCAGCCCGAGACGGAACCTGCCGTTCGAAATATCCCAGAGCGATAGCGCCGTCATCGCGGTCATGGAGGGCGTGCGGGCGCTGATCTGCATGATCGCGGTGCCGATGTGAATACGTTCGGTCTTGGCCGCCATGTAAGCGAGACTGGTCGTTGCGTCGTGCGCCCACGCCTCTGCCGACCAGACGCAATCGACGCCGAGCTTATCCGCAGCCTGGACGTACTCAACCGCGCCTTTGATATCGCGCGAGGAGTGGCTGCCGATGCCGATGGAGATTTTCATGAAAGTGGTCCCTGTTATCCCGAAAGAATGTGACAAGGTATCGTCATTGGCTCCGTAGCAAAAGCAGCATATCCCAATGACTGAAGACTGGCTGTGCCCATCTGATTCACACCTTGCAATCGCCCATGCGTTCGTTAGAGTGAATACCTGCGTGCAATCAAATAGGGGAAATGGAATGAAGACGAGATATTTTGCATTGGGATTTGCATTGGTCGCTCTGGCCGGTTGCAATACGACGGCCAACACAACGGGTCAGTCAGCAAAGACAAATTCCTTGCCGGTCACTTTATCTAATAGCAATGCAGCAGACTTGGGCGGCGAGTGGACTGGCTCGTACTTACTAACTAGTGGACGGTCCAGCGGCAATGGGGGGGCGGATGACAGTGACCATTACGAACGTTCAAACTCCATCAGGTATCGCACCGGCTGTTGCGACTTTCGACGGCTTCCGACAGTGGCGATGGGGCTCTGATGGCTATGATCGTGACCCTTCAAGCGGAGAAGTGCGGGGCGTTGCGGGGACCAATCGTATCCAGCTGTCGGACTCGGACTATCAGCTTATCCGGGTCGGCAATGACTTGTGCCTAGAGGGCACTTCTGCTCTTCGAGTTGGTAGGACGAGAGAACGCCTTTGCAAACGTTGACGTAGGTCGCTGCCTACCCAGCAGATGCCATACCAACTTTTGTCTCCGCTAACAGGTCGCCCAAAGTCAACTGCGCCGCACGCTTAGGGTCTGGGTTACCGTCAAATGGCTGCGACAACTGTCTGACCGCCTGAGCGCTGGCTTTTACGCGCGGAGATTACGCGCTGAGGCCAAGCGCCTGGTCAACCAAGGCCCCTGCCCGGCCCAGATCGTCGTCCGCAAACGGATCTTGCGGGCTGAGACGCACGTCTTCAACCAATTGTGCCAAGATCGTGCGGTTGGTTGGTTTGCCTGCGGCCTCTGCCGTAGCCCCTTCCCAGGCCATGAGCGCGGCGCTGGTGGCGTGGTAGAGTGCGGTGGAGGCTTTGCGGCACAGATGTTCGCTGTCTGGCTGGCTCGCCACCCGCTCAGCGAAGGTTACGGCCTTATCCAGCAGCGCCTGATACCGACCGCGAACTTGCAACGGCACATCGTCCAGCTTCTCCCGCAGCCCTTCGACCAGGTATTTGGTCGCCTCTTCCTTGGCGACGGCGCGGGTAATGATGTCCAGGGCGTTGATGTTGCTAGTGCCCTCCCATAGCACGCCGATGTGGGCATCCCGCACCAGACGAGAGTTGACCCAATCCTCAATGTAGCCATTGCCGCCGCGGGTCTCCATCGCCGTGGTTGCGACGCCAATATTATCCCGCGCCGTCTGGTATTTGAGCAACGGCGTCATGATCCGCACCTGCTTGGCCGCATGGGCATCGCCTGCCTGCGCGCGGTCCATCAGGTGAGCGGTGTAGGCGTACATGCTGACGGCCTGCGCTGTCGGCAGCAGCACGTCGATCAACTGGCGGCGCAGCAGCGGGAATTCCATCAGACCTTTGCCAAAGGCACGGCGGTTGTTCGCCACTGACAAGGACTCGTTCCAGCAGCGCTGCATCATTGCCGCCGCCCGCACACCATGGCTGAGGCGCGAGAGATTGACCTGGTCCATCATCTGCTTCAGGCCCTTGTCGGCATCGCCCAGCAGGTGCGCCATGGCGCCGTTGAAGATGATCTCACCGGACGCCATCGACTTGGTGCCCATTTTTTCTTTCAGACGGGCGATGCGGTAGTGGTTGCGACTGCCATCGGGGCAGACCCTCGGCATAGCGAACAGCGCCAGACCTTTTGTGCCGGGGCCTGCACCCTCTGGCCGGGCCAAAAGCAGGGCGACATCGCCATCGGTGTGGCTACAGAACCACTTCTCACCGTACAGCCGCCATGTGCCGCCCTCATTTACAGCCGTGAGCTCAATCTGACCGACGTCAGAGCCGCCCGGCTTTTCGGTCATAAACTGGGCGCCGCGCAGGAACTGGCTCATGTCCTGGCTGACCATCCGGTCATAATAGAGCGCCCGCGTTTCCTCGTCGGCATAGCGACCCAGCAGGAATGCAGAGGTGTCCGAGACTGAAACCGGGCACATGATGCCGAATTCCGCCTGCACAAACAGGTATTGGAAGGAGTATTTTGCCAGATAACTCATCGGCTTTGGCCAGCCCATGACGCCTGAGCGATTGGTCATTGCCTGGAAGGCAAAATCCTCAAACGCGATCTTCTCCATGTCGCGATAGGCGCCGCAATATTCGATCCAATCCTCGTCTCGGCCATAGCGGTCACGGGCGTGCAGGACCGGCTGATGCCGCTCTGCATCTCGTGCCAACGCATCCAGCCGGCCGCCAGCAACCTCACCCATGCGGCGCATATGTGGCTCAAAATGCGCGCGCTCTGCCGGGTCCATGTAGAGATCGAGGATGTGATGCAGCGCCGGGTCGATGTCATAGAAATTCTGACCGCTGGCATCCGGCGCGATGTGGTCCGACGGGTTGGGCGCGTTCTCTTGTCGGGTCGGAACCCATACGGGCGAGACGAAATTCATGGCGGCGGCTTCCTCTGCAGGGCTTGCTACGTCCTTGCTGGCTTAGCACATACAGGCCGCGTATCCAATCAGGCGGGCGGCTGCCCAGGACGTGTTAGTGCGTCCCACCAGAAGTCGCGGGACATCAACATTTTGGCACGCTCGGGCTCTCCCTGACGCCGCGCCCGCCACGCCGCGGCCCAAATCCCCAGCGCGACTGTTGGCAAAGTCCACGGGCGGTAATAACGGGCGAAACGCAGCCGACCGGCATACAGCAGCCGGTCGTGCCTGCCGCCGCTGGCATGGTGGTGGTGATAGACCTCGGCCTCTGGTGCAAATGCTGTTTTGAACCGCCGGCCAGCGCAGGCCTGCCAACTGGCCTCCTCAAAATACAGGAAGTAGCGCTCATCCATCGGGCCAACGCGGTCCAGATACCGCCGGGATGCCAGCAGGCAAGCGCCCATGACATAGCGGAGCCGCCGCTCCACCAGCGCGGCATCGAAATCATCCTCGGCCAACTGACCCTCGCCCAGATGCCCTGCCCTGGCTGTCCATCGGCTGAGCCATGCGCCGCCATAGCATTGCACGTGGTCCGGCAGTTCCAGATAGCGCAGCATCGCCCCGCACGTGCCGATCCTTGGGTCTTGCGCCATACGCGCCTGCATGGCCGCCAGGGCTGTGGGAGCCACCAGTGTATCCGGGTTGAGCAGCCAGACGTCGCTAGCGTCGCCGCAGTCGGCGATGTAATGGAGGCCGATATTGTTGCCCGCTGCAAAGCCGCCGTTAGCACCGGCCTCAATCAGGACCAGACGTGCTGCAGGGTCAACCGGCCCGCCCTCCGCCATGCGGTGCAGAGTGATGGGCTTCTCCAGCGGTGGTTGCCAAAGATAATCCAGTGCGACAGGCGCGGCGGAGTGAGCCTGTTCATGGCCCGCCGCCCAGGCAGCAATCCGGTCGGCACTGCCATCACCGGATGCGTTCTCCACCACAATAACGCGGGTCAATTCCGGCCCGACATCCAATAGCGACTCAAGGCAGGCTAGCAGCCAATCAGTGCTGCGGAAGTTGACGATCAGGGCAGAAACCGGCGGAGCGGTCACTGTGCAGAGGCATAAGCAAAGGGAGACTCGAACCCTGAGAAACCGGTCGCTTCCAGGTCTTTATCACTGACCACGCAAGCGTCCGCTCCGACACCCCAATCAATGCCCAAGCACGGATCATCAAAGCGCACTGCGATCTCGCTGGCGGGGGCGTAGAGAGCGTCCATTTTGTACTGTACCAAGGTGTTTGCTTCGAGGGTGCGATAGCCGTGCAGAAAGCCACTTGGCACATACAACATTTCTCCGCCAGCCGCCGTCAACTCTATGGCGATGTGCTGGCCAAACGTTGACGAGCCGCGGCGGATATCGACAACAACATCCAGCACGCGGCCAACCAATACGCCGACCAACTTAGCCTGCGCATGGGGTGGTGCCTGGGCATGCAGGCCGCGGACGGTTGAAACACGGTCTGACCAAACCAGATTTTCCTGCAGGATCGTCGGCATGCCGATGGTGGAGCCGAACCGCTCTGCCTGAAAGGATTCGGCCAGATAGCCTCTATCATCGCGGTGGCGCTGCGGCACGACCATGGCCAGGCCCGGAATGGCGAAATGGTCAATGCGCACCGGAGGTGTCCTGACCGATAATAGTAACAACGAGGCCAGATCGCCCGATTGCCCTGGCATACCGGTGCAATGCGGCAGCTGGATAGGGCAATGCTGGCGTTGGTGGTTGGCGCTGAAGGCGGTGCAAATCACGGGCCACAGCCGCCTGCGTGCCTGCGTCCAGCTCGTCCCATAGATAAAGCCCTAGTTTGGCGCGTGGCCAGGCCAGATTCACGCCATTGGGTGCCAGCGCGAACGACCGCTCAAGGCCGTCGACCGCCGCCCTCCTCTCCCCCCGGTTCAGCGCAATCAGCGAGAACCGCGCCCACGTAGCCGCCTGTGCTGGGCTGAGACTCAGGGCTTTTCGTGTTGCGGCATCTGCTGATTGCAGGTAGCGGTCGCGCAATGCTGGCTTACGCGCCAAGTGGGCAGCGTCCTGCAAGGCCTGGCCATAGGCGGACCACGCCCGCCCGTCCGGCCGCCCTGGTTGAAGGCCCAGGACAGCCTGGCGGTTTGGCGTTGCCCCTTTCTGCCACCAGGCAGCATGGACGTATTGCGTTAACGGCCAGGCACGAACGCCTTCGATGACATGTGCGCAGCCTAACCACAGCAACACCAATGCCGGCAGCAGCAGCATGATCCGCATCGGGGCGTCAGTGGTCCATCCCGCCTTACGGCCTGCCAGCACTGCGTTGGTCATGAAAGTACCCGTCCAGTCCGGCGCTATAGGCCCCTGCATCTCCATAACTCAGCCCCTCCTCGCCTAAGCGTTTCAGATCGACTTGGGTCATCGCCGCGCCCAAAACGTTAGCCCCAGCATCGCGCAAGTGGGTCGTAACCTCTTGGACGGCAGCCAATTGTGTGTGGCGCCAACGCACCGCCAGCACCACGCCATCACATTGCCGCGCCACGTCACGCACGTCGGAGATCAACAAGGCAGGAGCAGCGTCGATTACAACACAATCAAATTCGTGCCGCCATTCTTCCAGCAGGTATTCCAAAGGCGCCGCCGGCACACTCAACTCTCCTGCCCTGGCCGCTCGCGAGCCAGCACCTAGCAGCTGAACGCCTGCGATTGTGTCTGCGGTCAACGGCACAGGCCAGCGGTATGGGTCGACCAGGAGGTCCGCTAAACCCTGCGCCCGATCCAACCCGAATTGGGTGCTGAGCGTGCCACGCCGCAAGTCTGCATCGACCAGCAACACCCGCCGCCCCTGCATCGCCAGAACCCGCGATAAGGCCAGGGCGAGGCTGGTCTTACCCTCTTGCGGACCGGCGGCGGTCACCATCACAACCCGCGCACCGCCCAGGCCGCCACTGACCATACGCACAGCCTCCGCGAACGCCCCCAGGGGCGCGTGCATGACCTCGTCTGCGACCACCCCACCCCGTTTGACGCGAACCAGCGGCACCAGGCCCAGGACAGAGAGCCCGACCTGCGCGCGCAATATACTAGGCGAGACGATGCCTCGCTCACGCAGCCCTAACAACAACGCCAAGGTAAGGCCGATCAGCAAGCCGGCCGTGCCGGCACCGCCCAAAATCACCGCCTTTCGAGGCTCCGAGGCCACCTCCGGTGCTGTTGCTCGCGCCAGAATGCGGGCGTCGGGCCGTTGGATGCTATCCTGATCGTTGGTCTGTTTGTAGCGCTGCAAAAACGTCTGGAGCAGACTGCGGCTAGCCTCCGCCTCCCGTTCCAGGGCCCGCAGGCGCACCTGGGCTTTGCCCTGATCTGCTGCCGCAACCTCCGTGCCGCGCAACGCCTTCAACAGCGAGGCTTCCTGCGCCTGAGCCACGGCGACGGCATTGCTGAGCCCGACTACGATCTGCCGAACCTCACCGGCTATCTGGCCCTGGATATCATGCAGTTCCGCGACAACCGACAGCATGCGTGGGTGTTTGGGCCCGAACTCCTGACCCAGATCTGCTCGCCGTCGCAGCACCTCACCCTCTTGCTCCTTCAAGCGATGGATTAGCGGCGACGACAGCACTTCCGATGCGGAGAGTGCATCACCGCGCACCTTCAACTGCTGCGTGACCTGCGCCAGCTGAGCGCGCGCCGCCACCGCCTCGCTCCGCGCCAGGATAAGCTGGCTGTTGAGTTCAGCCATCTGTTGGGAGATCACGGTGATGCCGTTGCTATCGACCAGACTGGAACGGCCACGGTAGTCCTCCACCGCGCGCTCCGCCGCTTCGACCTTGGTGCGCAGATCGGCAACGCGCTTATCCAACCAGGCACCGGCAAACTCTGTCGCTTTGTGTTTGGCGCTAAGTTGGTCTTCCAGATAACGATCCACCAAAGCATTGGCGGCATCGGCAGCCAGACCGGAATCGTGACTGGTGACAGCCACCCGCACCGCCAGGCTGCGCCCGATCCGCTCCACCTCCAGGCGCTCCGCAAAAGTGTTGAGGATGCGGATACCTGCCCGCTCCATCCGCTCCTCCGGCACCAGCGCTGGCGCGGCAGCACCTAAGCCTAACCAGGCCAAAACCGATCCCCCAACCGCCTGCTGCAGCGCTGCCCCAACCTGATACGGCGCCAGGTGCTGCGGCAATCCTGGGTTAAAGTCGGGATGCGCCGTCAGTTGTAATTTGCGGATCACGTCTGCCGCCAAAGTCGGCGCGCGTAGCACCAAAATCTCGCTGCTGAGGGTCTGATCATCGGGCGATACGCCGGTCAACAACTCGTCAAATTTTACCGCTGGCTGGCTACCAGGGTCCATCAGCAACACAGCCTCTGCCTGGTATGCTCGTGGCCATTGTGCGATTGCCAGGGCCGCCAATAGCAAGCTGGCAGCAATGACCGCCACAACAACCCAGCGCTGACGCCAGAGTGAGCGCAGAATTGTCGGCAAATCCCACTCGCGACGCATCCACTGGTCAACGGATGGCTGAGAGGGTTGCGGTGCAGGCGGAACTGGATACAGCGGCGTTACCCGGTTACCCCCCTCCTGCGAGCCGTCAGAAATAGCGCTCCGGTACATTCAGGATGTCCCCAGGTAGGACCACCGTATCGGGACCAGCCGGTATTTGCCGTCGGGTCGGATCCGTCGCGCGTTGAATGCTGACGCGACTTTGCCGGGCGCGATAGGTGTAGCCGCCAGCAATCGCGACGGCTTGTACGACAGTCATGCCATTGACGAAAGCATAACTGCCAGGTTGCTTCACCTCCCCCAGAATATAGAATGGCCTGTAGTTCGCCACTTGAATACTAACTCTGGGGTTGATCAGATAGTCCGGTTTTAGCCGGTCGGTTATGGTATGCTCTGCTTCGCGTAGTGATTTCCGCCCGACGATCAGATCGCCGATTAGCGGCAGAGCGATTCGCCCTTCCCCATCCAATTCGAACTCTCCGGACAGGTCGTCATGGCCAAAGACGGTGACGACTATCCGGTCACCACTGCCCAGCTTGTAGAGTGGCCGTTCGGTACTGACAGCGCTGGCGCCCCAGCCAAGCATCGCTGATATGATTACCAGAATGCGCAATACTGCTTGCATTCCCAACACCTTCATCGCTGCAGAGACACACGCAGGGCCATCACATGACGGCGCCAATTGTTGACAGAATCTGCTCCGTGAGAGTTGCGCATGTCAAAATCATACCGCAGCGAGATGCGCGCGAACGGGTTCATGAACCACTCACCGCCAATACCTGCTGCCCAATGATCGTCTTGGCGTTCTATGCCATGAAACGCCAATCGCCGACCGGCGAGAGACGCAACGAGGATCAGATTGCGGAGCAACTCGTGATCGGCCTGAACTCGGCCATTGGTTTCGGTGAAAGCCGAAGCGCCAGCGGTCACCGTGGAATTCAACGTGCGGGCCAGCTTTGCCGTGATGGTGGTGAGTGGTGTAACGTTGACCGTCAGATCCGCGTTTGCCGTGATACCGGATACGTTTGCCAGATCAGCCTCGTCGAATTGTTGCCCCATCCATCCGGCAGCGACGTTCAGGATTGTGATGCCGCCCAAATCCAGATCGATACCGGCAACAATATCCTGTTTGCGGGTATCCCGGTTGAAGCCGTCATCGTCGGTGGCCGCATCAAAATCAGACAGTCCATAGCGGCCCGCGACGAAGACACGGGTATCAGGCATAGCTTCATAACTGACGCGAGCCTGCGCCGTCAAAGATTGCTGGTCGCGATCATCTTGGTTCAGGGTACCACCGCCAATCGCCGGAACATCCGAGAAGTCATCTCGTTGATAGGTGCCGCCTAGCTATTGGTGAAACCGTCCAGTGCGTGCAGCAACACCAGCCTGAGCAGTCCACCGGTTGAACTGGATAGGCTCGCTGCCGCCATCGCCATCGACGCTGCCGCGCGCCTCATGCAAATGCGCAAACCCCAATCCGGTTTCCATATGCAGTCCGCGACGAATATCGATCCGCCCAGCGGCCCTCAAACCCGTATCGAAATAGTTCTCGCGTGGATTGTTCGTATAGACGCCCCATTCCGCCTCCGCCGACACCTTCAGGGCATGCTGGCTCCAGTCCGACGTTAGCAACACCGCGGGCCGCGCCCGCATCAGCAGGCCGGATTGTTCATCAGTATCCGTGCGGTAGATGTTGCTGTCATAGTCCGCGCCAAGATCGATCTGCGGATACAGCCGCAGGGAGCCGACCGGAATGCCAATGGCGTCGTAATCCGGCCGAGGTCTGGCGCGGACGGTCCCGCTCAAGCCTCGGCCCGGGGTCGCGCTATCGGTAAGAGAATCAGCACGATACGGTGGTGCCTGGCTCTTTGCGTGGCCAGGGCTTAGAATCAGGAACGCCCCAGCTCCAGCGACAAGCGCCAGGGTAGACCACAACCGCATGTGCGCTTGCCCCTGCCCACTCATGTTAGCTGACTCCACCATCGGCTGGCGGGTCGACAACGCCAGGATTGGGGGATGATTGATCATCCGCCTCACCGCCAGCACCACCCCCGCTGGAGCCGATAAATAGCCCAGCAGGCAAACCTCCGCCGATCCCGCCGCCTCCACCGCCACCTGCTGAGCCATAACTAACCGGCTGCGACGCTGGATCGACTGGTGGCGGCTCGACACTGGCGCCGGCATCATCGTTATCGCTGTCAGGTG
>CALKDI010000236.1 GCA_938084065.1 uncultured Alphaproteobacteria bacterium
CGAAGCCCTATTGGGTGATGGGCACCAAATTACCGTTTTGGCACCGCCCGATGAATCCGTTGCCGACCTCGAAAGGATCGGCTGTCGTTTCCGTCCGCTCAAGATGAGTGTGAAAGGCTTGAACCCAGTTGAAGACCTGAGACTGCAGCGCAGACTGAAGAGGATATTCCAGGAGGAAAAACCCGACACCATCCTGAGCTTCACCATCAAGAACAACATCTTCGGGGCTCGGGCGGCAAGCGCGGCAGGTGTGCCCTTCGTTCCAAACGTTACAGGGCTTGGCACAGCCTTCCTGTCGGGCGGGCTATTGCAGACCATCGCTGAGCAACTCTATCGACGCGCCTTCGGCCAATTGCCGATCGTTTTCTTCCAGAACGAAGACGACAGGGATCTCTTTCTCGACCGGAAAATTGTGCGCGGGGATCAGGCCCAATTACTGCCCGGATCCGGCATCGATCTGGTCCGCTTTGCCCGAGCCGAGATGCCGTCTGCGGACGCACCGCCCGTATTTCTGATGATTGCCCGGCTCATGCGCGACAAAGGCGTGATCGAATTCGTCGAGGCGGCACGGCTGCTCCAAGCGCGCCATCCAGAAGCGCGCTTTCAGCTGCTGGGGGCAAGCGGATCAGAAAACCGCACCGCGATCGATACCGCTACCGTCGACGCCTGGGTGGCTGAGGGCGTAGTGGAATATCTCGGAACCACCAATGACGTGCGTCCGGCGATTGCCGCGGCCTCCTGCGGCGTCCTGCCCTCCTACCGGGAAGGTGCGCCGCGCACGCTGATCGAGGCGGCCGCCATGGCACGACCGCTCATTGCCACCGACGTGCCCGGCTGCCGCGCCGTGGTCGATCGCGACGTCTCGGGCTTTCTTTGCGAAGTCCGAAGTCCGGACAGTCTGGCCACGGCGATGAGGCGGTTCCTTGCGCTTTCCCCCGATGCCCGCACCGCCATGGGACGCGCCGGGCGCGCGAAGATGGAGCGCGAGTTCGATCAGGCCTTGGTCGTGGCGGCCTATCAAGAGGCCCTCATGGCGCTCACCGGCAACCGGCAGATATAGCAGCAATGGACACCGTTTTCTTCATTGCATCGAAGCTGATTGGAGCGCTACTGCGCCCAGACACCTGGATCGTCATCGCCTTGGCGTGCATCCTGCTTGCGCAGATCCTGCAACGCAGGCGTATCGGGCTTCGGATGAGCAGCGTCACGCTGGGACTGCTCGTCGCGCTGAGCGCCCTACCCCTCGGCGATCTTCTGCTGCAGCCCATTGAGCAGCGCTACCCAGCCAACCCAAGCATTGATGCTGTTGACGGCATTATTGTGCTCGGCGGTGTCGAGGACGCCCGTGCAAGCGCCTATTGGGACCAAGTGCAACTCCACGAGGGCGCAGAGCGCTTCACGGCAGCACTTGCCCTCGCCCGACGTTTTCCCGAGGCACAGGTCCTGTTCACCGGTGGCAGCGGCGCGCTTCGCGATGTAGCCGGTGCCGCCACCTCAGAGGCCTCCATCGCCGAGCGTTTCTTTCTCGAGCAAGCCATTGCGCCAGACCGCCTTCTGCTCGAAGGTCAATCGCGCAACACCGCCGAAAACGCCCGTCTCAGTCTGGCACTTGCAGACCCCGCCCCAGATGAAACTTGGGTTCTGGTCACCAGCGCCTTCCACCTGCCGCGCGCCATGCGCAGTTTTGAAGCCGCTGGATGGGAAGGTCTTGTGGCCTGGCCCGTTGATTATCGCACGTCAGAGTTTGGCGAAGGCATGGGTTGGGATCTCACAGGGAACCTCTCTGTCCTGCAAACCGCAATCCGCGAGCACATTGGACAGCTTGCTTATCGATTGACCGGGCGATGAACGATCGCGCCGCTATACCGCGCGCAGTTGGTCGGCTTGCACGGCATCCCGGGTCTGCCTGCCCATTATGTCTATCAGCACCCAGACGCGCCGGTCCGGCGCGATGGCCTCGATTGTGGCAATTACATTCGCAAGCGGCCCCTTGGTCATCGTCACCTCGTCGCCAGGCTTGAGAAGCTTCGAGGACAGCGGCTTACCTTCTTGATCGCAACGCGGCATCAGCTGGCAGACCAGATCAAACGGGACAAGCGTAGGCTCTTTGCCAAGGCTGACGATCCGCGTAATGCCGTAGGTGGAATTGACCGCGCGCCAGCGGCCTTTCAGCAGATCACGGGCCACAAACAGATAGCCGGGGATTAGCGGTCGATTCTGAACGGAGAACTTGCCCCGGACGCGCGTGGTCTCCTCGTGGAGCGACAGAAAGGTCCTGAACCTCTGCTGGACCAAATTGCATTCCCCGATCCTGTAGCTGTTGGGCTTGAACTGCGCCAGAAATCATGGCGTTCCGCTGTAAATGCTCGCTCATTGTCGCTCCTGTAATTTAGAAAATTAGGCAACAGGTACTGCCTTTCGTCAAGTGACGTTCGTTTGCTGATGGGGTAACATTCTGCACGTGCGTTCGCCCTCCGTCGGGCGTGCCTGAGATCGTCTCAGGCGCGGCCAGCGAAGGAAGAAACCCCCATGAGTTCCAAGCTTACCGATGCGGTCGAGCAAGACGACAAGACCGCCAAAATCCGCGACCTGAATGACGCCCTGCGCCGAGGCGATGTCCAGCATGGCATGATCGTCATGACCTCAAGCATCAGCGCCAAGGGCGATATGTTCGTCGCCGAAGCCATGCGCAGCGTCGCCGAATTTGATGCCTTTGATGCGGACTGCGATCCTTACGGTGAGCACGACTTCGGCGCGCTCACCGTCCAGGGTGAGAAGATCTTTTTCAAACTGGATTATTACGATCTGTCGATGTCAGCCGGTTCGCCGGATCCGGCAGATCCTTCCGTCACCAAGCGCGTGCTGACTGTGATGCTTGCGTCAGACTGAGCGCCAGGAAGTCGGGCGCGATCCAGTGAGGTGGAAGACCTCACACTTCCGTGCCGCGCAGGGTGCGGATGAAGCAGACAGATGAGGTGCGCTATGCGTCTA
>CALKDI010000237.1 GCA_938084065.1 uncultured Alphaproteobacteria bacterium
GTCGCTTGGATAACGGCCTGTCTTGCGGCTATGCTCAACGCGAGCGGTATCTGTCCAGGGCATCTGATCCTCCATCTCTTCACAAAGACGGTGAATCACAATCCACTGATATCGTTCAACTACTTTTCGGGCAGGCTCTCAAAGGTCGCACGATCTGCGTTGCGGTCAGCCCATCCACAAGCCCGCGGGTGTAGGCTAAGATTCATCCATGCACGAAGACTAACACTGGGAAGATCCCGGAATTCCCGCAGACCTGTCGCCCAATCACTCCTAGCTGCCTGTGTCACGGCCGGCATGATCGCGCCTTGGGCGCCGGCTATGGCGATGCCGACGGTAACGGTGAGCAGTCAGCATTCGGGTAACGCCTTCGGTTCACCGAACTGGAGCGAAAAGGCTAAGGTTACGATTAACGGTGATACTCGAATAACGGTGAGACTCGAAAGCTGAGGGCAGGCCTATTCCGGCTGCATTTCAACGACAGCAACAGGGCGGAGTTCGATTTCGCCACCTTCTGCATCGAAATTCTGCAGACCTTGCGGCTTCCCGAAACTTACACGGTTCAGGCGTTCAGCCCGGCAAAGCTAGGGGCGGTGAATGCGCTCTGGTCCAATGCCTTTCCATTGGTCATGAATGACAGTACGGCTGCGGCTTTTCAGTTTGCCCTTTGGGATATCGTGCATGATACCGGACTGGACTTGTCCGCGGGCGCGCTCACCATTGACGGCAAGAACAGCACAGATGCATTGGCCCAGAGTTGACTGGACAATATCGGGTCCGGAACCTGGCAAGCCGCGTCGCAGGTTGAAATTTTGGCCCTGGTCAGCCCAAGGAGCCAGGACCAGTTGTTTGCCCGAATTCGGCAAGGACCAAACCCAACCGCAATACCTTCGCCGGGCACTGGCCTGCTGATACTTGGGGCCGGCGCAATCCTAGCTTGGCGCCGGTATCGCCCAACCTGCTAACGCCGACACTATTAGGCCGGCACTATCGGAAAGCCCGCTGGAAGGGCACGGACAGGCCCTTCCAGATGCCGGATCGGCGCAGGCGAAGCGCTACAAAGCCTCAGGGCTATCCCAGGCCAGTTTCCTGCCTCTATACTTCGCGCCTACAGAAATATCGTTGCAGGGATGCCAGAGTGATGAGCGATTTTGACTATATTATCGTTGGCGGCGGGTCAGCCGGTTCAGTGTTGGCAAACCGTCTGTCAGCCAAAAGCGCGAACACGGTTTTGCTGCTGGAGGCTGGCATTGACACGCCGCACGGCAATATCCCGCCCGAGGTCCACAATAGCTATCCCGGCACTGTGTATTTCGATCCGCGGTTTCACTGGAACACGCTGAAAGTCAGCCTGCAAGCCAAGGAGCACAACCGCCCGGAAGCGCCGCGCCCACCGATCCGCAAATATGAGCAGGCGCGGGTGATGGGGGGCGGCTCGTCGATCAACGGGCAACTCGCCAACCGTGGAGCGCCAAACGACTATGACGACTGGGGCCGCCAAGGCGCGGCAGGCTGGAGTTGGGAGAAGTGCTTCCCCTACTTCAAGAAGATCGAGCGCGACATGGATTTCGAAGGGGAATACCACGGCAAAGATGGCCGCATTCCCGTTCGCCGGCTGTTTCAGGAAGATTGGCCGGGTCACGCACACGCGGTCGCTGCTGCCTGGAAAGACCAGGGTTGGGACTATCTGCCGGATCAGAACGGCAAGTGGGCGGATGGCTATTTCCCCATCACGATCTCCAACGTCTATGACCGCCGCGTGTCCGCCGCCATCGGCTATCTGGACCCGGCGACGCGGCAGCGCCCGAACCTGACGATCCAGGCGGAAACCCAAGTCTCGGAAATCCTGTTCGATGGGCTGAAGGTGACCGGCGTCAAGGCTGTGCACAAGGGCCAGACCCAAACCTTTGGCGCGCGCGAAGTGATCCTTTGCACCGGCGCTATCCACTCGCCAGCCCACCTGATGCGCAACGGTATCGGGCCAGAGGGGCATTTGCGGGAAAAAGGGATTGAGGTTCGCCACGCTCTCCCCGGCGTTGGCCAGAATCTGATGGAGCATCCAGCGCTGGGCCTAGCTGGCTTTATCCACGACAAGGACCGCATGCCAGAGCGGATCAAGCGGCACATCCATGTGGGCCTGCGCTATTCCTCTGGCATTGGTGATGCGCCGCAGGGCGACATGCTCATGATCCAGATTGGCAAAAGCACCTGGCACAAGGTCGGCTGGCGGCTCGGTTCGCTGTTGATGAGCGTCTACAAGAGCTACTCAACGGGCGAGGTAAAACTTGATACGCGCGACTATCGCGATGAGCCGATTGTCGATTTCGAACTGTGCAATGACCGCCGCGACCTGGACCGCATGAAGGATGCCTACCGCCGCGCAATCGCGGTCTACCAGCATCCATCGCTGAACGGCGTGATCGAGACGCCATTCCCCGCGGCCTATTCCGACCGGGTGCGGGCGTTCGCACAGGTCACGACGAAGAACAAGGTACTGACGCAACTGGCTGGCTGGGCGATGGACAGCAATGCCAAGCTGCGCGACTACCTGATTAAGAATGTCATTGCCGAAGGACCAACGGTCGATGACTTGATGGGCAGCGACGACGTGCTAGAGCAGTTCATCAAGGAAAACGTCCACGGCATCTGGCACGCCTCCTGCACCAACAAGATGGGTGCGGACGATGACCCGATGGCCGTAACCACCGGAACCGGCCGGGTGCGCGGTGTCTATGGCCTGCGGGTGTGCGATGCCAGCATCATGCCGAGCGTGCCGTGCGCCAACACCAACTTCCCAACGCTGATGACGGCGGAAAAGATCGCCGATCATATTTTGAACGCCGATTGATGCTGACAAGCCCCCTGTCGGCGCAAATGGCTTGGCTGAGGCCGCCGGCTGGGCCTATTCTGTGAGCCAGCATACCCTATCGCCCCTGATCGCCCCGCTTTGCCGGCTGTGATCTGCCTGGGCTCAAGATGAGAAACGGATACCCTATGACTGCGATCAGCATTGACCCCACTACGGGCCGCAAAATCTTCAACACCCGGGCCGCAAAGGCGACCGACAAAATCCGGGGCAAGGGCTATTCGGTCATCACCGACAAAAAACTGGTCACCCTGCCGGAGCCACCGCCGGGCGCGGTCTTGAATGCCGAAGAGCAAGCCCGGTATCGCGCCAACAAAGAGGCGCGCCAAGGCGCGGCGGACTACATCACCATGGAAGGTGAATTCTCCAAGTATCTGGAGGATGTCTATTCCGAGCCACCAATCCCCCGCGACGCTTTGGATGACGAGTGCGAAATCCTCGTCGTCGGCGCCGGCTTTGGCGCGATGCTGCTGTGGTACCGGCTGCGCGAGGCTGGCTTCACCGACGTGCGCTTCTGCGAGAAAGGCGGCGACGTTGGCGGCACATGGTATTGGAACCGCTATCCCGGCATTGCCTGCGATGTGGAGAGTTATAGCTATCTGCCACTGCTGGAGGAGATGGGCTACATCCCATCCATGAAATTCGCCTCCGGCTTCGAAATTCTGGAATACTGCCAGACCATGGCGGAGCGGTTCGGCCTCTATGACCGCACCCTGTTCCACACCACGGTAGAGCGCACCGATTGGGACGAGGCCAGTGGCCGCTGGGTAATCAAAACCGACCGCGGCGATTCCATTAAGTCCCGCTTTGTCGTGCTGGCCAACGGCATTCTGACCACGCCGAAACTCGCCAAGATCGATGGCATGGAGACGTTCAAGGGCGAGGCCTTCCACACCTCCCGCTGGAACTACAATATCGACCTGACCGGCAAACGCGTCGGCATCATCGGCACCGGCGCAACCGCTGTTCAGGTGGTGCCGGAAATCGCCAAGGTGGTGAAGGAACTTTACGTGTTCCAACGCACGCCATCCTCCATCGACGTCCGCGACCAGCGCGAGACGACCGATGAAGAGCGTGAAACCTGGCCACAGGAAGACAATTGGGCGGTGAAACGGCGCGAGCGGCTGGCGCTGATCTCCGCTGGCCGTGCGGCGTTGCAGGGCAATGACGACTTCCTTGCTGGCAAAGTTGAAGAGCTCAAGAAGCCGCGCCGCCACAACACCGAAATCTCGCCAGAGGAGCTGATCCAGCGCCAGCTCAACACCAACTTCCGCATCATGGAGCAAATCCGCGCCCGCGTGGACAGCATCGTTCAAGACCCGGAAACGGCGGCGGCGCTGAAGCCCTACTACCCCTACGGCTGCAAGCGCCCAACCTTTCACGACGAGTTCCTGCCCAGCTTTAACCTGCCGCACGTGCATCTGGTCGACACGGCTCCAACCGGTGTTGCTGAGATCAACGAGCGCGGCATCGTGCACGATGGCAAGGAATACCCGGTGGATGTGCTGATCTACGCCACTGGCTTTGTCTGGATGGGCACAGGCTCGTTCAACATGATCAGTGGGCGCAATGGCGAAACCCTATCCGAGAAGTGGGGCCGCGAGGGAACCAAGACCTTCCTCGGCATGCACTCCGCCGGCTTCCCGAACCTGTTCATCATGAACGGTCCGCAGGGCGGCGGCGGCCAGTTCAACTTCACCCGCGTTAGCGAGATGCACGCCAGCTATATCGCCTGGATGCTGTCGGAAATGCGCGAGCGCGGCGCTCGCTCCGTCGATGTGCGCGCCGACGCTGAGGATGCGTATGTGGAGCATTGCGCAGCGATGGATACCCTGTCCGCCCCATTGCGCGACTGCGTCTCGTATTACAATGGCGATGGCAATGCGAAGCCCGGCAGCCTGGCCTATTACGGCGGCGGCCAGCGCTGGCATGAACGGCGGATGGCGGCACAAGAGACCATGGAACCGTACATCTTTGACGACGAGCCGGATCAGCAGGACGCGGTCGCCTAAGGCTGCCGTTGCTGTCAAGCACACGCAGTCATTGCTAGCACAGCGAAGCAGTGACTGCGGGATTGACGCGGGTCAGTCGTCGCCCATTTTCAAGGCGGCGATGAAGGCGCTTTGGGGGATTTCGACATTGCCGAACTGGCGCATCTTCTTTTTGCCGGCCTTCTGCTTTTCCAACAGCTTTTTCTTGCGGGTGATGTCGCCGCCGTAGCATTTGGCGGTCACATCTTTGCGCATGGCGCTGATAGTTTCGCGGGCAATGACCTTGGCGCCGATGGCAGCCTGGATCGGGATCTTGAACAATTGCCGTGGGATCAGGTCTTTCAGACGCGAGCAAAGCATGCGCCCGCGGTATTCTGCCTGGCTGCGGTGGACGATGATCGATAGTGCATCCACCGGCTCTGCATTCACCAGGATAGACAGCTTAACCAGATGCCCTTCCTCGTACCCAACAATGTGGTAATCAAAGCTGGCATAGCCCCGGCTGATTGATTTTAGGCGGTCATAGAAATCAAAGACGATCTCGTTCAGGGGCAACTTGTAAATCAGCATCGCGCGATTGCCAGCGTAGGTCAGTTCCTGCTGAATACCGCGCCGTTCCTCACACAATTTCAGCACGCCACCCAGATGCTCATCCGGCAGCATGATCGTGGCTTCTATCCAGGGTTCCTCGATCATTTGGATACGCGAGACATCCGGCATATCTGACGGATTGTGCATCTCCATCTTCGAGCCGTCGGTCATATACATGCGATAGACGACGCTGGGCGCGGTCGCGATCAGGTCGATATCGAACTCGCGGTCGAGGCGCTCCTGGATGATCTCCAGATGCAGCAGACCCAAGAAGCCGCAACGGAAGCCATACCCCAGCGCTGGCGAGCTTTCCGGCTCGAATTCAAAACTGGCATCGTTCAGACGCAACTTGGCGAGGCTGTCGCGCAAGTGCTCAAAATCAGCGGCGTCCACCGGGAACAGGCCGCAGAAGACGACTGGAAGGTTCGGCTTGAAGCCGGCCAAAGCTTCGGATGCTGGTTTGCGATCGTCAGTGATGGTGTCGCCGACATTGGTATCGGCAACTGACTTCACCGCGGCACTGACCCAGCCGATTTCACCGGGGCCCAACTCGCCTGTCGCTAGGCGCTTTGGTGAGAAGACCCCAACGTCTTCCACATCATAAGCAGCACCGTTCTGCATCATGCGCATCCGCATGCCTTTGCGCAGCACGCCATTCATGACCCGGATTAACACGATCACGCCCAAATACTGGTCGTACCAGCTGTCCACCAGCAGTGCTTGCAGCGGGGCATTCGCGTCGCCGCTGCGCGGCGGCGGCAGGCGGGTTACCAGCGCTTCCAACACTTCGGGGATGCCAAGGCCCGTTTTTGCAGAGATCATCAGGGCGTCGGAGGCGTCCAGACCGATCACATCTTCGATCTGCGCCTGAATTTGCTCCGGTTCTGCAGCGGGTAGGTCGATCTTATTCAGGACCGGGATGATTTCGTGGTCATTCTCGATGGCCTGATAGACATTTGCCAGGGTCTGCGCCTCAACGCCCTGGGTGGCATCCACCACCAGCAAAGAGCCTTCGCACGCAGCCAGCGACCGGCTGACCTCGTAGGAGAAATCAACGTGGCCGGGCGTATCAATCAGGTTGAGGTAGTAGGTCTCTCCATCGGCGGCGGGGTAGACCAAACGCACGGTCTGCGCCTTGATCGTGATGCCCCGTTCACGCTCGATATCCATACTATCGAGCACTTGCGCGTGCATCTCGCGAGCGGTCAGGCCGCCGCAATGCTGGATCAACCGATCGGCAAGCGTCGACTTGCCATGATCGATATGGGCGATGATGGAGAAATTGCGGATGCGGGCGAGGTCTATCATGGCCGCTGATATAAGCGATCCTGGGCAGGCTGGCGAGAGGATTTAGCGGCGCAATTTTGATGCTGTCATTGCGCCGCAGAAGTGCGGGCCCCGACTAACTCAAACTCACCCCAGCGTTGGTGGCCGATTACTCGACCGTGACGTTGATGTTTCCAACGGGTGCCACACTACACGACTCTCATTTTTTGCGGTTTCAAAGCGTTCCAGCAGGCAAGTGCGTTTTCGGGGTTGTTTCTGAGCAGGTGTCTGAGGTGGTCGAAGCCGACGCGGAACCATGATTTGGCATAGTAGCCATGGGATTTC
>CALKDI010000238.1 GCA_938084065.1 uncultured Alphaproteobacteria bacterium
GCAACATGGGCGGCACAATGCGCCTTGGCGCCTTTGAAGCCGTGTTGACCGAGGGCAGTCTGGTCTCCCAGGTGTATGAAGGAGCCGTTCATATTCAAGAACGGCACCGGCACCGCTATGAGGTCAACATGGCCTATCGGCAGCGCCTGGAGACCGCAGGGCTGCAATTTTCTGGCGTCTCGCCTGATGGCCAATTGCCGGAAATCGTTGAGCTAGAGGGCCATCCTTGGTTCATCGGCGTGCAATTCCATCCAGAGCTGAAATCCCGGCCAATGGACCCGCACCCGCTGTTCACCCAATTCGTCGCCGCCGCCGTGAAGCAATCGCGGCTGGTGTAATCCATGCGTGTTCTGGACGTGCTCCGTGACGCACAGCCTTATAAATTGGGACGCCTAAAGCCATGACGAGTCCGAATGCGACTGTAACCGCCGGCTCGGTGACTTTTTCGCAGAGTGCGCCGCTGACCCTGATCGCCGGCCCTTGCGCCATGGAAAGCCGGGCGCATGCGTTGGAGATGTCGGAGGCTTTGGTCGGAATCGCCAAACGCCTGAGCATTGGCTTCGTCTACAAGTCCAGCTTCGACAAGGCCAACCGCACCAGCCTGGGCAGTGCCCGCGGGCTAGGGCTGGCGGAGGCTCTGCCGATCTTCGCTGAGGTTAAAGAAAAATTCGGCTGTCCTGTTCTGACCGACGTGCACGAGAATGCACAGTGTGCAGAGGCGGCCAAGGTCGTCGATATCCTGCAAATTCCAGCCTTTCTCTGCCGCCAGACCGATCTGTTGATCGCCGCGGCGGAGACTGGCGCGGTGGTGAATGTGAAGAAGGGCCAATTCCTCGCCCCATGGGATATGGAGCATGTGGTGGCCAAGGTCACTGGCGCCGGCAACTCCCGCGTGCTGGTGACGGAGCGGGGGGCGTCGTTCGGTTACAACACGCTGGTCAGCGATATGCGCGGCCTGCCGATCCTGGCGAGAATTGGCGCGCCGGTGGTGTTTGATGCCACTCACAGCGTGCAGCAGCCGGGCGGGCAGGGCGGCAAATCTGGCGGCCAGCGGGAGTTTGTGCCGGTGCTGGCCCGGGCCGCTGCCGCCGTCGGCATTGCCGGCTTGTTCGTCGAGACTCACCAAGACCCTGACACCGCGCCGAGCGATGGCCCGAACATGGTGCCATTGGCCAATCTGGAAGCGATGCTAAAGCCGATATTGGAACTGGACCGCATCGCCAAAGCGCACCCAATTACGATTTGATCTGAAAGAGGCAAATTCCCATGACAGCTATAGTTGATATCCATGGTCGCGAAATCCTTGATTCCCGCGGCAACCCCACTGTTGAGGTTGAAGTTGAGCTCGAAGACGGCTCCATCGGCCGCGCGGCCGTGCCGTCTGGTGCTTCAACTGGCGCGCATGAGGCTGTCGAGAAGCGTGACGGTGACGAGCGTTATGGCGGCAAGGGCGTGCAAGATGCCGTCAACGCAGTGAATGGTGAGCTGTTTGACGCGCTCACCGGCCTGGATGCCGAAGAGCAGGTCTATATCGATCAGGCGATGATCGAGTTGGATGGTACGCCGAACAAAGCGCGCCTCGGTGCGAACGCTATCCTGGGTGTCAGCCTGGCGACGGCGCGCGCCTCGGCTCTGTCGCTGTCGATGCCGCTCTACCGCTATGTCGGTGGCGTGTTTGCCCGCACCCTGCCAACACCGATGATGAACATCGTCAATGGTGGTGAGCATGCGGACAACCCGATCGACATCCAAGAATTCATGATCATGCCTGTGGGCGCTGCCAGCTTTGGCGAGGGCTTGCGCTGCGGTGCGGAGGTGTTCCAGGCGCTGAAGAAGGCGCTTAGCAAAGCCGGCCACAACACCAATGTTGGCGAGGAGGGCGGCTTTGCCCCGGGCCTGTCCAGCACGCGTGAGGCGCTGGACTTCATCATGCAGGCCATAGAAGCCGCGGGCTATACGCCGGGTGGTGATGTGATGCTAGCGCTGGACGCTGCCTCGACCGAGTTCTTCGCCGACGGCAAGTACAACCTCAAAGGCGAGGGCAAGGTGCTGGATAGCGCCGGCATGACCGACTATCTGGCAGACCTGGTCGACAACTATCCCATCGTTTCCATCGAGGATGGCATGGCTGAGGACGACTGGGATGGCTGGAAATTGCTGACCGATAAGGTCGGCGACCGCTGCCAGTTGGTTGGCGATGATCTGTTCGTCACCAATCCGCTTCGGCTGGCTCGCGGCATCGCAGATGGCGTTGGTAACTCGATCTTGGTCAAGGTCAACCAGATCGGCACCCTGACTGAGACGCTCGCCGCCGTCGATATGGCCCACCGTGCCGGCTACACCGCCGTGATGAGCCATCGTTCTGGCGAGACGGAAGACACGACCATCGCCGATCTTGCGGTGGCAACCAATTGCGGCCAGATCAAAACCGGCTCTCTGGCGCGCTCTGACCGCACGGCCAAATACAACCAATTGTTGCGAATCGAAGAGCAGCTGGATCGCGCTGCAGTTTATGCGGGCGCCGGTTTCATCCGCAAACCAAAGGCTTAGCAGCCAAGTGGTTGACCTGATGGCCAGCTGCGTGCATCGCTATCGGCTATGATGTACCAGCTGCGCTATCGTCTTGTAGAGATCGTCCGGGCTTCCCGCCGGGCGATCCTGCCGTCGATTATCGCGCTCGCAGCGCTGTATTTTGGCCTTTACGCAGTGTTTGGCCCAAAGGGCTTTCAGATATTGCACGACCGTGAAGCCGAGTTAGCGCTGGCGAATGCCGAACTCAGCCTGCTGAAGGACGAGCAGGCGGCGCTAGAGCGGCGTGTGCAATTGATGGATGGCCGGGCGATTGACCGCGATTTGCTTGAGGAAGAGACTCGGCGCGTCTTGAATCGCGCCCATCCAGACGAGGTTATCGTACTGATGCCGCCGCCGGTTCCGACCTATAGCGGCAATCAGGATGCGGCATCTGCCACCACCAAATAATTGCTGCTGTTGACTTGTCGGCTACGCTGGCTGCGTTATGCTGTCATACCGGATCACCTACACGCGTGGGAGCACACCTATGGCCCGAACGGCCCGAACAAAAGCAAAATCTCCAGCTGCTTCGAACGAGTTGCCTTCGGCTGAGGTTGTGGAGCAGCTTTATCGCGACATGCTCCTGATTCGCCGTTTTGAGGAACGCGCGGGCCAGATGTACGGCATGGGCCTGATCGGCGGATTTTGCCATCTGTATATCGGCCAGGAAGCGGTGGTCGTCGGCATGCAAACCGTGGTGCGTAAGGGTGATAGCATCATCACCGGCTATCGCGACCACGGCCACATGCTGGCCTGCGGCATGGATTCCAATGGCGTGATGGCGGAACTGACCGGGCGCGAGGGCGGCTATTCCCGCGGCAAAGGCGGCTCCATGCATATGTTCTCCAAAGAGAAGGGGTTCTATGGCGGCCATGGCATTGTCGGCGGGCAGGTCTCGTTGGGCGTTGGCCTGGGCTTTGCCCACAAGTATCGCGGCGATGGTGGATGTTCGTTTGCCTATTACGGCGACGGCGCATCAAACCAGGGCCAGGTGTTTGAATCCTACAACCTGGCCTCCCTTTGGAAGCTGCCGGTGGTGTTCGTGATCGAGAACAACCAATATGGTATGGGTACGGCGGTTACACGGTCAGCCGCGGGCGAAAGCCTGTTTGAGCGTGGCAAGGGCTTTGGCATACCGGGGAAAAAGATCGACGGCATGGATATCACAACCGTGATGCGTGAGGCCGCGGAGGCCACCGCCTATGCCCGTGAGAACGGGCCGTTCATTTTGGAGATGGAAACCTACCGCTACCGCGGCCACTCCATGTCTGATCCTGCCAAATATCGTTCGCGCGATGAAGTCACGAAAATGCGCGAGGAACGGGACCCGATCGAATCGTTCCGGGCACGCATCCAGAAGGCCGGGCTGATGGAAGAAGAGTCCTTCAAAGCCATCGACCAGGAGGTTAGGGCTGTGGTTGCAGAGGCGGCTGAGTTTGCGCAGCAATCGCCAGAGCCCGACGCGGCTGAACTCTATACCGATATTCTGCTGGACGCTTAGGCGACTAGGCGACCGCACAAGGGAGATACCAGGGTTATGGCCATCGAAATTCTGATGCCGGCACTCTCGCCGACGATGGAAGAGGGCAAACTGGCCAAATGGCTGGTGAAAGAGGGCGACGCGGTCAAATCCGGCGACGTCATCGCCGAGATTGAGACCGACAAAGCCACCATGGAGTTTGAAGCAATCGACGAAGGCACAGTTGGCCGTCTTCTCGTTGCCGAAGGCACCGAAGGCGTCGCCGTCAACGCGCCGATCATGATGTTGGTCGCTGATGGTGAGGCCGTGCCGACTGCTAGTGCTAGCCCGTCACCAGCACCTGCACCTGCAGCGGCGTCGACACCGACCGCTCCAGCGCCTGCCAAGGTGGCGACGGCCGCGGTAGCTCCGATCGTTGCAGCCAGCATTGACGGCTTGCAGGGAGCCAACGTCGCGCCAGAAGGCCCGATGGGCGAGACCCAATCCCTGACCCTACGCGAAGCTTTGCGCGACGCGATGGCGGAGGAGATGCGCGGCGATGCCGATGTCTTCGTCATGGGCGAGGAAGTGGCGGAATACCAGGGCGCTTATAAAGTCACTCAAGGCCTGTTGGATGAATTCGGCGCAGAGCGTGTCAGGGACACACCGATTACCGAGCATGGCTTTGCGGGTCTGGGTGTCGGAGCAGCGATGGCCGGTCTCAAGCCGATTGTGGAGTTCATGACCTGGAACTTTGCTATGCAGGGCATTGACCACATCATCAACTCAGCCGCCAAGACGCTGTACATGTCCGGTGGCCAGATGGGTTGCCCAATTGTGTTCCGTGGCCCGAACGGTGCGGCCTCACGGGTCGGCGCGCAGCACTCGCAATGTTATGCCAGCTGGTATGGCCATGTGCCGGGCCTGATCGTCGTTGCGCCCTATAGCGCAGCTGATGCCAAAGGCCTGCTGAAGTCCGCCATCCGCAACCCGAACCCGGTGGTCTTCCTCGAGAACGAGTTGCTGTATGGCCAGTCGTTTGAGGTGCCAACATCGGACGATTGGACCGTGCCCATCGGCAAGGCCAAGATCCTGCGCGAGGGCACGGACGTCACTATCACCGCCTTCTCGCTGACGTGTCGGCTGGCGCTGGAAGCCGCGGACGCATTGGCGGAGCAAGGTATCTCGGCAGAGGTGATCGACCTGCGCACCATCCGCCCGCTGGATGTCGCCACGATTATTGCGTCTGTGCGTAAGACCAACCGCCTTGTTACTCTGGAGGAAGGTTGGCCCTTCGCGGGAATTGGCGCGGAATTGGCTATTCTGGCGATGGAACACGCCTTTGACTGGCTCGATGCGCCTGTGGTGCGGGTGACGGGTGAAGATGTGCCGATGCCCTATGCCGCCAACCTGGAAAAGCTGGCCCTGCCCAATGTCGAGCGCATCGTTGCTGCCGTTCGTCAGGTCACATATTCCTAAGCCTAACCGCCGTTACACGACCGGGGACATCCCATGCCGACGCAAATTCTGATGCCCGCACTGTCGCCCACGATGGAAGAGGGCAATCTGGTCAAATGGCTGGTGGCCGAGGGCGATAACGTCCGCGCCGGCGATATCCTGGCCGAGATCGAAACCGACAAGGCGACGATGGAATTCGAATCCATCGACGACGGCATCGTCGGCAAGCTCCTGGTGGCAGAGGGCGCGGAGGGGGTAAAAGTCAACGCGCTCATCGCCGTGCTGCTGGCGGAGGGGGAGGATGCCTCGGCGATTGGCGAGGCGGTCAGCGCTGCGCCAGCCCTCGCTGTTGAGGCTGCTGCTCCGGGCCTTTCAGTTCCGGTTGCTGCTCCTGCCTCTAGTGGAGAGATTAAGGCGTCTCCGCTCGCCCGCCGGATGGCGGCGCAGGCCGGGCTTGACCTGGCCGCTTTGACCGCGACCGGGCCAGCCGGCAAGATCGTCAAGGCCGATATTGAGCGCGCCATGCTGGGCGGGACGAACGCCGTAGCCGCTGGAGGTGAGGCTTCGGCCAATGGTCGCCTGATCGCCAGCCCGGTGGCCCGCCGCATGGCCAAGGAGGCTGACCTGCCGTTGGAGCGTATTGCTGGCTCTGGCCCCGGCGGTCGGATCGTTAAGCGCGACATTGAAAAGGTACAGCGGGACGGCCTGCCGCCGCTTCCAGATGCAGCCGCTGCCGCTTCGGTGGAGAAAGCAGCCGCCCCCAAGCTCAACAAGCCGGAACTGGCAGGGCTGCCAGACTACGAACTCATTCCGCACACCAGCATGCGCCGCACCATCGCGCGCCGTCTGACGGAATCGAAGCAGACCGTGCCACACTTCTACCTGACGGTGGACGTAGAGCTCGACAACCTGCTGGAGGCGCGCAAGCAGATCAATGCGAACGCACCAGACGGCGTGAAGATTTCAGTCAACGACTTCGTCATCAAGGCCGCCGCCATGGCGCTGATGAAAGTGCCGGACGCGAACGCGGCCTATACCGATGAAGGTCTGTTGAAGTTCAATTCCGCCGATATCTCGGTGGCGGTGGCCATCCCGGGCGGCCTGATCACACCGATCATCCGCGGCGCGCATACCAAGGGCTTGGCGGAGATCTCGGCAGAAATGGCCGACCTCGCCAAGCGCGCGCGGGAAGGCAAGCTGAAGCCGATGGAGTTCACCGGCGGCACGTTCTCCATCTCCAACCTGGGCATGTTCGGCATCAAGGACTTCGCCGCCATCATCAACCCGCCGCAGGGCTGCATCCTGGCGGTCGGGGCCGGCGAGCAGCGCCCGGTAGTGAAGGACGGCGCGCTTGCGGTCGCCACCGTCATGTCCTGCACCCTCTCGGTCGACCACCGGGTGGTCGACGGGGCGGTGGGGGCGCAGTTCCTGGCGGCCTTCAAGCGGCTCATTGAAGAGCCGCTCACCATGCTGCTCTAGGGGCGAGGCCATGGCTGAAACGAATTTCGACTTGATCGTCGTCGGCGGCGGGCCGGGCGGCTACGTGACGGCGATCCGCGGCGCCCAGATCGGCGGCAAGGTGGCCGTCGTAGAAGAGAAGCACCTGGGCGGCATCTGCCTCAACTGGGGCTGCATCCCCACCAAGGCGCTGCTGCGGACCTCCGAAGTTTATCACAACATGGTCCACGCGGCCGACTTCGGGCTATCGGCCGACAAGGTCGCCTACGACTTGGCCGCCGTCGTGAAGCGCTCGCGCAGCGTCTCCAGGCGGCTCAACGCCGGCGTCGGCCATCTGCTCAAGAAGAACAAGGTGACGGTCTTCGACGGCCGCGGGCGCCTCAATGGCCCCGGCAAGGTCGAGGTGACCGCCGACGGCAAGGCGGTCGCCAGCCTGACCGCACCCAACGTGATCCTCGCCACCGGCGCGCGGGCGCGCACCCTGCCGGGCC
>CALKDI010000239.1 GCA_938084065.1 uncultured Alphaproteobacteria bacterium
GCCTTGTCGGACGGCATGAAGCTGATGATCAAAGACCTCAAGGCGGTGTGCAGCGGCGACAATTTCAAATCGGCTGGCGGCAAATCCCGCAAGGAGGTCGCCGGCGACCACGGCAGCATGACCGTGGTCGATCCGCCGAAAGAGGCCAAGACCATCAACGCCCACCCGGTCGTGCGCACCCACCCGGAAACCGGGCGCAAAGCCCTCTTCGCCGGTGGGCATTGGCGCTATTTTGAGAACATGACCGACGCGGAGAGTGAGCCGCTGATGGAGTATCTGCGCGAGCACTCCACCCGCCCCGAATTCACGTGCCGCTTCCGCTGGGCGCCAGGCTCTATTGCCTTTTGGGACAACCGCTGCGTCCAGCATTTCGCCATTGATGACTATCCAGGCGAAACCCGCACGATGCACCGGCTAACCGTATGCGGTGACGTGCCGTTTTAGACGCCTAACGCCGATCATCCAGGGCGCGGCATTCGGCGCGCCCACAAATTCTGATAGAAGCCATGCACCAAATGCATGGCTTCTGCACTTGAATGTGTAACCTAGGGGATGATATAGGAGCATACCTTCACCTAGGTTACGGTTTATTAATCCCTGATGGATGACGACGATATCCTTTTTGGCGTGCTGGTGTCAGACGTGGCCCGCCTGCTGCGAACAGAGTTGGATCGCCGCGCTCGCGGTGCCGGTCTGACCCGCTCGCAATGGCTGGCGCTATCCCGTCTGTCACGCTTTCCTGGCACCAGCTTGTCAGGGCTAGCCGACATGCTGGAGATGGAAAAAGCCCCCGCTGGCCGCCTGATCGACCGCCTGGAAGAAGGCGGCTGGGTCACGCGCGAGCCTGATCCCACCGACCGCCGCGTCAAACGCCTATACCCGACGCCGGCAGCGGAAGCGATTTACAAGAAGATGCGCAAAATCGCGCGCGAAACCATGGATGAGGCCTTTGTTGGTCTATCCACAGAGGAACACGACCAAACCTGCATAGTGATGGCCGCCATCAAAAGCCGTCTGCAGGAAATGACGGGTCAACCGGCCAGCAGCAATGGCACCAATGCCGCCCTCAGCAATGGCCAAGACCATTCAACCCAACGCCCAGAGGCGACCATTCATGACTGACCGTAAGTCCCGCACCTTTTTGCTCCGGGCCGTCCTGCTTATCGTGATCCCGGCCATCGCAATCGCCATCGGTGGATATTTTTATCTGATCAGTGGCCGCTATATTTCCACCGAAAACGCCTATGTCAAAGCAGACATCGTTCAGATCAGCGCTGATGTTGCCGGGCGCGTGACCGAGATCTCCGTACGCGATCATCAGAAAGTGCGCGAGGGTGACCTGCTGTTCCGCATCGACGCCGCGCCAATTGAAATCGCCGTTGCGCGGGCCGAGGCTGAGATGGGTATGGTCTTTACTGAGGTGGAGACTATGCGGGCCGAATATCTGGAAGCCAAATCTGCCGTAGGAGAGATTGACGCCCGCATCGCCTATCTAGGGCGCCAGGTTAGCCGCCAGCAAACCTTACGGAAGCGGGGCATTACCAGCCGTGACTCACTGGACCGCGCCGCTTCTGATCTCGCCGTGGAGCGCCAGAAAAAGCTGTCGGCTCAGCAAACCATGCACCGCTTGCTAACCGCCATTGGCGGAGACCAGGACATGGATGCTCGCCGGCACCCGATGTACAAAGAAAAAGAAACCATGCTGCGTGATGCCAAACTCGACCTGTCGCGCACAGCCGTTTATGCGCCTGGCGATGGCATCATCACCAACATGCGCCTGCAATTTGGTGAGTATGTGACGGCGGGCAAGCCAGTGTTCTCGCTGATCTCAACCGACGAACCTTGGGTTGAAGCAAACCTGAAGGAAACTGATTTGACCAACGTGAAGGTTGGTCAAACCGCAGAAATCGTCGTCGATGCCTACCCAGATCGAACATTTGAAGCCAAAGTCTGGAGCATCTCCCCAGCGACAGGGGCGGAGTTTGCTGTGTTGCCGCCGCAAAATGCGACCGGCAACTGGGTCAAGGTGGTCCAGCGTCTACCCGTCAGGCTACGCCTGATCGAGCAGAACTTCGACGACGCTCCGCTGCGTGCAGGTATGACCGTCGGCATTCGCATCGACACCAAGCACACCAAGCCTGCGCTACAAGCATTGCGCCGGACCTTCGGCGTCAGCGCGCTAGCAGCGGACTAAAGTCAGTGCTATTGATTCGAACGGGAATTGCAGCCTGCCTGTTGCTAGGTCTCCTGCTGATGCAACAGCCCGCAGTTGCACAGACTGCCGTCACCGATTCCCCTAAATGTCTCGCCGCGATAGACCCGGCCATCGCCCAGTTGGTAGCTGGTACCAAGCAAACATCGGTGCCAACCATCAAACGGCTGGCAAGCAACGGATGCCCGCGGGCACAAGTGTTTCTCGGCCTGATGTATATTGAGGGGAATGGCGTCAGGCCTGATTGCGCCAAAGGCACCAAACTGGTGCAGGATCTGGCCCATAACTTCTATGTCGAAGCCCAGGTCTTTCTTGGCCGATTGTATGAACACGGCCAATGCACAAAACCGAATACCACCACCGCCTACCAGTGGTACGCCATCGCAGCAGCCCACCCGCAAGCCTCGATCGGACGAGAGAAAGCCCGGTCGATCCGGCGCGGCCAGCACGTTCTTTTGACGGATGCAGAGATTAAGGCGGGCGATACCGCTGCTATCGCGTGGTGGCGTGCCCGCTGGAAGTAAGGTCGCTCTAACGAGAGGCAGACACTTAATTCTCCGCTACGCCCACCGTCGCGGCGGCCCCATCAGCATGACCAAGACTGCTGCGGTCAAACCACTTGCCGCACCGATCAGGATCGGCAGGTCATAGCTTTGGTACAGGTCAAACGCCCGGCCTGCCAACGGCGGCCCTAACAACGTGCCAAATGCGACGCTGGTATAGAGCCAACCGATGATGCTGGAGAGCTTTTTCACCCCGAAATAATCCGCACACACCGCCGGCGCGGTGCCGACAAAGCCGCCATAGCACAGGCCATAGACCACGGCGAACCCGTACAGCACGTGGATGCTGCCGCCCCAATACCAGACCAGATCCATCAGCCCAACGCCAGCATACATCAGCGCCAACGCATTGCGCCGCCCGATCTTGTCGGCAAGGCTGGCCAACACAAACCGGCCAAGGGTGGAGCCGACGCCGATCAGCATCAGCAGGAACACGCCTGTCCCCTCCCCCAGGCCCTTGTCGATGGCATAGGGCTCCAGATGGACGAACGGCACGAACAGACCCAGCGACAGCATCAAAGACGATAGGTAGAGCAAGATAAAGCCGCGCGACGGTAACGCTTGACCCACGCTTGCCCCTTGCAAGCCAGTGCCAGCGCGTCGGGCAGAGCTGTGTGACGGCGGATCGTCGATGCGCAGCGCCACGATAAAACCCAGCACCAGCACGCAGATGCCGATGGTGCCATAGGCATAACGCCATCCGCCCGGCTCAGCGATCAACAGCTTGGCAATGCCGGGCATCAGCATAGTGCCAGCACCGATTCCGGCTGCCGCAAAGCCGGCCGCCATTGCTCTGCGCACCGTGAACCAGCGCTGCACCGCGCCGATGGCGGGCACATAGAAGAAACCGATGCCGACGCCAATGCCCAAGCCAAAGGCCAGATAGGCCTCCATCAGGCTTTCAGCAAACGCGCCCCAGATGATCCCGCCGCCGCAGCACAACACCCCAAACATCACCACGGGCCGCGTGCCAATCCGATCGGCGATGGTCCCGCTGAGCGCGCCCAGAATGAAATACAAAAAGCCGGAAATGGCGAAGATCAGCGCCACATCCTGGCGGCTGGCCTGGAATTCCGCCTCCAACGATGGGAAAAAGGCCGTGAAGGCATAGGCCGCGCCAAATGCCAGAAACAGCAACGAGAATGTCGCTGCCACCATGGCCCAGCCGCGCGCGCTATCGATCATTCAAGAGGTCTCCAAGCATGCAGTGGAACAGCAGGCGAGCATAGCCGGCCCTGTCCAAGCCCGCTATAATAACGCGATCCTGCACTCTAACCGCGAGCCACCCGATCCATGCCACCCATTGCGGCACCCGGCACATTGTTTCTGGTTGTCGGCCCCAGCGGAGCCGGCAAGGACACGCTGTTGGATGGCGCTCGCGACGCCCTGGCCAGCGACCAGCGCTACCACTTCGCCCGCCGCACCATCACCCGCCCAGCCGATGCAGGCGGCGAGATGCATGTGGAGGTTTCCCTCACAAAATTCGCCCGGCTCAAGGCCGCCGGCGCCTTTGCTCTCGACTGGGGCGCACACGAACTGCGCTATGGCATCGCCTCGAGCGAAACCGCCCCCCTAGCCAATAGCCAGCACGTCATAGCCAACGTCTCTCGCGGCATTCTGGATACGGCGCGGGCAGCATTTGCACCCGTCATAGTTGTCTCCGTCATCGTGCCGCCAGACGTATTGCGCGCCCGACTGGAGGCTCGCGGACGAGAGACCGCCGCCGACATCGAACGCCGCCTCGCCCGTGCTGCAGCGCTGGAGGTCATCGGGCCGGATGTACGCTATGTGATGAACGACGGAACCGTTGCCGCGGGCGTTGCCGGCTTCCTGGACGTATTGGCCAGCGCAGCCCCATAATCGCCACCAGCCACAACATCTTCGAGGAAATTCTCCCATGTCCTGGTATCCCGTGCCCCCAACCATCACCGCGGAAGTCTTCTGCGAAGTGCCCGCCAAATACCGCCGCCCCGGCCAACGCTCGGTCTGGGCCGATATCAACCGCTCCGGCGCCACCATCGACTGCTTTGTTGAGGGGCCGAGCTTTGACCGCGCCGGCAACCTCTATTTCGTCGACATCCCCTGGGGCCGCATCTTCCGCGCCGCTCCCTCCGGCAAGGTCGATCTGGTGGCAGAATACGATGGCGAGCCGAACGGCCTGCGGATCCACAAGGACGGCAGCATCTATATCGCCGACTACAAGCACGGCATCATGAAGCTCGACCCGGCCACCGGTGCAGTGACCGAACATTGCACCCGCTTCCGGCTCGAATCCTTCAAGGGCTGCAACGACCTGGCCTTCGCCAGCGACGGCACCATGGCCTGGACCGATCAGGGCCAGACTGGCCACCAAGACCCGACAGGCCGCGTGTTCCGCCTGTCACCAGACGGCAAGCTCGACTGCATGATGAGCGGCATCCCCAGCCCGAACGGCCTAGTCTGGAGCCTGGATGATAAGATTCTCTACGTCGCCGTGACCAGAGCCAACGCTGTCTGGCGCTTGCCGATCATGCTGGACAATCAGGTCTCAAAAGTCGGCACCTTCATTCAGATGAGCGGCGGCATGGGCCCGGACGGGATTTCGATCACGGCAGATGGCGGTTTGGTGGTGAGCCATGTCGGTCTTGGCGCGATCTGGGTGTTCGATAAACTCGGCCAACCGCTCTACCGCGTGAACTCGCCGACCGGCCATTCCACCACCAACGTCGCGTTCGGCGGCCCAGAGAACAAAGACCTCTTCATCACCGAAAGCGACACCGGCACAATCCTGAAGGCGACGGTTCCAGTGGCTGGGGCAACGCTATACTCGCACCAGTAGCAGCCCATATCTCACGTCGCCGTCATTACGAAGCGGCGGCGGGGAATCGTGAACGCCCCTCAATGCAGGGCGTCGTAGATCTTCTGCGCCACCGCCCGGTTGATGCCTCCGACTTTGGAAAGCTCATCCACACTCGCCCGCGTCACACCCCGCACCGAGCCAAAGTGCAGCAATAGCTGCTTCTTCCGCTTCGGCCCGACGCCGGGGATCGTATCCAGTTGCGAGCCACGCACCTGCTTCTGTCGTGCCTGCCGATGCGCGCCGATAGCAAACCGGTGGGCCTCGTCACGCAAGCGTTGCAAGTGCAGCAGCGCCGGATCATTCGGGGCAAGCCGGAATGCGCCTCTCTCGGCAGAGATAAATTGTTCCAGGCCGGCGTCCCGATCCGGCCCCTTGGCAATCGCCACCATCGCGATGTCCGTCAGGCCCAGCGTCTCCAGCACCCCTCGCACGGCGGAAAACTGGCCCTTGCCGCCATCGATCAGCAAAAGGTCCGGGCGGGTGTGGCTTTCGGCATCTGAGTCTTCCTCATCCGCCAACTTACGCAAGCGGCGCGACAGCACCTCACGCAACATGGCATAGTCGTCGTCGCCCGCCGTGCCAGAGCCATGCTTACCGATCTTGAACCGGCGAAAGGCTCGGCGCAGCCAGCCCTCGGCGGTATAGACTACCATTCCGCCCATTGGATGCGTGCCCATCAGGTGAGAGTTGTCATAGACCTCCACCCGCTCCGGCACGGTTTCCAGCCCCAACGACGCGGCGATCGCCTCCAACGCCTGCGCATGGCCCGCCTGCTGGTTCATGCGCTGCTTGAGGGCGTGCAGAGCGTTCTCCACCGCCTGCTCCACCACCCGCCGGCGCGGGCCGCGCTGCGGCGTCAGCAGAGCTATGCGCTTGCCCTCGCGTGCGCTCAGCGCCTCCTGCAACAGGTCACGATCCGTCGGCGTTTCCGACAGCACCACGGTCTTTGGCACCGGGTGGGTGTGATAGAATTGCGCCAGGAAGCTGTCCATCACGTCCGCCGCCGTCACCGACGAATCGACATTTTGGTAGTACGGCTTGCCGCCCTGGTTCTGCCCGGCGCGGAAGAACCAGACCAGCACGCAAACCCGGTCCCCCTGCCTGGCCAGAGCGAACAGGTCGCTGTCACCCATCTCCTCGACGTTGATCCCTTGCCGCGCCTGCACCAAGCCCAACGCCCGTACCCGGTCGCGATAGATCGCAGCCTGCTCGAACTCCATATTCTCAGCCGCGGTCTGCATGCGAGTGGTCCAGATCTGGCGCACCTCATTGCTGCCCCCCACCAGGAATTTCCGTGCGGCTTCCACCGTCTCGGCATAGTCCACCGCACTCACCATGCCAACGCAGGGTGCCGAACAGCGCTTGATTTGGTGCAACAGGCAAGGCCGGGTGCGGCTGCGAAAGATATGCTCGGAGCAGGAGCGCAGTTGGAATGCCTTTTGCAATGAGACAATCGTGTTCTCCACCGCGCCGGCAGAGGCAAACGGGCCGTAATAAGTGTTCCCCGGCTTCTTCTCCCCCCGGTGCTTGGACAGCATCGGCCACTGATGCCCAGCCGAAAGCTCGATATAGGGGAAGCTCTTGTCGTCGCGGAATAAGATGTTGAACTTGGGCCGTTCCGACTTGATCAGATTGTTTTCGAGGAGCAGCGCCTCGGCCTCACTGTCCGTCACCGTCGTAGTCAGCGTTGCGGTCTCGGAAATCATCCGGACGATGCGGTTCGGCAGATTGGTGGGGTTGGCGTAGTTGCGCACGCGCTTAGCCAGCGATGCTGCCTTGCCGACGTACAGCACCTGGCCATCGTCATCGCGCATGACATAGCAGCCGGGCCGGTTCGGCATATCCCGCAGCGCCTCGCGCACGATGGCAAAGCCGCGTTGCAGTGACGGCCCCTGCCCCGCTTCGTCCGGGCCGGTGTCGTCAGTTGCGGTCATTCCTTGGCAAAACTCTGGCGATTGTTACTGCTGGAGCCGAAATTGCGCAGTGAAATACGGAAGATGATGGAATTGTCATCCTCAACCTCAGCATTCTTGAACGATTCGCGGGTGAACACCGTTTCGAACCGCAAACATTCATCGCCATAAGACAGACCGATCTGCGAGCGCAGTGCCCGATCTGAGTCGAGATCGCGCTGATGGCGCGCAAACCCTGCCCAGTGGTCGGTAAACCGCGCGCGAACCGTGCCGTCGATCTGATGAATACGGTCCAACGTACTGCCGTCTGCGGTTCGGGCATCTAGCATTGTGTGGGTCAGCGATACCTGGATGGGATCATAGCCCACACGCAACCGCGTCTCAGCCGCAGATATCCCGCCACTGCTGGTATTCCAGCGCACACGGCTAGCGCCATCCAGCCAATTGTCAATCTGTACACCCGCACCCACCACGATATCGGAAAATGGCCGATCCAAGCCGGTGCCATTTCCGAAATCGCGGCTGGAATTCACCCGGTAGGACTGGCCAAGCAAGCCGGTAAAGCGCGCGCCGGAAATATCCAGTACGCCCTCCAGCCCATAATCCACCCGGTGCCCGTCGTCGAACCGATCCCTGCCAGCAGCGGTGGTCGGTCGAAACAGTGCCGTCGCGTCAAACTCAACCGATTGACTGTCTTCGTTCGGCAGGATGCTGCTGTTTGAGGATCCTACGGTCGCTGTCGCCATCACCCGCGGCGTGAGCGTCAGAACAGCATCGTCCCCCACGGCCCGGAACACGGGATAAGCCCAACCGACAGTCGCACGCGGCAAAATTCGCGCGCTTATCTCGTTGTCGTCAGCTTGGCCGGGAACATCCTGCACATTGAAGATACCCCCACGAACGCTGGCTTTTGCCTCCAGCACGTGGCCATTGACCAGCCATTCGCGCCCAACGCCAACCTCTGTCGCAAAATGTTGTGAGTCGGCGCCATTCGAGCGGAACAGCGAGTGAAATCCGCCTCTTGCAGTCAGGTCAAAGCCCGTGTTGCCCAACTCCGTTCGATAATCTGCAGTGACGTACGGAAGTGCATCAGGTGTGTCATCTTCGGTAAAGTCGACCCGCTGATCCTGCGCGCTAAACGCCGTCGCGTTGATATAGGCACCGTCATAAAAGCCCTCCAGCGTCGCAAAACTGCGCAACACGCCGGAGCTATCGATCTTGAACCGCCGCAGATAGGTATCGTCACTGGAGCGGTACAATTGGCCATTCGCCCGCCAGTTTTCGTTCACGCTGGCCCTACCTGTCCATTTGATGTGGCCGCGAGGATTGGTACCGATGACCTCGTCATTCTCTCGCCGCTCCACCATGCCAAAGCTGGCTTCCACCGCAGTTTCACCCCACGAGAACAGATGGCGATATTCTATCAGCCCAACCGGATATTCGCGTGACGTCACAATCGGGGTCAGAGTCAAATCCTGGTTTGGCGCGATGTTCCAGAAGAACGGCACTCGCGCCAGAAAGCCCAGATCGGTGTCCGTCCCAAATGTCGGCACCAAGAATCCCGTCTTGCGCTTCACACGCGGGTCGGGCAGAGAAAAATACGGCAGCCACGCCACCGGGATGCCAAAAATATCCAGTGTCGCGTCACGAAATTCCAGCTCCCTACGCGAATCGGAATGGCCGACAGTCTCAGCGCGGACCTGCCAAAGCGGGCCGGTGAAGCCACAAAATGTTGCGATCGCACACGGGCTATAGACACCGCGATAGACCTCAAAACGATCCTTGCTAAGGCGCTTGGCGCCACGGGCCGACACGCGAGAACCATCTGGCAGCAGAATTTGAGGCGAAACCGCAAAGCCTTGATCCAGCTGCTCGGTCAGTTCCACCTCTTCGGCGAACAATACCTCACCCGTGGCCTCAACCAGAACGACATGCCCTTTGGCCGCCAGGATCTTGTCGCCCCGCCGGTATTCAACCTTATCAGCGGTTAAAACCCGGCCCTCTCGCGAGATCTGAACATCGCCCTCAGCAATAATGGTATCCGACGCCTCATCAAACCGCACCGCGTCGGCTTCCAGCAGAAACGGCAAGTCGGGATTGCCGCCGATAATACTCTGGCCACCGATCAACGGCATCCCAGTTTGAGCCCATGCCGCACTGTTCACCGCCAGTCCCAGTGCAGAGACCAACGAGACCACCAGGGCGAGATGAGCAAACAGGCGTGCAGACTTCACCACGAGGCTACCGTTCCTTCTTCCGCTGCGGCGCAACTGACATGGCGCATTCCAGGCTTCTGGCTTATCCTGCCTAGCGAGCCCTGTCACGTGCATGCGACAGCTTTTGTCCACACTATCCACAGCGAGTGTTTCAAACCGTGCCTTTGCCAAGAAAGCCCGAAGCCGGAGCCATGGATGGCGTCCGTGTCCTCGACATCGCCACGTTTATTGCTGCCCCTCATTGTGCCACGATTCTCGGTGAGTTTGGCGCAGAAGTGATAAAAGTCGAACATCCCAATGGCGGCGACCCGTGGCGGCGCTACGGCACGCCCAGCAAACGGGCTGATTCCTCGTTAGCGTGGTTAACAGAGGCGCGGAACAAGCAGTCGATCAGCCTCGATCTGCGCTCGGCAAAGGGTAAGGAGTTGTTCCTGCGGCTCGTCGGTATGGCGGACGTGGTCTGCGAGAATTTCAGGCCCGGCACGTTGGAGAAATGGGGCCTGGGCTATGATGTGCTCTCAGAGATCAACCCCCGCCTGATCCTGATGCGCGTTTCCGGCTACGGCCAGACCGGCCCGTATCGTGACCGGCCCGGATTCGCGCGAATCGCCCACGGCGTCGGTGGCTTGACCCATCTGGCTGGCATGCCCGGCGGACCGCCAGTAACGCCTGGCTCTACGTCGCTTGGCGATTATATGACTGGCATGTACGGCGCAATCGCCGTGCTGATGGCATTGCGGGAGGTTGAGGCTGGCGGTCTAGGCCAGGAAATCGACATGGCCCTATATGAAAGCGTCTACCGCGTGCTGGATGAACTCGTCCCGGCCTATGCCGCCACCGGCAAGGTGCGGGAGCGGGAGGGCATGGGCACACTCAACGCCTGCCCACACGGCCATTTTGAGTGCGGCGACGGCAAGTGGATCGCAGTAGCCTGCACCAACGACAAGATGTTTGAGCGGCTCTCTCACGCTATGGACCGGCTGGATTTGATCGCGCTGTATGGCAAGGTCGCAGACCGCTTGGCCGGGCGCGATGCCGTGGATGCCCTGGTCAGCGAATGGACCGTGAGCATGAGCCGAGAGGATGTGCTGGCTTTGTGCGTGGCCTCAGAGGTGCCTGCTGGGGCCATCAACTCAGTCGAGGACATTTTCAATGACCCGCAATTCGCTGCGCGGGAGAACCTGGTCACTCTTGATGAGCCGGAGTTAGGCCCTGTGACGGTGCCGGGCGTGATGCCTAAGCTCAGCCGCACACCGGGCGAGTTGAAAAGCCTGGGGCCTGCGTTTGGTGGCGCAAATGACAAGATTTACGGCGGCCTGCTGGGCCTGACGCCGGATGACATCGCCGCCCTCAAGAAAGACGGCGTAATCTGACGTTGGGTGGTTGGAGCGGCGAAAGCCCTTCAATCAATCGAACCAACATCAGCCAACCACCTCTTCGACCGTCATTGCGAGGCGCGCAGCAACGAAGCAACCCAGTAGCCTCAGGCTGTTGCCCCTGGGTTGCCACGCCTTCGGCTCGCAATGACGACGAGAGGAGATATCGCCCGCCTCCCTAACCCAGCAAAATAGCACTACCCTCGGCCACAGTCCGTGCCGCCTCCTCTGTCAATGCCGCATCGCCTGCACTCGAAATCGGATGCTCAATCGCCACATAGCGATAGCCATCCGCGCCCAGCACCCGCGCCATCAAATCGGCAGCGCTAACAAATTTGGTGGTCATCACGCCCACCGCCGGTACACCGAGTTTTTCGACCTCTATTGCGTCATGCAAACTGCACGACGAACAGCTGCCTCAATCACCGATGCCGACGAAAGCTGCATCCCACTGGGACACTTCCGCCATGATGTGCGCATCAGCCGGGGCGCTGTAATTGGACTTGATGTGCGTCACCACGCGCGCCGCACCTTGCGCCAACAGCATACGTTCCAATGCGTCGAAATAGGGGCGCGTGCCCCGTTTGCCGTTGGAGATGACGCCAAACGTCTTCCCCGCCAGCGACTCTAACCGTGGGGCAAGCGCGAATTCCGCCGCGCCTCCGCCATAGGTCGGGTCTAGAACTTCGATACTCATGTGTAACCTCTCGCTTTCCTAAATCTCACAATCAACACAGGCGCCAACGGCAACGGTGCAGGCTTTGCTCTTCGGCCCAAACCAGGGTGGGATGATAGCGCCAAAGCCACCGGCGGGGCCGCCTGCCGCCACGATCAGCAGGTCGTCCGGCTCCGACAATGCCCGGTATTCAGTATCACCACGGCTGCCAACCACCGCGCCCTTGCCGCAATCGGCCCAGTCGCGCCGGTGAATGAGAGCGTGCTCATAGACATATTCGCGGATATCGGCCTTCGTCCAGCCATTCTCAGCAAAATGCGAGCGCAATTGCGGCGGCACGATCATGGCGTAGTTGCCGGGATAGATTGAATAATGGCGCATGGAGGATTTGATCTCGGCGATGAAGGTCGCCAGGATTTCCTTCGGGTCAGTGGTCCACTCATTCATGATCTGACGCGGCGCGCCTGCCGACATAACGGTGACGGCGGAGGCATGCTCTGGCACTCCGCGCTCCTCCGCCAATGGCAGCCAAGGCGAATCCTCTTCGTCCTCGGCCACGCAATAGCTGATCTTGCCGGGATGCCCCAGGGTGGAGCGATCCACATCGCCCGGTCGCACGTCCAGCAAATTGCCCAACGCCAGCCGAACCGCCCGGCCTATCGCCGTGGTCGCCCGGTCGCTGGAGCCGAGCGCGTTGAACCCGCCGCTCATGCCCAACTCCTGCCGGCAAGGTCCATTAACGATCGTCAGAATTGCACAGCCGCCAGTGCTGGCCGTGCAGCCATGCAGCAGGAACGGCTCCTGCAACATAGCAGTAAACGCGGTTACCACTAGCGGGAAGTGCATGGGCAAACACCCAGCCATGACGCTGTTGATCGCCAGCTTTTCGGCCGTGATATGGCGTGCCCGCACCGGCTCGATCCCGACCAGGTGATCCGGCGTCAGCATCGCCCACTCAAGCGCGGCCTCCACCGCCTCCGCCGTCGGCGGCACGATAGGCAGCCCGTCCGTCCAGTTGCGCGAGTGATAGAACTCCTGCGCTGCCATGATGTCGGCGACGGTGTGGCGTGCGGAAACGAGGTTGCTCATGGCAGGCGGCCTTAGATGTGTTTTCTTCTGTCCGATTGGCTATCACGCGACGACACTTAAGCCAAGCGCTCAAGCCGACGGCGGTTACTGCACCTTGCGACGCTGGAACAGCAGCTTGAGATAGGACCGAAGCAGCAGGATCTGCTGCGGCACAATCTGCGGATCCTGCAAGGATTTCGCCATGATGATCGCGCCCTCCGCAGTGTTGGACACCATGTCGGCCAGATGATCCAGGTCGACCGGGTCCTCCATCTCGTAGAGGTCAGCTATGCGTTCGAACATGGCGCGGAAACGGTGTCGCCAGGCCAGCATTGTGTGCTTGCTGATGCTCATGATCTCGCCATCGAACAGCCGCTCGTTATAGCAGTACGTGGCGATCAGGCAGCCGGGATGACCGTTCGGGAGGTCAGCCATTATTTCCGAAAACAGCTTGAGCCCGATCAGGAAGGCGTGCAGCGGGTCGTCGTGCAGTTCCTCGGCGCGGGCGAAAAGGTCGTCAAAGAATGCATCCTCGGCCTCGACATACCGCAGCAGCAGCGCAAGGGCGAGCGCACGCTTGTCCGGGAAGTGGTAGAAGAAGCCGCTTTTGGTGATGCCGGCTTCCTCGATGATCTCCTCAATAGAGGTCGCACCATAGCCTTTGGACAAGATCGCCACTTCGGCGATATCCATAACCCGGGTCCTGGTTTCCTGTCCTTTGCGCATACGTCGCCGCCTTTCTGCCCGCAGCATCATCGGATGTCGGACAATTTAACTATACCGCAGGTACAGTAGCGGGGTGAAGTAAACCACACAGGATACGGGTTCCGGACGTATCCATCTGAAATTTATGCATAAATTATTCTTTTGAGAGTGAACCATGTGCTCGGTGGTTTGATCTGCCGGTTCGGGCCATCTTTGGAATGACTGAACGACAAACAGGAGATCACCAATGGCCACTGCCAAATACCGCAATCGCCTGCCCCAGTTGAATGGGACAGTTATGTTATCCGATGGTGGAATGGAGACAACAATGGTCTTTCACAAAAACATCGATCTGCCGTTTTTCTCTGCTACGCACCTGCTCCGCATCGAGAACGGCGAGCAGATCATCTGCGACTATTTCAAGCCCTATATCGAAATTGCGCTCGCATCGAAAAGGGGCCTGATCCTGGGCACCCCAACCTGGCGCGCAAGCCCGGACTGGGCCGCCGCGATGAACTATACGCCGGCCGAGATGGAGAAAACCCATCGCCGGGCAGTGGCTCTGCTGGCTGAAATCCGCAATGCCCACGAGACGCGGTCGAGCCCGTTTCTGATCAGCGGCGATATCGGCCCGCGCGGCGATGGCTACGTCCCGGGCGCCCAAATGACCGCGGACGAAGCGACCGACTACCACCTGCCGCAGATGGAGCTCTTTGCTTCGACGGAGGCCGACATGATTACGGCGTTGACATTGAACTATGTGGAGGAGGCGATCGGCATCGCCCGGGCAGCCGCTGCCGCCGGTATGCCCGTTGCGATTTCCTTCACCTTGGAAACGGACGGACGCCTGCCCACCGGTCAATCGTTGGCGGACGCTGTCATGCAGGTGGATGCGGAGACCAAGGTGGCTCCGGCCTACTACATGATCAACTGCGCCCACCCCACCCATTTCGCTGATGCGGTGGCAAATGGGGAGCTGTGGACCAGGCGCATCAAAGGGTTGCGCGCCAATGCGTCCTGCATGAGTCATGCGGAATTGGAGGCCTGCACCGAACTGGACGTCGGCGACCCCGTCGAACTTGGCGGGCAGTATCGGGCCCTGCAGGTCAGCCTGCCCGATCTCTGCGTCTTTGGCGGCTGCTGCGGCACAGATCACCGCCATATCGCCGAGATCTCTCGGCAGATCGCGGCCTAGCAATGATCGCTAAGTGGTATCCGCCGGGCATCACGCCCGGCGGGTGCTCTTAAACCCGCCCGGCGGCGTATGAATCGATGCCCAACGCGGCGCGGAAATCGGCCGATATCTCGGCGTTTCGATCGTCAAGCGGGATGCCGGTCGCGTCTGCGATTCGGTCGATGGCGTTGAAGGTGGCGGCGACGCCGGCTGCGTCCACCAGCCCTTCGTCACCAACCACTTGGCGTAAGTTCTCCCGCGCCCGGGTCAGTGCCGCGTCGTCATTGGCGAGCAGAGTATCCGCAAACGCCAGCAATTCGACACCGGCGGCAACCCCGCCGCCATCCGACCCATCGCCGTGGATTGCAGAGAGATCGTAGGTTTCACCAGTTTCTTCGCCACTCGCACGGAGCAGAACCAAATGACTGGTCGTTCAATACATACATCGGTTCAGTGCAGAGACCCTGGCCGCCAGGAACTCTATCTGCGCATGGCTGATCGCCCGGAATTCCTGAGAGAAATCGCGCATCCAGGCCTGGGGCAGGTACTGCACGCCGACCAGATCGAACCAGGAGCGTTTCTCGTCCGGCACCAGGGTCAGAGCCCGCTGAATGTTGGCGCCCCTCATCTCGGCATAGATATCGGCTTCCGGCCCGCTAGCATTGTCCTTGGCGATAGTCGCAACCCAACCAGGCCCTGGCGTTGCACAGGCCGGGACATAGCCAGAAGGCCCGCCCGCTACCGGCTCCGGCAGAGGCAGAGGTGCCAGACCCATCGCCTGGGCAAAGGTGTCGATGCTGACCGTATGCGCCATGACGCCGACGATCTCAACATACCGGCCAGGGGTTAACCCTCGCCCCATCAGCCCCTGAAACCAGGATTCACCGAGGCGGTCCTGATCGGTAACGATGCGATGCACGGCCTCAATCACGATATCCGGCACATCGCCATCATGATCGTGTTCGCCTTGAACACTAAGGGGAGAGAGAGCATCCTTGCGCGCCTGACAGAGGCGGCAATCGCGCGCCTCCCGGGCGGCTTTCGCGATCGCCAGCCGCTCAGCGCCGGAATACCAACTGCCGGGCGTGGCCAGGTGCTGTAACACCCGTTCATGCTGTACAATGATATCGGCGCGGACCGGCGCAGCGGCATTCGCATAATAAGAGGTAACACTTGCCATGAGGCAATTGTACGCCATCACCGCGGCGCCCCCAAGGGAATTTGACAAACCGGCCCGCTACCCCGTATAAGCCGCGCTCTCCGAGATTTCTGGTGCTGCCGCTCCTATGGGTGGCGCACTCTTGCGCAAGAGTCACAAGATTATGAAACGCACGTTCCAGCCGAGCAATATCGTCCGCAAGCGCCGCCACGGGTTTCGCGCCCGCCTGAAGACGGTTGGCGGCCGCAGAATTCTCAACAATCGCCGCTCCCATGGCCGCAAGAAACTGTCGGCCTAGACTACGTCAGCCTCCTGCTGGCCTGACCAGATGTTGCCGCGCCTAAAAAAACGCGGCGAGTTTGTCCGCGCCACAAATTCGGGCCTGCATGCCTCAGCCCCTGGGCTGGTGTTACAAGCCTACAAGCGGGACGAACCAGCGGATAGCGTCACGCCGGCACGGGTCGGCTTCACCACATCCAAAAAAGTCGGAAACGCCGTTGCCCGCAATCGCGCGCGACGGCGCCTTCGTGTGTTGGCTGAGGCCGTACTGGGCCCGAAAGCACGTCCTGGACTGGACTATGTGCTGGTCGGTCGCACTGCGACGATCGACAGGCCATTCGCTGATCTGATCCTGGATTTGGAACGTGTGGTTGATCAGGTGCATTCCGGCAGAGCCAAACCACGGCGGCCACGCCGACCACGCGGGCAAGCCCCGGCCAAACCCGCATGATTCGGTGGCTTTTCCTGGGCTTGGTTGCCATCTACCGTTATGGCTTGCGCTGGCTTTTCCCCAAAACCTGCCGCTTTGCCCCCAGTTGTTCCGAGTATGCGATGGAGGCAATTCAGCGTCACGGCCCCTGGCGCGGTGGCGCATTGGCTGCGCGGCGGATCGTCCGTTGTCACCCCTGGGGCGGTAGCGGCTTTGATCCCGTGCCCTAGTCGCGCTAAGTACTTCGCGAAATCCTATTTTTTCCTCTAGTGCGAACGGACCGAGCGACCGCTTATGGACCAGCGCAATATCTTTCTCGCCATCGCCCTGTCACTGCTGATCCTGATCGGATCGCAGACCTTGATGGAATACTTCTTTCCGACGCCACCAGAGAGCGCGGAAATTGGTCAAACTCAAACCGGTCAGCCGGGTACGTCTCAACCCGGCGCGCCCAATGCTCCAAGTGGTTTACCTGCCGCGCCAGGCTCGGCTATGCCCGCCGTTCCGTCGGCTGTACAGCGTGCGGAGAAATTGCAGGAAGCCCCGCGGGTCGCCATCGACACTGCGCGCCTATCCGGCTCCATCGCTTTACGCGGTGGCCGCATCGACGACCTAGTGATGCGAAACTATCGGGTTTCGGTCGAGGAAGACTCCGCCAACGAGGTGTTTTTCTCACCGAGCGGGACCGAATTTGGTTTCTACGCCCAGTTCGGCTGGGTCGCCAGCAGTCCAACTATTGTGCTGCCGAACGATGAAACGGTTTGGACCAGCAGCGGCAACACACTAACAATCGACACCCCGGTCACCCTCACCTGGGACAACGGTGCCGGCATGCTGTTCAGCCGGACAATTGCCATCGACAAAGGCTATATGTTCGCCGTCACCGACAGGGTTGAGGCGAAGGGCACAGCAGCTGCAACTCTATATCCATACGGCCTGATCGGTCGTGATGGCATGCCCAAAACCTCTGGTTTCTTCATCCTGCATGAAGGCCCAATTGGCGTGTTTAATGAGACGCTGGAGGAGTTGGATTACGACGATCTCGTCGACGACGGTGTCGCCAATTTCGAAAGCACCGGTGGCTGGTTCGGCATTACCGACAAATATTGGCTAGCCGCGCTAATCCCCGACCAGAAATCGACCTATAAGACCCGAATGCTGCACAGCCTGGTGCAGAACCGCGACAAGTTCCAAACTGATTTCCTCGGCGCTGGTGCCTTGGTCGTTGCCCCCGGGCAGCCGGTTGAGGTGACAACCCGATTGTTCGCTGGCGCAAAAGAGGTGGCGCTGCTTGATGAATATGAGGAAAATCTGAGGATTCCGCTGTTCGACCGCGCCGTTGATTTCGGCTGGTTCTACTTTCTGACAAAACCGCTGTTCTACGTGTTGAACTGGCTCTTCGGCATAGTCGGAAATTTTGGCGTTGCTATTCTGATCACAACCTTCGCCATCAAACTGCTGTTTTTCCCGCTGGCCAACAAGTCTTACAAGGCCATGAGCCGGATGAAGCTGCTTCAGCCGAAAATGACGGAGATGAAGGAGAAATACGGCGACGACCGGCAAAAGATGCAGCAGGAAATGATGGCCATGTACAAGCGGGAAAAGGTTAATCCCGCGGCTGGCTGTATCCCCATCTTGATCCAAATTCCGGTGTTCTTCGCCCTCTACAAGGTGCTGTTCGTTTCCATCGAAATGCGGCATGCGCCATTCTTCGGCTGGATTCGTGACCTGTCTGCGCCCGATCCAACCAATATTTTTCATCTGTTCGGTCTGATCCCATGGAATTCGCCTGACATCCTGCACTTTGGCGCCTGGCCGCTGATCATGGGTGCCACCATGTTCATCCAGCAACGCCTGAACCCGCAGCCAACGGACCCAATCCAGGCCAAGATGTTCCTGTTCATGCCGTTGATCTTCACCATCTTCCTGGCGAAGTTCCCGGCGGGTCTGGTGATCTACTGGGCCTGGAACAACAGTCTATCGATTCTGCAACAGGCCGTCATCATGCGGAAAGCTAAGCGTGAAGACCGCGAGAAAAAAGCGGCGGCACGGATTGCGCCAGCCAAGTCCAAAAAGGGAAAATAACGGTGAGCGGCGCAGCAGAGACCATGGAACCCTTGGATCCGGAAGATTACGAGAAGCCGGAACCCATCGAACATGGCCGCCTGCTGTTTGCGCGTGAATGCCAATTCTTTTGGGCTGCCGCCAAACAGGGTGATCTGCCGCCGGCTAGCCTACCAGAAGTTGCCTTTGCCGGCCGCTCCAACGTTGGCAAATCCTCGCTGGTGAATGCACTGACCGGGCGGAACACGCTGGCTCGAACCTCGCAAACACCGGGCCGGACGCAGCAACTAAACTTTTTTAATCTCGCGGACCGACTAACCCTGGTTGACCTGCCGGGCTATGGCTATGCCAAGGTCTCCAAAAGCAAGGTCAAGGACTGGACTGATCTGGTCTTTTCCTACCTGCAAGGCCGGGTGCCGCTGGCACGGCTATGTGTGCTGATCGACAGCCGGCATGGGCTGAAAGAATCAGACCTGGTGCTGATGAAACTGCTGGACCGGGCCGCCGTGACCTTCCAGATCGTGCTAACCAAAGCCGACAAGATGCCAGCTGGCGCGCTGGAGAAGATGAAGGCCGACATTCTGGCCGAATCACGCAGCCACGTCGCCGCTTACCCTTATGTGCTCGCCACCAGTTCACAAACTGGTATGGGCGTGCCCCTACTCCGCTCGTTCCTGGGCGGGTTAGCGCTGCCGCCGGCGTAGGGTCTTAGAGACCAAAGCGCCCTTCGCCCAATCCAAGCTCCTCCTTCCCCTGAACTTGATTCAGGGAAAGGAGGAGGTTTCAGGGAAAGGGAATTTTGGTGGTTTGTGGTACCCGCAGCCTCTTAGAGCCTGCCCGAAAAGTAGTTGAACGATATCAGTGGATTGTGATTCACCGTCTTTGTGAAGAGATGGAGGATCAGATGCCCTGGACAGATACCGCTCGCGTTGAGCATAGCCGCAAGACAGTCCGTTATCCACGCGACATGCTGGATCAGGAATGGGCGTTGATTGCGCCATTTTTGCCGCCAGCGAAACCGGGCGGGCGTCCACGCACCACCGAC
>CALKDI010000240.1 GCA_938084065.1 uncultured Alphaproteobacteria bacterium
GCAAGTGACCGGCACATACGAGGCTTTCCTTATTCGCTAGCGCCACTGTCGCGCCATGCGCGGTCGCCGCCAAGGTTGGCACCAAGCCAGCCGCGCCAACTATCGCCGCCATAATCCAATCTACAGGCCGTTCTGCCGCGGCGAGCACAGCCTCGTCGCCGGAGCCTACCTCGATCGGCAGGCCAGCCAATGCTTCGCGCACATCAGCTGCCGCTTGGGCATCTGCCATCGCAACAAAGGCAGGCTGCAGCCGCCGCGCCAACACGATCATCGCCTTTGCATTGCGATTCCCCGTCAGGGCCTCAACCCGAAACCGCTCTGGCGCCTCTGCCAATAAGGCACAGGTTGTTTCGCCGACGGACCCGGTCGCCCCCAGGACGGTGATGCTGCGTCGCCCGCTCATAGCCATCTCCATCCTGCGAGGTACAGCACTGCTGTTACCGGAGCGGCAGCCAGCAGACTATCAAGCCGATCCAAAACTCCACCATGGCCGGGGATCAAACCGCCGGAGTCCTTAGCCTTGAACCTGCGCTTGAAATACGATTCGAACAAGTCCCCCAAGCCAGAGGCGCCTCCAACCAACAATCCAGCAAGAGCCGCCAGCGCAAACCCGCCATGCCCTAACAGCATCGCCACCAATCCCCCAATCAGACAGGCACCAACCAAACCACCCACTAGGCCTGACCAAGTCTTGCTTGGACTAATCCGCGGTGCCAACAATGGCCCACCGATGGTACGGCCAACACCATAGGCCGCGCTATCAGCCACCCAGACCACAGCCATCACCCAGCATATCAGGCCAAGACCTTCAGGTTCCAGCGCCCGCATCCACACCAAACTGAGGCCCGCTGGCAAGATCGCGAACACTCCCAACGCGAACCAGAGCGCACACCGCGACCCAACGCGGCCAACGGTCAGCATCACAAGCAGCAAAAATAGGCCAACGCCAACCACTGCCGCCGTCAGATGCCGCTGTTCCAACACTGCCACAAACAGCAGCAGCACAATGCCCAAAATCAGAGCCAAACCATTTTGATTTACCGGCGACACACCGCAAAGGCGCGCCCACTCTCGCGCTAACAAACCGGCGCACGCAATGATCAGGAGATAGAATGGCCAACCGCCCCACCAGGTTAGTCCCAGTGCTACCGGCACCATTATTGAGGCCGCCGCCAAACGATGACTCAGACGGTCAGTGCGTACGGGGCCGTTTGCTCCTGTTGGCTTATCCAACAACGCGCCCACCATACCGGCGCTCTCGCGCTTGGAAGCTGGCTATTGCCGCTGCTAGGGCAGCTTTGTCAAAATCAGGCCAAAAGGTGTCAGTAAACACGAACTCCGCATAAGCCGCCTGCCACAGCAAGAAATTGCTAATGCGCTGTTCGCCGCCGGTGCGGATGCAAAGGTCAGGGTCGGGAATGTCGTGCGTGTAGAGGTGCTGACCAAACATTTCCGTGTCGATGCTCAACGGATCGAGCGTCCCAGCCGCAACCTTTATCGCCAATTGCTGAGCAGCGTGGACAATTTCATCTCGCGCCCCATAACTGAGCGCAATCACCACCGTTAGCTGACGATTTGCAGCCGTCTTAGCCTCCATCGCCGCAATAGTCTTGAGCACGTCTGCCGGAAGCCGCGCCCGGTCGCCGATGACCAGCAACCGCACATCGCGGCTTTTCATGTCATTGGCCTCGCGCTGCATTGTATAGCGCAGCAGGCCCATCAGATCATTGACCTCCTCCGCCGACCGTCGCCAATTTTCGGAGGAAAAGCTGAAGAGCGTCAGGTATTCCACCCCAAGCTCCAACGCAGCGATCACTGTCTCTTTCGCTGCTTGGGCGCCACGTCGATGACCTGCTGCCCGCGGCAACTTCCGCGCAGATGCCCAACGCCCGTTGCCATCCATCGTGATAGCAATGTGGCGCGGGATCGAAGGCAATTCCGCGGGCTCAGGTGGGGGCTGATTGGCCATGATCATGGGAAAGGAGCCATCGGCGACAGAACCGCCAGATGCTCACTAGACCTGCATAATCTCTTTGTCTTTGACCGCAGCCGTCTCATCAATTTGCTTGATGTGGTCGTCAGTGAACTTCTGGATTTGCTCAGACAGCTTTTTCTGCTCGTCCTGGCTGATGTCGCCATCTTTTTCCTGACGCTTCAGCAGATCCATGCCATCGCGACGGACATTGCGGACGGCAACCTTTGCCTGCTCCGCATAGCGACCAGCGACTTTGGTTAATTCCTTGCGGCGTTCCTCTGAAAGCTCTGGAATTGGCACGCGCACCAACTGACCATCAGCAGAGGGGTTGAGGCCCAGTTCGGAATCACGGATTGCGCGTTCCACTGCACCCACCATAGACTTGTCCCAAACCTGCACTGTCAGCAAGCGCGGCTCTGGAACGCCAATGGTGCCGACCTGGCTCAATGGCATAGCTGAGCCATAGGCTTCAACGGTAATTGGCTCCAACAAACCTGCCGAGGCCCGGCCAGTGCGCAGGCCTGCAAAGTCACGTTTTAGCGATTCAAGCGCACCATCCATGCGCCGTTTGACATCGTCCAGATCACTGTTAGACATTTACTGTCTCCTCAAAGCATCAAGTCGTTCGCCGCAGCGCACGCGAACTACAGATTTATTCGGTCACGATCGTATAACGGCCTTCGCCGCGCAAAGCTTGCACAAATGCGCCGGGCGTGTGGATCGAAAACACGAGGATAGGAATGCGGTTTTCTCTGGCAAGTGCAATGGCGGAGGTATCCATCACGCCCAACTCGCCCGCCAACACATCCAGAAACCGCAACCGGTCATAGCGGGTGGCGGTTGGGTCTTTCTTAGGATCAGCGCTATAGACACCGTCGACCTGTGTGCCCTTTAACAGCGCGTCACAGCCCATCTCGGACGCACGCAATGCAGCGGCAGTGTCGGTCGTGAAGAATGGATTGCCTGTGCCGGCGGCAAAAATCACCACCCGGCCTTTTTCCAAATGCCGCTGCGCACGCCGCCGGATATAGGGTTCGCACACACTCGACATCGGAATAGCGGACTGGACGCGAGTCGCCTGCCCTCGGCTTTCCAGCGCTGCTTGCAATGCCAACGCGTTGATCACAGTGGCCAACATGCCCATGTGATCGCCGGTAGTCCGCTCCATTCCCCAGCTTTTGGCTTTGATGCCGCGAAATATGTTACCGCCGCCGACGACAACACAGACCTCAATACCCATGCCGCACACGCCGACAATATCGTCGGCCATACGGGCGACCGTTTCTGGATCAATCCCGTATTGCTGCTCGCCCATCAGGGCCTCACCGGAGACTTTGAGCAAAACGCGCTTATAACCAGTTGGGTTCCCGTTTATGGAAGCCTCGCCAGTATGCGGCCCTTCGGATTGCTCGCCGTCCATGGTGTGCTGACCTTAAGTCTTCGTGGGGCTAGTCTTTTTTCAGTGTGGCTGCGACTTCGGCAGCGAAGTCGCTTTCCTCGCGCTCGACGCCTTCGCCCAGAGCCATACGGACGAAGCCGGTGCAGGTAATCGGCGTGCCCAATTCTTTGGCCACGGCTTCGATTGCATTGCCGACGCTCGTGTCCGGATCAATGACGAATGCCTGCTCCAACAGCACGCTTTCCTCATAGAATTTGCGCATCCGGCCATCGACCATCTTTTCGATGATATTCTCAGGGCGACCGGAGTCGCGTGCCTGCTCAACCAGCACCTGACGCTCGCGCTCGACCAATACTGGGTCGACGTCGTCACGACTGACGGACACCGGGTTGGAGGCAGCAACATGCATCGCCACCTGGCGGCCAATTTCGTTCAAGCGAGCGGCATCGCCAGATGACTGAATGCCAACCAGCACACCGATCTTGCCGAGGCCCGGCGCGGTGCTGTTGTGCATGTAGCTGGCGATTACGCCCTCACTGACGGAGATCTGCGCAGAACGGCGCAGGTTCATGTTCTCGCCAATGGTGGCAATTGCTTCAGTGATTGAGGCCGAAACAGACTTACCAGCAGTCAACTCGGCAGCGCCCAGGGCTTCAACCGTGTCACCGGTGCCTATTGCCAAAGCGGCAATGTCAGACACCAACTTCTGGAACTGGTCATTGCGAGCGACAAAGTCGGTCTCTGCATTCAGTTCTACAGCAGCGGCGCGGTTACCATCAGTGGCGATGCCCACAAGGCCTTCGGCTGCGACGCGACCGGCCTTCTTGGCGGCGGCGGCGAGCCCCTTGGTCCGCAACCAATCCACCGCGGCATCGATATTACCGTCGGTTTCCTGCAATGCTTTCTTGCAATCCATCATGCCAGCGCCGGTCTGCGTCCGGAGCTCTTTCACATCTGCTGCTGTGAATGCCATAACGATCTAGTCCTTACCAAAAGAAGAGCGCGCGATTGCTGCCCCGGTTTTGGCCGGGGCAGA
>CALKDI010000241.1 GCA_938084065.1 uncultured Alphaproteobacteria bacterium
TGAGCCCGACGGATTCGAACAAGGTTCCAGCTGCGGCGCGTGGATTATTCCATCTGGGTATGCTGGAGCGCGGTTTCTATGTTGCACGCCGCAACATGATGGTGCTGTCACTACCGATGGGCAAAGCGGAGCTGGACGGTCTGGTCGACGCCGTGGACGATTGGTGCCTGGCCAACAAAGCGTTAATGGCGCGCCCCTCAGCGAGCTAGGCCTACCGATGAGCCCTTTCTTTCGCGTGATCGGCATTGAGGCATCGCCCTATGCCGTAAAGGTGCGATCCGTGTTCCGCTACCGGCGGCTGCCGCACGTCTGGGTGGGGCGCATGCCGCAATTCTTTGCGGAGACGGCCAACGTACGACCGCAAATCATGCCGGTCGTGCAATACCCCGACGGTGAGTATCACACGGACAGCACACCGATCATCCTGGATCTGGAGCGACTGTTTCCAGGCGAACGCTCGGTCGTGCCGGCGGATGAGGGCCAGGCCTTCCTTGCCGCACTGATTGAGGATTTTGCCGACGAGTGGTTGGTAAAGGCGCTATTCCACTATCGCTTTGACCGCCCAGTGGACCAGCGGGCCGGGGCAATGTGGGTGATGGATGATGCCCACCCAAATGCTGAAAACGAGCAGCTGGAAGCGCTGACCACCGAATTTGTCGACCGTCAGGTCTCACGCAAGGCCTTTGTCGGTTGCACCCCAGAGAATGCGCCTGTGTTCGAGGCTCTCTATCGCGAAGTCTTGGCAGTGATGGAGGGGTTTGTGGCGACGGACCGGTTCCTGTTCGGGTCGCGGCCCTCCTTGGCGGATTTTGGTATAGCCAGCCAATTGCACACACTCTCCGCTGATCCGACCAGCGCCGCGATCATGCGCGAGACCGCGCCCAGAACTCTGCACTGGATAAAGCGAATGCATGATTGCTCTGGTGTTGAGGGCGAGTGGCTGTCACCTCGCGAGCCATTGCTAAATGCGGCACAAGCTCTGCTGGCAATGGCCGGGCGCTGGTACCTGCCCTTCCTGCGCGCCAACGCAGCGGCGGTGCAGGAGCGGGCGAAGATGGTGGTGGTTGACTTGGATGGCCACGATTACCAACAGCTGCCTTTTCGCTACCAAGCGCAATGCTATGGGCGGCTAATCTCGCTGTATGCTGATTTGTCAGACGCTGCGCGAACCACCATCGACCCGGCCCTGGAAGAGGCCGGGTGTTTGGCATTTCTGCGCGGGTGAATAAAGCTACCGCGGCTGGTTTAGCCTGGCTGCATCGGCCATCACGTGCATAGCTTCTTCCTGAGCGCTGCGCACGGTTAGAGACGTGGCCCCGCACTCATCCCACGCTTTGTAGCGCTCTTTGATGCGCGCCGGCGGACCCATCAGGGATTTGAGGTCGATCCATTCGTCCGGCACCGCCTCTTCCGCCTCTTTCTTGTGCCCGGCCAGGTAGAGCTCCTGCACCCGAGCGGCAGCATCGGCGAAGCCGCGGCGGCACATCAGGTCATTGTGGAAGTTCTTCTCGCGCGCGCCCATGCCGCCCACATATAGCGCCTCACGCGGTTTCAGGCGGTCGATAGCCGCTTTCACATCGTCATCCACATTGACGAAGACGCCGGCGTGAATGTCGAAATTGTGCCAGCCTTTGTCCTCGCCCTTTTTGCGGGCGCGTTCAAAGCCTTGCTCCAGCCAGGGCTTGTACTCGTCCAGCGAGCCCGGCACGAAGCCGAGCGGCAACCAGCCATCGGCGATCTCTCCCGTCAGGCGGACCGAGGCTTCTTGGCCAGAGCCGATATAGACCGGGATCTTTGGGTTCATATGCAGGATGGATTTCAGCGGCTTGCCGATGCCCATGGCGCCCTCACCCGTATAGGGCAGGCTGATCTCTTTGCCCTCGTGGGTCAGGCCTTCCTGGCGCGCCCAGATTTTGCGCATGATCTCGACGTAATCTTTGATGCGGTAGTAGGGACGACCCCATGGCTGGCCATACCAACCCTCAACGATTTGCGGGCCAGAAACACCGAGCCCCAGGAGAAAGCGCCCTCCCCCCGCCATTGCATCGATCGTGCCAGCGCACATGGCGGCGTTGGCGGGCGTGCGGGCGGCTAGCTGCATAATGCCGGTGCCGAGCTTGATCTTCTCGGTCTTGGCGGCAAGAAAAGCCAGCGGCGTCACCGCGTCGGAGCCATAAGCCTCCGCCGTCCAGACGCTGTCATAGCCGAGCTTTTCAGCGAGTTGGACGCGCTCAACCGGCAGGTCCATTTGCGCACCGGAATAACCGATAGAGAGACCAAGTTTCATGGGGGAGGTTCCTTGGGTGTTTTTATTTGAAGAATGCCAGCATGGCGCGGGCGCACTCATCAGGCAACTCTTCTGCCACGAAATGCCCGCAGTCGAGGCCAGTTTCAGCGACGTCATCCGACCATTGCTGCCAGACGGGCAAGGGTGAACCGGCGCGGTTGGAGAGGTAGCCCTTGCCCCAAATCACATGCACAGGGCATTGGATTTTCTCGCCAGCGTCGCGGCTGGCCTGGTCGTGGACGCGGTCGATGCTTGCTCCGGCGCGGTAGTCATTGCAGGTGGCGTGGATGACTTCTGGCCGGCGGAAGGCATCGTGATAATCGTCGAGTGAACCCTGGGTCAGGGCGTCAAAATTCCCGGCCCACCGGCGCAGCAGATGGGCCAGATACATGTCCGGGTCGCTGCCAATCATCTTTTCTGGCAGGGGAGCTGGCACGGCCAGGAACTGCCAGTGATAACCACTGATCGCCCTGTCAGCGTTCATTTTAGCCCATTGATCAAGGGTCGGGACGATGTCGATAGCGGCGTACTTCTGCACCCGCTCGGCGTGATCCAGCGCCAACCGGAAGGCCACTCGTGCGCCGCGGTCGTGGCCGGCGAGGCGGAACTTGTCATGGCCCAAATTGGTCATCAGATCCGCCATGGTCTGGGCGGTGGTGCGCTTGGAATAGGCCAGGAAGGCGTCGTCGCAAGCCGGGCCTTGGCTTTGACCGTATCCGGGCAGGTCGGGGATCACCAGGGAGTAGTGCTCGGCCAGCTTCGGTGCCACCTGGTGCCACATCGCGCCGGTTTGTGGGTAGCCGTGCAAGAGCAAGAGCGGCGGGCCGGAGCCACCGGTGCGGACATGCAACTCGCTGTCGCCAATGGCGATGCGCTGGGCAGTGAAGTTGGGGAGCATCAAATTACTCTCAATCCGTCAATGCGAGTCCGCGAACCGAGCGAAGCAACCCAAAGGACGCAGCCTCGGGCCCCTGGGTTGCTTCGTCACTCCGTTTCTCGCAATGACGGAAATGGGTTGTTACAGCACTTCCTCAGCGATAAACCGCATGGCTTCGACTGAGGTCGTGCCACGCAGCAGCATGCTGTCGACCTTGCGCTCCTTGGCAGCGGCCTTCCAGTCCTGGAGACGCTCCTTGATCCGCCCCTTCGGGCCGACCAGAGCGACTTCGTCCACCAGTGCGTCCGGCACGGCGGCAAAGGCGCCTTCGCGGTCGCGGCTGAGGAATTTGTCCTGGATTTCCACCGCAGCAGCCTCGTAGCCGAGGTTTTTGCAGTAGTCGTTGTAGAAATTCTTATCGCGCGCGCCCATGCCGCCAATGTAGAAGCCCATGTGATCCTTAATCGGCTTGCGGCAGGCGTCCAGGTCGTCGCCCATCTCGCACTCGACGAAGGGCATCATGTCGAAGTTTTGCAGGGATTTTCCTGGAACCTTGGCAAAACCCTTCTCCAGCGGCTCGCCGAACAGGTTGTATTTTTCTGGCGACATGAAAATCGGGAAGATGCCGTCAGCAACCTCAGCCGCATTCTCCACACCCTTGGGCGAAAAGCTAGCGGAGTAGATTTTCATCTGCGGGTCGCCATGCAAGATCGAGCGCAGCGGCTTCGCGAGGCCGGTGGAGCCAGGGCCGGTGTAGGGGATTTGATAATGCTCGCCGTCGTATTCCAGCGCGCCTTTGCGCTCCAGAATTTTGCGGATGATCTCGATGTATTCTTTGGTGCGTTTCAGCGGCTTGCCATAGGGGACACCGTGCCAGCCCTCGATCACCTGCGGACCTGACGGGCCAATGCCCAGGATGAAGCGTCCGCCGCTCATCAAGTTCAGCGTCATGGCAGTCATCGCGGCCAGAGCCGGGGTGCGTGCCTGCATCTGGCAGATGGCGGTGCCGACTTTAATGTTTTTGGTCTGGGCCAAAATCCAAGATGCCGGGGTCATAGCGTCGGTGCCCCAAGCCTCCGACGTCCAGACGGAATCGAAGCCAAGGCTTTCAGCCTCGTGCACCTTTTCCATGGCCACGTTCATGTCAGAGCCGGAATAGCCCATCAATAGGCCTAATTTCATGAGAAGCGTCTCCATTAAGGGTGAATCTGTTTATACCAAACTCTCACGACAGCGGAGCAAGGGCAAGGGCTTGCGCATCCAGGGCTATCGCATTTGGCCGATGATGGTTCTGGCGAATTCATTGGACCAGCCTGATCGTTTGCGTTTGCGTCGGATG
>CALKDI010000242.1 GCA_938084065.1 uncultured Alphaproteobacteria bacterium
GATAGCCTGTGATCCCCGCCGCCGCCGCCGCCGCCACATCTGTAGGCCGGTCGCCGACCAGGAAACTGCGGGTCAGATCAACACCCCAAGCTTTTGCCAATTCTGAGATCATGCCCGGCCCTGGCTTGCGGCAGGTGCAACTGCGCGTATACGGCCCTGACCCGATATCAGGGTGATGTGGGCAAAAGCGGTAAGCGTTGATCCAAGCGCCGCGTTCAGCCAGTTGCTGGCTCATCCAGCCGTGCAGCACTTCCACATGCCCTGGCGTATAGAGCCCGCGGGCGATCCCGGCTTGATTGGTGACGACAAAGGCCAGCGTGCCGCTCTGGTTGACCAGCCGCACCGCATCCATTGCTCCTGGCAGCCAGCGGAATTTGGCGATCTCGTGGAGATAGCCGATATCGTCGTTGAGACACCCATCTCGGTCAAAGAATACAGCTGGACGCCCGACCATCCTCAGCCCCAGAGCGCCGCTGATGGTGGATGCAACAGGCTGCCATCGTAAGTCAGGCCCGGCTCTCGGTCGCGGGAGAGCAACAATGGCCCGTCCAGGTCGACAATGCTGGCCCTGGCCGCGACCACAGTCGCTGGCGCCATGGCGAGAGAGCTGCCCAGCATGCAGCCGACCATGACATCCAGGCCCCGCCGCTCTGCCTCTTCCAGCACCGCCAACGCCTCCGTCAGGCCGCCAGTTTTATCGAGCTTGATGTTGACCAGGTCGTAGCGCTCGGCAATCTGTGCTAGGTCGCTCCGAGTATGAAATGCTTCGTCGGCGCAGATGGGCAGAGGGTGGACGAATGTTGCCAGCACCGCATCCTGTCCAGCTGGGATTGGTTGCTCCACCATGGCGACGCCCAGATCCGCCATCGCCTGGCACAGCGCCTGCACAGTTGCGGGTGATGCGCCTTCGTTGGCATCAACGATCAGTTTGGTCTGTGGTGCGGCTTTGCGGATATTGGCCACCCGCTGTTGATCCAGAGCATCGCCAGCCAGCTTAACCTTCAATAAGGGCCGCGCAGCCTGCTCCAGCGCAGCGGCGCCCATGGCCTCCGGCGTATCCAATGACAGGGTGTAGGCCGTCGTCAGCACAGGCGGTGCGACCAGCCCAGCCAACTCCCATGCGCGGCGTCCGGTCAGCTTCGCTTCCAGGTCCCACAAAGCGCAATCCAGCGCATTCCGCGCGGCTCCTGCTGGCAACAACGTCGCTAGTTCGCCACGGCCACAACCCGCCTCCATCGCCGCGCGCACGCTGTCGATCTGAGCCAACACGCTGTCGGTGGTCTCATCGTACCGGGCATAGGGGACGCACTCGCCGCGGCCCAACGCCTGCCCCTGTGAGAGCGTGACGGTCACCACCAGCGATTCGGTGCGGGAGCCGCGGGCAATGGCAAACTGCCCGCGGATTGGGAAGCTTTCCGCCTCCGCCCTTAGTTCGCGCATAGAGCTTCCAAAGCATCGGCAATCGACGCCGTGCCGGTGGCCAGCGAATCAACACACGGCAATCCAAACTGATCCTCTGTGCTCTTCAACAAGCGGTCAGCAGCGTGCCGTGACAGCAGATGCGTGTCGAGGCTGATACCGACAAACCGACAATCCGGGTTGGTCAAAGCTGCCATCGCCAGATAGGGCTCAAAGCAATCTTTCAGCGCCGGGATCGGTGCATGCGGCAGGCCCCGCATGTGGGTGCGCGTTGGTTCATGGCACAGCACCAGCGCATCCGGCTGTGCGCCATGCAACAAGCCCAGAGTAACGCCCGCGAATGCAGCGTGGAACAAAGAGCCCTGCCCCTCAACAATGTCCCAATGATCCGGCTCATTCTCAGGCGTCAGCCATTCAGCGGCCCCGGAGATAAAGTCGGAAATCACAGCATCAATGGCCACGCCCCGCTCGGAAATGAAGATACCGGTCTGGCCTGTCGCGCGGAAATCGACCTTTAGCTTGCGTTTCTCCATCTCCTTGGTGATCGCCAGCGCCGTGTATTTCTTACCGACGGAGCAATCGGTGCCAACGGTCAGGCACCGCAGGCCCGCGCGTTTGAAGCCCTTGCCTGTGTTGAAGGTCTGGTCGGTATAGCGCACGTCGTAGAGCTTCCGGCCATGCTGGGTGGCTGCGGCGGCCACGGCGGGCAATTGCCCGAGGCGCACGTGCAAGCCACTGGCGATATCCATGCCCAGCCCGATGGCTTTGACGATGGTATCGGTCCAATGCTCCGGCATTGAGCCGCCAGAGTTAGCGACGGCGACCACCAGCGTTTTCGCGCCTTTGGCCGCAGCCTCCTCCAGCGTCAGGTCGGCAAGGCCGGTATCAGCTTTACACCCAGGCAGGCGTAGCTGGCCAACGCACCACTCAGGCCGCCAATCGGCAATGCCGTGCGCGGTCTTGGCTGCGAGTTGGTCGGCAACATCACCCAAAAACAACAGGTAAGGACGATCCACGAAGGTTTCTCCCGCTCATGATAAGTCATAGCATCGTAGCGCACATTGATTTTAAAGGCGGATACTATCGCCTGTAAACGGCGGTGGTTCTGATAGACATTGCGATGTGGCTGGACCCTACCCACCTGCTATCGGTATGCTGCCCTACAAACCGTCCGTTGGAAAGGAATAGCGCCGATGGCAATGACATGGTCACACGTGGTTCTGTACGTCAAAGATGCAGACAGGATGCTGGATTTTTACACCCGGGTTCTGGGGTTCCAGATTACGGACCGCGGCCATATTGGTGGCGGGCCGAACGAGATCATCTTCCTCAGCCAACACCCGAGCGAGCATCATCAGGTGGCGATGGTGCCTATGCGAAAGGACGAGGGCCCGAGCAACAGCCTGGCGCATATAGCCTTCCGCCTCGACGGGATGTCGGAATTGCGGGGCAAGATCGCAGCGTTGCAGGGTGAAAGTGTCAGCATGCGGCCGACCACTCACGGCAACACCTGGTCGATCTACATTCAAGACCCAGAGCAGAACGGCATTGAGATGTTCTGCGATACGCCGTGGCATGTCACGCAGCCAGCGGGCAAGGAATGGGATATCAACGCCGATGACGCGACCCTGATGGCCTGGACCAAGCAGGCATTTGCGGAAGAGCCGGGCTTTGAAGCCAAAGAGGCCTTCCACTCGCGCCTGGCGGAAACGCTGGCCTAAGCTTTGACAAAATAACGGCGGCAGGGCAGGCGCCCTTGCCGCCGTCGGGTCAGCCACTACCTACCGTAGAATTCTGTCACAGTTTTCTGCGCGACCTCTTGCAGGAAGTTGGCCGTCTCCTTGTCGATCTGGCCATAATAGTCATACGGAATGCCTACCGGCGATTGGCCGTACAGGCTGGCGAACACCGTGGCTGCGGCCAGATATGTGCCAATCAGATCCGGATGTGACCCGTCGAACGTCTTGTGAAGCTGGAGGTCCGGGCGCTGCCGGTAGGCCTCTTCAAATGCCAAGCCGACGGGGATCACCAACGCACCGACAGCATTGCCGACTTCTGTGTAGTGCTTGGCCAGTGTCGCGGTCATCGCAGAGTCAAACCGCTTGTGCGGCGCCACGTAGGCATGGGTCATATAGAGCGCGGTTTCGCCACCGGCTGCCGCTATTTTCGCTGCGAATTCGGTTGCGGTGTTCTTAAAGACACCAGGGCGTTTTTTAGACCAGCCGAGCGCGCTGCCTTCCTGGAGGATGACCACGTCGAACGGCTTTTTGACCCGCAGCTTGTCGTTCAGAATATAGCTATCGATGTTGTGGTCATGCAGTGCTGAACCGCTGATCGTCGCCGATTTGTACTTCAACCCCTTTGCATCATTGATGCCGGCCGCGATCACCATGCGGCGCACGTGGTTGTGCAAACTGTCGCCGTAGTAGAGGTAGCTGTTGCCAACGAACAGCACGTGGGTCGGACTGGCATTGGTCAGCGCTTTGACCGATGGCGCCGCTCCGTCGGCCATAGCGGCGGTGCTGGCTACCGATAGCAAAACGGCAGCGACTGCGCCTTTGAGTGTTGCGCGTATAGACATCAGCTTAATCCCTAGTTCGGCATGCGTGGTGGGGTACTTACTCGCAAGAGTTTAACGATTATGCGAACGTCGGAAAGCAGATATTGCCGCCTTGATATCGCCTAGAGTCAGTCCGGGAAACCACTGACTGCGGCCAGGAATGCATCCGGCAACTCTGCGGGCAGCATATGGCCGGCTTCGGGAACATCAACACGAATGACTTTGGGAATCGTCCCGGCCAGTTCCGCAACGATTGCGGGATCGAAGAACACCCGATCCTGTAACCCCTGAACCAGCAGTACCGGGCAATCGAGCTTGGACCAGTCTATGTCCCAATCCGTCTTACCCATCCAAGTCAGCAGGTTGTAGGCGCCAGTTTCCGCTGCAAGCGGCTCGTACTTGGTGTCTGGCTTGAGGAAGTCGGCACGGTTTGCCTCCTGGTAAGGCTCACCGACCAGCAGGTGGAACAACAGGTCTTTCATTAAGTCCGGCCCACCGACCTTCATCGCCACCAATGTCGCGTCATTCATCCAGGCCAACCTGGGCGTGATGCGGCGCAGCGTGTTGATCAGCACGAGGCCGGCGATTTTCGCACCGCCCAGATAGGCTTTGGCCGCATACAGTCCGCCAATGGACAGGCCAACCAAAACCGCACGCGGCGGCTGCACATGATCCAAGATAGCCCGCAGGTCACCAACAATCACATCCTCCGTCAGCGCCAAACCAGGGCTGAACGGCGAATTCGCCTGGCCACGGAAATTGTAAACCAACGTGCCATACCCTTCCTGCTGGAGGGCCGGCACAATCACGGCGTTCCACAGGCCAACGTCACCGGTGATCGGGTTCACGAACACATAAGTGCAGGCGCCATCCCGGCTGGGGGCTGTGTATTCGTAAAACAGGCCGTCATTCGGCCCCAACTCCAACATTGGCATCGGACCAAACTCCCAATCATGTCAGGTGGATAGACTAATAGGCAAACTCGCGGAATAGAGGATCGACACTCTCGTCCCACCGCTCATGATAAGCCTGGAGCTTCATAGCCGCCGGGGATTGCCCAGTGGCGACGATCTGCTCCAGCTCTTCCAGGAAGCCGGTCTCGTTATTGCCGGCGCCGTCCAGCCGACCGCGAGCCTGCAAGCCGGCCCGGGCGATCTTCAAGACCTCACGGCCCTGGTCTGCTAGCGTCCGTCCACGGAAGGGTGTGGCCAAGCCAAGACGCGGCGCCTCATCGCGCAGGTAGTTGCGCTCCTCCGCCGTCCAGTCCTTCACCAGGTCCCAAGCGGCATCCAGCGCAGTCTGATCATAGAGCAGGCCCACCCAAAGGGCAGGCAGTGCGCAGAGACGCTTCCAGGGGCCACCATCAGTGCCGCGAAGCTCCAGATAGCGCTTCAGGCGGACTTCAGGAAAAGCCGTGGTCACGTGATCGGCCCAGTCATCCATAGTGGGTTTGTCGCCCTTGCGGATGAAGTGGCCCTGGTCTTCCGCTTCCAACTCACCAGCCAAGAACTGTTTGAACGAACGGCCCGCCAGATCGACATAATCGTCGCCGCGATGCACAAAATACATCGGCACGTCCAGGATATAGTCGGTGTACCGCTCAAAGCCGAAGCCATCCTCGAACACAAAGTCCAGCATGCCACAGCGGTCGTTGTCGGTATCGGTCCAGACGTGGGAGCGGAGGGACATGTAGCCGTTTGGCTTGCCCTCCTTGAACGGAGAATTGGCGAACAACGCTGTCGCCAGCGGCTGCAAGGCCAGCGACACGCGGAATTTCTTCACCATGTCGGCTTCGCTGGAATGATCCAAATTCACCTGCACAGTGCAGGTGCGTAGCATCATGTCCAGGCCTAGAGAGCCAACCTTCGGCATATAGTTGCGCATGATCCGATAGCGGCCCTTGGGCATCCATGGGATATCCTCCCGCCGCCATTTCGGATCGAAGCCAACGCCGACCATGCCGAGCCCTAGGTCATTGCAGACAGCCCGCACCTGATCCAGGTGAGAGTGCACCTCGGTGCATGTCTCATGGATGGTTTCCAGCTGTGCACCAGAAAGCTCAAACTGACCGCCTGGCTCGAGCGTGATGGAGCCACCGGCATTGTCCGTCAGAGCAATGGTCGTGCCATGCTCCTGTATCGGCTGCCAGCCATAACGGTCTGCCAATCCTTGCAGTAAAGCGCCGATGCCATCCGGCGCCTCATAGCTGGGGCGCGTCAGGTCGGAGAGGCGAAACACCAGCTTTTCATGTTCCGTACCGATACGCCATGCGTCCGGCGTTCGGCAGCCGGCCTCAAACCAGCCAACCAGTTGGTCTCTGCCTGTGATGGGCGCGCTGCCCGATTGTCCTGCCATGCACGCAGCCCTACAGCATCGAAAAAAGGATATTGGCCGTCACGGTTCACGCACCTGCAAGTCGCCATCGCCAGCAATAGACTGCCCAATCGCGAGGGCTGCAATCGCCGCGGTCTCAGCCCGCAGGATACGCGGCCCAAGGGCCACGCGCGTAACAAACGGAAGTTCTTCGAGCCCGTCAAGTTCGCCCGCTGCAAAACCGCCTTCCGGGCCGATCATTAATCCCCAGGGACGTGGCAAGGCATCCTCGTCGTCATCGCCAAAAAGATCATCCAGCGCCTCAGCAATGGGGACGCCGCCGCCGCGCTCATCACACCACAGCAAGGCCCGTTCTGGCGGCCATTGTTGTAGGAAGTCCGCCAGTCGCCAAATCGGCATGACCGCCGGCACGTCTAGCCGCTCGCACTGTTCAGCCGCCTCGATCACGATGCGCTCCAGACGCTCCGGATTAATTCGTTCGCTGAGCGAGCGCTGCGTTGCCACAGGAATGAACTGACTCACGCCAAGTTCAGTGCCCTTTTGCAGGATCATCTCCAGCGCCGGACGTTTTGGCACACCGAAAGCCAACCACGGGCCATCGGTTACCCGTTGCTTTTGCAGGTTGGTCTTCACCGCCAGTTGCGCGCGCCGCCGATCCTGGCCGCCAATCTGCGCCAGCCAAAGGCCATCGCGGCTATTGAACACTTGCACCTCAGACCCGATCGGTCGCCGCATTACCCGCAAAAGGTAGTGGGTTTGCTCCGGTCCAAGGGATACAACGGCATCAGGCGCAAGGGTCGCGTCTACGAACAGGCGCGGCGCGGTGGAATGTTCGGTATGGTCATTGTCTATCATGCCCCATATATGAACCCGATTTGCCGCTCATCAAATGAATTCTCAGCGCACAACACTCTCCCGCGATCCGCACGAGGCAACTGACATTCGCCGTAGCACGGCAGAGCGGTTGTTGCCGCGGCATTTGCACCCCTATGTGCGCCTCGCCCGGCTAGACCGACCTATCGGCACTTGGCTGCTGTTATTGCCCTGTTGGTGGGGGTTGGCGCTGGCGGTAAGCGGCTTTGGTGGCGGCATCTGGAGCGCCCTTGGTTATGGCGCGTTGTTCACGTTCGGCGCGCTGGCGATGCGTGGCGCGGGCTGCACTTATAACGATATTGTCGACCGCGATTATGATGGCCAGGTGGCCCGCACCGCATTGCGTCCAATCCCCTCTGGCGAGGTAACCGTTCGGCAGGCCTGGATTTTTCTGGCCTTACAGCTCTTGGTCGGCGCGATAGTGCTGCTCGTGCTGAACCCAGTCGCGATCCTGGTCGGCCTGTGCTCAATACCGATTGTTGCAGCCTACCCCTTCGCCAAGCGGATCACGCACTGGCCACAGGCGGTGCTGGGCCTAGCGTTCAATTGGGGCGTGCTGGTTGGCTTTGCAGCATTGGCAGGAGCCCTGACCTTGCCGGTGCTGCTGCTGTACGCCGCCGGGCTTGCCTGGACCTTGGGTTATGACACAATCTATGCCCATCAGGATAAGGAGGATGACGCCATCGTCGGCGTCAAAAGCACCGCCCTCCTGTTTGGCAGCGCAACCAAACCCTGGCTGACCGGCTTCTACAGTGCGGCCCTGATATTGATCGGCGTTAGCGGCTGGTTGGCAGCGCTTGGCGCAGGGTTTTGGATAGGCCTTGCGGTATTGGCTGGACATTTTGCCTGGCAGGTCGCGACCCTGCGCATTGATGATCCAGACGATTGTCTGGCCAAGTTCAGGGCAAACCGCGATGCGGGCCTGATTGTTACCGCCGCTCTTTTGCTGGGATGGATTTAAGCCATTGGAACTCGACGAGTTTATCCGTGTTAACACCGTCGTTGAGGCGACGAAACTGGTCCCCGAAATTCCGCTGCACTTGGCGACGGAATTAACGCCGCTGTGGCACGCAACCGAATCCTACCTGAACCAGACCAATATTGGGGCGCCGTTCTGGGCGTTTGCCTGGGTCGGTGGGCAAGCGCTGGCACGCTATATCCTGGATGAGCCAGAGACGGTTGAGGGCCTGCACGTGGTCGATATTGGCAGCGGCGGCGGCATCGTCTCGATTGCGGCGGCAATGGCCGGGGCGGCTCACATTACCGCGCTGGATATCGACCCGGTCGCCGCCACTGTGTGCCGACTGAATGCCGCCCTGAACGGCGTGGCCGACCACATTTCCGCGGCGGAAGGCGATGCCATCGGCTATGATTTTGGCCAATTCGACCTGATCCTGGTCGGCGACGTCTGCTACACACGTGGCGAGTCAGAGGACCTGACCCACCACCTACGTCGCGCCGCAGCGCCAGTGCTGTTCGGCGACCCAGGCCGCCAGTTCATGCCGCGCAAGGGCATCCACCAGGTTGCCACCTACACCGTCGAGACCTCCCAAGAAATCGAGGCCAACCCCTTCACCGAGGCCAGCGTCTGGCGGATGGTCGGGCTCTAGCTCATAAACCGCCCACCGTTCACATCCAGGCAGGCGCCGGTCATGTAACTGGCGTCGTCAGAGGCGAGGAACAGGATAACTGCCGCGATCTCCTCCGGGCGGGCGGCGCGCTGCATCGGGATTTCCTCCAACCGTCGCGCCTGCTCGGCCTCGGGCAGTGCCTCATAGCGGGTGCGGACGCGGTCAGTGAAGACGGTGCCAGGTGCAACCGCGTTCAGGGTGATGCCGTTTGCCGCCTCCTCGAACGCCAACTTGCGCGTAAAGCCCAGGATCGCCGCCTTAGCGGTTGAGTAATGCAGGTTCGAAATCTCGCTGATGCTGCGCCCAGCGACCGAGGCCAGGTTGACGATACGGCCATAGCCGCGGGTCCGCATGCCCGGCAATACCGCCCGCGTTAGCAGAAACGCGCTGGTCAGGTTGATGCTGAGGAACTGGTTCCATTCCTCCAAGCCCAAGTCCTCAATTGGCCTGGGATTGGCGCCAAAGCCAACATTGTTGACCAAAATATCCGCGGGACCGAGCGCCGCCTCTGCCTCTCCCACAGCGCGAGCCACCTGCGCCTCGTCGGTCGCGTCGGCCTGGATATAGGCAAGTCGCTGGGCGTCCTGGCCAACATCGCGGCGCAGCGCCTGGACAAAGTCGCTGTCGGTTGGCTCCTGGTCGATCACGGCGAGCCGCCCACCCTCACTCAGATAACGCAGCGCCGCGGCGCGACCGATGCCCTTGGCGCCTCCGGTCAGGATGGCTGTTTTGTCTTCGAAACGTCGGGTTTGCATGAGATTTCCTTCTGTTGTTGCAGACGATTGTGCGACCAGCAGCCCCTAATCCGCAAGTCGCGTTGCGTGATCTCGGGTTTCCTATTGGCGATATTGTAAGCGTGCAAACACGTTTCGTCGGCAACGTGATTTTGATAATGAAGGCATACAATATTAAATTATTTATATTGCCATATCGCATACTAATGTAATATGGCAATTTTGTATTTCACAGATATTCCAGTTATGGTAATATACTTAGAGCCTGCCCGAAAAGTAGTTGAACGATATCAGTGGATTGTGATTCACCGTCTTTGTGAAGAGATGGAGGCTCAGATGCCCTGGACAGATACCGCTCGCGTTGAGCATAGCCGCAAGACAGGCCGTTATCCAAGCGA